>JBILVO010000014.1:0-46077 GCA_044370415.1 Pirellulales bacterium
GCCCCATCGCGGCCACCGCCTCCTTGGCCTGATCGAGGGTGGCGGGGCCGCCGTTGGCCATGAACTGCTCGCGGTATTCCGCTTGGAGCTTCTTGAGTTCCGCCAGCCGCGGGTCGGTGGTGAACCGAATCCACCCGAACAGCCAGGCGAGCAGGAATGCCAGCAGTGCCACGCCGCCGATGACGAGCAGCCAGAGGACGGCGGGCCGCATCGACGATTCGTCGTCATCCTGTGGGTAGGAGCCGGATCGCGCGGAAGCAGTGCTCATGGTGGCCGTTCTCGGGGGTGAGGGAGAAGTTGTGCTGGCAGGCCGTGGGTGAAGTCATCCGCCGCTGCCGTGGAAAAAGGCCATGGAGGGCTTTTTCCGCCGCCAGCTAGAGGTTGTCGACGTGGCCGTCGAGGTAGAGGAAGTTGCGGGCGCCCTCGGGCGGCGTCCAGGACTGACCGTCACCGGGATCGTTCATCCCGGACACGTCGGCGCCGAACATCGTCGCCCAGCCCGTGGCGTGGAAGGCCGAGAACTCGTAGAGCACCCAGAGCTTCGACGTCGCGCCCAGCTGCCCGCCATAACGGATCGCCTCCTCACGGCTCCGCCCGCGCAGCTTGCCCGTGGCGCCGTCGGTGGTCGTGAGCCGGCGCTGCGGATACTCGTAGCTCGTGCCCTCGAGGGAAAGGTTCGCGTCCTTGTATTCGGCGGGCTTCTGGGCGTCGGGGATCGCGGCCAGCAGCGACTTAGCCGTGGTGATCGCCGCAGAGCTCGGGTCGCGCAAGAAGAAGACCGTGTCGGACGGGCAACGGAACGCCTGCTTGTTGTCCTCGATGAAGGGACCGAGGGCCCCGGCGATGCTCGGATAGAGCGGGCGGGAGCCGGCGACGTAGAAGGTCGGCTCCATGCTGGGCATGGCGGCCGCCACCGGGAACCGGTTGGGCTTGGTCCGGTCGATGTACATCTGCATGGCGAGGCCGATCTGCTTGAGGTTGGACATGCAGGTCGACCGCCGCGACGCCTCGCGGGCCGATTGCACCGCCGGCAGGAGCATGCCGACGAGCAGGCCGAGGATCGAGATCACGACGAGCAGTTCCACCAGCGTCATGCCGCGCCGCCGGCTGATCGGCGGGGTGACTGCGGCCGTCACGGCGAGTCTGCGGGCGTCTTGCATGGGGACTCCACTGGTCGGCAGGGGGCGGGGAAAACTGAGAAAGAGGCCCGGAGTGGCCCGAAGTTGAACGGTCGAGCAGGCCGAGAGGTGCGACGGGCGAATTGTAGCCTCGCTCCGTTCGCGAGGTCGATACGCGAGGTGGAGCCGCACGTCGTGGCCCGTCAGTGGTTTGGGGGGGAGCGACCGGGCGAAAACCCCGGTTGGCCCGGCTCTGCCCGCTGCGGAATCTCTGCGGCGTGGGGAACGGCTACCGGAATCGCAAGGCGGTCGGGCATGGGGGCTGGTGAGGGCGAGGACATCGTGCCGCAGGGGGATACTGCTCCATCTGACTGTTCGCCGACCGGGTTCACCGGTCCGGCCGCCGCGCGTCCCGACGACGCCGCGGCGCTGCGGCGCGAGCTCGAGGCGGCGCGGCACAGGCACGCGGCCGAGATCGCCGAGCTGCGGCGGCAGATTCTCGACGCCCGCAAGCTCGCCGGCCTCGGGGAGCTGCTCGGCACGACGACCCACGAGTTCAACAACGCCCTGACGACCATCCTGAATTACGCCCGCATGGGGCTGCGGCACCGCGACCAGCCGACCCGCGACAAGGCCCTGGAGCGGATCCTCTCGGCGGGCACCCGGGCCGCGAAGATCACGGCCAGCGTGCTGGGCATGTCGCGGCAGGGCACCAGCCGCATGGAGCCCGTGAACCTCCAGGTGCTGATCGAGGACGTGCTGGTGCTCCTCGACCGCGAGATGATGAAGTATCGGGTGCAGGTCGAGCGGGAGTTCGCCCCGGTGCCGAAGGTGCTCGCCAACCCGGGCCAGATCCAGCAGGTGCTGCTCAACCTCATGGTCAACGCCCGCCAGGCCATGCAGGGGGGCGGCCGGCTGATCCTCAGGCTGTCGCACGACGCCGCCAGCGGGCTCGTCGACCTCATGGTCCGCGACACCGGCAGCGGCATGACGCCCGAGGTGATGCGGCGGATCTTCGAGCCCCGCTTCTCGACGAAGGCGGGGCCCGACGAGACCGGCAAGGGGGGCACCGGGCTGGGGCTGACCGCGTGCAAGGAGATCGTCGAGGCCCACCGCGGCCGCATCCGCGTGGAGAGCGGCGTCGGCCGGGGCACCGCGATCACGATCCGCCTGCCGCTGCAGCCGGCGGCACAGCTGCCGGCCGCCTGACGCCGTCGCGCCGGGGCTTCGCCGCCACCGGATCGGAGTCGGCCGCCGAGGCCGGGCCCGCGCCGAAATCGGGCCGTGGCGGTCCGGTGCGCCTACAATCGGTGCGTCCCCCCGGAGAACGCACCGCATGCCCGAGCCCCGCCCCCGCACCCTCGCCGAACTCCGCGCCAGCGGCTGGCGCAGCCGCACCGTGAAACAGGAGATCCGCGAGAACTTCACCCGGCTGCTCCGCGACGGCGACGAACTCTTCCCCGGCATCGTCGGCTACGACGACACGGTGATCCCGGAGATCAGCGTCGCGCTGCTGGCCGGCCATGACATGCTCTTCCTCGGCGAGAAGGGGCAGGCGAAGAGCCGCCTGATGCGGCTGCTCGCCCGGTTCCTCGACGAGCATCTGCCCTACCTCGACGATCCGGCGATCCCGCTGCACGACGATCCCTATGCCCCCATCACCGCCGCCGGCCGCCGGCTGGTGGCCGACCGCGACCCCGGCCAGATCCCGATCGCCTGGTGGCCGCGGTCCGACCGCTACGCGGAGCGGCTCGCACCGGGGACGAAGTTCGCCGACATCATCGGCGAGATCGATCCGGCCAAGCTGGCCGGGGGCACGAGCATGGCCAGCGAGGAGGCGCTGCACCTGGGCCTCATCCCGCGGATGCACCGCGGCATCTTTGCGATGAACGAATTGCCCGAGCTCGATGAGCTCGTGCAGGTGGGGATGTTCAACATCCTCGAGGAGCGGGACGTGCAGATTCGCGGCTACCCGGTGAAGTTCGACATCGACGTGATGCTGCTCTTCTCGGCGAACCCGTCGACCTACAACCGCTCCGGCAAGGTGATCCCGCAGCTGAAGGACCGGATCGGCGCGGTGGTCCACACGCACTATCCCCGCGATCGCGAGCTGGGCATCCGCGTGTCGGAGCAGGAGGCGGGCATCGACGTCGGCGGGGAGTGGCCGGTGGCGGTGCCCTCCTTCATGAAGGAGATTCTGGAGCAGATCACGATCGCGGCGCGGAAGAGCAAGTTCATCGACCAGCAGTCGGGCGTGAGCGCCCGGTTTTCGATCGCCAACTACGAGACGGCGATCGCCAGCGCCCGGCAGCGGGCCATCCGCCTCGGTGAGCGGCCGGCGGTGCCGCGGATCAGCGACCTGGGCCACCTCTACGCGTCGAGCCTCGGCAAGCTGGAGCTCGACCTGATGGGCAGCCACCAGATGACCGAGCGGCAGGTGCTCGACAGCGTGATCGCGGAGGCGATCGCCGCCGTCTTCGAGGAGTACGTGGAGAAGCACGGTCTCGACGAGATCGCGCAGGTGTTCAGCGCGGGGGCGCGGATCGAGGTGGGCGACACGGTGCCCTCCGCCGCCTACGAGCGGGTCGTGGAAGAGGTGCCCGCCGTCTGGCAGAAGGCCTTCGAGGTGAACGTCTCGGCCGATCCGGCGGTGCGGGCCAGCTGCATCGAGTTCGTGCTCGCCGGCCTCTACGCCACCGAACGGATCTCGCGGGTGCAGTCGCACGGCCGCACGATCTACGACACGGGAGGATTTCGGTAGCGTCGCAGCCTTCGAGTGTCCGTGAGGGGCATGGGCGGCCCCGAACTGCCGCCACCCCGTTTGGTCGCGGCCCTGATCATCCTCCCGAAAGCCCTTCAACCATGCCCAACCGCGATACGCTCGGCGGCATCGTCCACAGCTACCAACGGTACGACCCCGCGCGGATTCCTCCGCCGCGGCCGCCGCAGGTGGACCTCGTGACCCCGGCGATGGAGCACCTCCTCGAGTTCGGCGACATCGACGAGCTCACCGAGGAGCAGCTGGCCGACGCAGTGATGCTCGACCCCGAGCAGATCCGGGGCCTCGGGCCGTCGCTCGCCCGCATGATCGAGACGCTCGAGGAGCGGCGCCGCAAGCTGCTCGAGCGGTACGAGGCCGACTCCGTGCGGAAGAAGGCGCGGAAGGCCTTCCATGCCGCCGCGCAGCAGGTGCAGCCGCCGGCGAAGCATCGCGACGCCTTCAACCGCGCCGTCCGCGAGGAGCAGATCCGCCAGCTCGAGCGGCTCTGGTACGCCCAGGACGATTTCCAACGCGACGACCAGGGCCGGTTCGGAGCCCAGTTGGTGGGGCTCGTCGAGCGGCTCGGCGAGGTCTACCAGGTCGACGAGCTGGGGGCGAAGTGGAGCTTCACCGGCCGCGAGAAGCTCTCGGTGGCCGAGGCGCTCGAGCTCAAGGAGGAGCTGGAGACGATCGAGGAACTGCTCCGGCGGCTCGAGGAGGCGAAGAAGAACGCCCGCATCGGCCTGATCGACATGGAGGCGCTCGGCCGGTACGTCGAGCAGGAGCAGCTCGACGAGCTCGACGTGCTCCGCCGGCAGGTGCAGGAGCTCGTGGAGCAGGCTGCCGCGCAGCAGGGGCTCGAGCGGACGAAGCGGGGCTACGAGCTGACGCCGAAGGCATTGCGCACCTTCCAGGGCAAGCTGCTCGAGCAGATCTTCTCGGCGCTCGATCCCTCGCGGACCGGCCGCCACCAGGTGGCGATCCAGGGGGACGGCGCGGTGGAACTCGTGCCGACGCGGCCTTACGAGTTTGGTGACTCCGTGGCCCACATGGACATCCCCGGCTCGCTGGTCAACTGCATGCTCCGGCAGGCCGGCGAAGCCGGCGCGGCCCCGCCCCGCGGGCTGCGGCTGCAGCCGCGGGACATCGAGGTGCACCGCACCCGCAACTCCCCGAAGTGCGCCACGACCGTCGTGCTCGACATGAGCGGGTCGATGCGGTACGGCGGGCTGCACGTGAGCGTGAAGCGGATGGCGCTCGCGCTCCAGGGGCTGGTGCAGCGGGAGTTTCCGGGCGACTTCCTGCAGTTCATCGAGATGTATTCGTTTGCGAAGCCCCGGCCCGCGGCCGAGATCGTGCGGATGATGCCCAAGCCCGTCACGATCTTCGACTCCGTGGTGCGGCTGCGGGCCGACATGAGCGACCCGCGGATCGCCGAGACCGACGTGCCGCCGCACTTCACCAACATCCAGCACGCGCTGCAGCTGTCGCGGCAGCATCTGGCGCGGCAGGATACGCCCAACCGGCAGGTGATCGTCATCACGGACGGCCTGCCCACGGCGCACTTCGAGGGGAGCCAGCTGTTCCTGCTCTATCCGCCGCACCGGCGAACGGAGGAGGCCACGCTCCGCGAGGCGCAGGCCTGCCGCCGCGAGGGCATCGTCGTGAACGTCTTCCTGCTCTCGGGCTGGTCGCAGTCGCGGGAGGACATCCAGTTCGCCTACCGACTCGCCGAGGCGGCCCAGGGCCGCGTGTTCTTCACGGCCGGCAAGGAGCTCGACCGGTTCGTCGTGTGGGACTACGTCTCCCGCCGCCGGTCGATCATCGGCTGACGTCGCCGGCTCACCGCCGTGCCAGGTATTCGTGTGACAGGTATTCGCGGCGGAGCATGATGCCGGAGCCGATCGCCGCCAGGCCGGCCGCCGTGGCGAGCGTCCAGAGCGGCACGATGCGGGCGGGCGCCGCCACCTCGCGGTCGCGGGCCTCGGCGGCGAGGTCGATCGGAGGCAGGCCGGCGGCCCGCCGGGCCCGCTCCTCGGCGGCCTGCTGCCGGCCCAGGAAGCGGCCCTCCACCTGCCGCTGCCGGACGGCGAACTTCGGGGCGATCAGGCCGATGCCGACGAGCGCCATGAGCGAGAAGGCCGTCGCCCAGAACCACGGGCTGTCGGTGGGGCGGAAGGGCTCCCGCGCTGGTGGCTGCTGTGCTACGGGCTCGACGTCCATGCCCTCATCGTAGGCGGCGACGGCGATCCCGTTCAGGCGATGCCGGGCCAACGGGCCTGCACGTCGCGGCCGGCGTAGATGGCGCCGTCGCCGAGCGACTCCTGGATCCGCAGCAGCTGGTTGTACTTCGCGATCCGGTCGCTGCGGGAGGCGGAGCCGGTCTTGATCTGGCCGGTCGACAGGCCGACCGCGAGGTCGGCGATCGTGGCGTCTTCCGTCTCGCCGCTGCGGTGGCTGGAGATCGAGGTGTAGCCGGCCCGATGGGCGAGCGACACCGCCGCGATCGTCTCGGTCAGCGTGCCGATCTGGTTGACCTTCACGAGGATGCTGTTGGCCACGCCCTCCGCGATGCCGCGGGAGAGCCGCTCGGAGTTCGTGACGAAGAGGTCGTCGCCCACGAGCTGCACCTTCTCACCCAGCTTCTCGCTGATCAGCTTCCAGCCCTTCCAGTCATCCTCGGAGCAGCCGTCCTCGATCGACACGATCGGGTACCGGCCCGCGAGGCTCGCGAAGAAGTCGACCATGCCGGCCGAATCGAGCGACTTGCCCTCGATCGTGTAGGTGCCGGTCTTCGAGTCGTAGAGCTCGGTGGCGGCCACGTCGAGCGCGATCGAGATCTCCTTGCCCGGCTTGTAGCCGGCGTTCGAGATCGCGGCCAGGATCACCTCGAGCGCCTCGGCACAGGTGCCGATGTGCGGGGCGAAGCCCCCCTCGTCGCCGACCGCGGTGGCCAGCTTCTTGTCCTTGAGCACTTTTTTCAGCGCGTGGAATGTCTCGACGCCGGCGCGAAGGGCGTCGTCGAAGGTGTCGAAGCCGAGCGGCATCACCATGAATTCCTGGACGTCGAGCGGGTTGTCGGCATGCGCGCCACCGTTGATGATGTTCATCATCGGGGCGGGCAGCAGCCGGGCAGTCGCGCCGCCGAGGTAGCGGTAGAGCGGCAGGCCGCAGTGCTCCGCCGCCGCGTGGGCCACGGCCATCGAGACGCCGAGGATCGCGTTGGCGCCGAGGTTCTTCTTGTTCGGAGTGCCGTCGAGCTCCAGCATCCGCTCGTCGACGGTCGTCTGGTCGAGCGCGTCGCAGCCCTCGAGCTCCTCGGCGATCCGCGTGTTGACGTTCTCCACCGCCTCGAGCACGCCCTTGCCGAGGTAGACGCCCTTGTCGCCGTCGCGCTTCTCCCAGGCCTCGTGGGCGCCCGTGCTCGCCCCCGACGGCACCGCCGCCCGTCCGAACGCGCCGTCGGCGAGGCTCACGTCGACCTCGATCGTGGGATTGCCGCGGCTGTCGAGGATCTGGCGGGCGTGGATGTCGACGATCGTGGACATGGGGGAGTTGCCTCGTGCAGGGTGGGGAGGAGCGGACGGGACGGAGCGGGCGACGGGATGGCGGCCATCGCAGCGACCGGGATCAGGATCATCAGGATCAGGCGGCAATTGTGCCAGCGGTGGCCCCGTACGCAAGGCCGTCGCCCGCCGGTCATGGCCGACGTGGCCGGCGTGGGCTATTCTCGGGGCGGGACAGGGCCGTCGCCCCGTTTTCTCCGCCTCGTCGCCCCCCGGGCCGCTCTCATGTTCACCGGACTCGTCGAAGCGCTCGGCCGGGTGATCGCGGTGACGGCCGAGCCTCCGGGAGTCAGGCTGCTCGTGGATGCCGGCCCGCTGGCGGACGGCGCCCGGATCGGGGAGAGCATCTGCGTCAGCGGCTGCTGCCTGTCGGTCGTGCGGATCGCCGGCACCGGGCTCGAGTTCCAGCTGGGACCCGAGACGCTCCAGCGCACGTCGCTGGGGCGGCTGGCGGCTGGCAGCGGCGTGAACCTCGAGCGGTCGCTGCGGCTTTCCGACCGGCTCGGCGGCCACCTCGTCACCGGCCACGTCGACGGCCAGGGACGGCTCGCGGCCCGGCTCGTGCAGGGGGAATGGGTCACCTGCCGGTTCGCGGCCCCCCCTGCCCTGCTCTGCCAGATGGCGGCGAAGGGCTCGGTGGCGATCGACGGCGTCAGCCTCACGGTCGTGGACGCGACGCCGGAGTGGTTCAGCGTCGCGCTCATCCCGCACACGCTCTCCTGCACGACCCTCGGCGGCCTGGTCGAGGGCGATACCGTCAATCTCGAGACCGACCTCGTCTTCAAGTACGTCGACCGCTGGCTGGCGTGCCGCGGCGATGCGGCCGGGCCGCAGGAGCACCGCGGATGACAGGCCATCGCGGCGGTGACGGCAGGCGTCGGCCCGCGCCGCAGGACCGGCAGCAGCGCGGCCCTGCGAAGCGGCCAAGGTCCGAAGCCACGAAGCCGCCGCGGGGCGACACCGCGCGGCGGCCGGCGGCGGCTCCGCAGGAGTCAGGGGCCGCTGTCAGGGGCGAGCCATCCCGGCAGACGACGGCCTACCTGAAGCAGCTCTTCGCCCAGGTCGGCTTCGTGATCGACGCCCGCAAGGGGCAGAATTTCCTCGTTGATCTGAACCTGCTCGACCTGCTCGTGCGGTCGGCGGGCATCGGTCCCGGCGACGTCGTCCTCGAGGTGGGAGCCGGCACGGGCGCCCTGACGGAGCGGCTCGCCCAGGCGGCGGGCAGGGTGGTGAGCGTCGAGATCGATCCCCGGCTGGCCCAGCTGGCCCGCGACCGGCTGGTGGCCGTCGACCCCGGGCTCGCCGACCGCGTCGACTTCGTCGAGGGGGACGTGCTGGCCGCGAAGCACCGGCTCGCGCCCGCGGTCCTCGAGGCCGTGGAGTCCGCCCGGGCCGCCTGTCCCGACGGCCGGTTCCGGCTCGTGGCCAATCTGCCCTACTGCGTCGCCACGCCGGTCATCT
This sequence comes from Pirellulales bacterium, assembly GCA_044370415.1. Taxonomy (GTDB): domain Bacteria; phylum Planctomycetota; class Planctomycetia; order Pirellulales; family UBA1268; genus CAMCQY01. The sequence continues at coordinate 8,907 of JBILVO010000014.1, forward strand.
CCAATCTTCTGGCCCTGCCGCGGCCCTTCGACACCGCCACGGTGACCGTGCAGCGGGAGATGGGAGAGCGGATGACCGCGGCCGCCGGCTCCCACGCCTACAACAGCCTCTCGGTGTGGGTCGGCAGCCAGTGCCGCGGAGAGATCGTGCGGATCATGCCGCCGACGGTGTTCTGGCCCCGGCCCAAGGTCGACTCCGCGATCGTGCACCTGGAACTGGAGCCGCAACGCCGCGCCGCGATCGCCGACCTGGGCCGCTTCCACGACTTCGTACGCGACGTCTTCTGCCACAGGCGGAAGCTGCTCCGCGGCGTGCTCGTGCGGATGGCCGGCGGCAAGCAGGACGACGCGGCTGCGGCGGGCGTCGCCGCCGTCTACGCGACGCTGGGGCTCGCCGCCGACGTGCGGGCCGAGCAGATCGCCCCCGACGCCTTCGTGCGGCTGGAGCAGACCTTCGCGGACCGGCGCACCCTGCCTCCGTCCGACTGACCGTCGCGACCCGTCGCGACGCGACGAGGTTTCCCAGCACGCACGACCGGCGTTGCAGCGGCAAAACGCAGGGTCAGGCCCGCGTCCGGACCGAAACTTCCGGTTGTCTGGCGCGGACAGATAGACTGTGGTGGCCGCAGGGAATTCCTGCCGACAGAATGCGAGGCCAAGGCGGCCCGGCGGCGTTTTTGCGGCCTGCAGCGGCAGGAGGCTTCCCAGCACGTGAACCCGAATCCGAACACCGAAGCCTCGATCGCCCCCACGATCGTGGACCTCCTGCGGCAGCGGGCGGCCTACCGGCCCCATGACCGTGCGTTCACCTTCCTCGTCGATGGGGAGAACGAGGAGCTCAACATCACCTACGCCGAGCTCGACCGGAAGGCCCGGGCGGTGGGGGCGTGGCTGGCGAGCGAGGGGATGGCGGGCAAGCGGGTGCTGCTGCTCTATCCCTCCGGCCTCGATTTCATCGCGGCCTTCATGGGCTGCCTGTACGGCGGGGCGATCGCCGTACCGGCCTACCCGCCCCGCAAGAACCGGTCGGTGGAGCGGATCGAGGCCATCGCCTCCGACGCCAACGCGTCGGTCGCTCTCACCACCCGCGACGTGCTCGACCGCTTCGACGCCCTGAGGGCGACGGCGCCGAGCCTCGAAAACCTGATCTGGAAGGTCGACAGCGAACTCGACGTGGCCTGGGCCGACCGCTGGGAGCGGCCCGACATCGACGGCAGCACGCTGGCGTTTCTGCAGTACACCAGCGGCTCGACCGGCACGCCGAAGGGCGTGATGCTTTCGCACGAGAACCTGCTGCACAACTCGCTGCGGATCATGCAGGCCTTCGAGATCACGCGGAGCCAGTCGGGCGTCTTCTGGCTGCCGAGCTTCCACGACATGGGGCTGATCGGCGGCATCCTCGTGCCCCTTTACGGCGGCAAGTTCAACGTGCTGATGTCGCCCGTGGCCTTCCTGCAGAAGCCGCTGCGGTGGCTGCAGGCGATCTCCAAGTACCGGGCCACCATCAGCGGCGGGCCAAACTTCGCGTACGAGCTGTGCGTGCGGAAGACCACACCGGAGCAGCGGGCCACGCTCGACCTCTCGAGCTGGACGCTGGCCTTCAACGGCGCCGAGCCGGTGCGGGCCGAGACGATCGACGCCTTCAGCGAGGCGTTCGCCCCCTGCGGCTTCCGGCGGGAGGCGTTCTACCCCTGCTACGGCCTCGCCGAGAGCACCCTGATGGTGACCGGCGGCATGAAGTTCGAGCAGCCGGTGGTCCGGTCGTTCGACGCGTCGTCGATCGAGACGGGAACGGCGGCGGCGCGGGCCACCGGCGGCACCGGTGCGCGGCGGCTCGTGGGCAGCGGCCGCGAGCTCGACGGCCAGGACGTGCTCATCGTCGATCCGCAGACCTGCGAGGCGCTGCCTCCCGGACGGGTCGGCGAGATCTGGGTGAGCGGCCCGAGTGTCGCCCAGGGCTATTGGAACCGCCCCGACGTCTCCGCGGCCACGTTCGGCGCGATGCTGTCGCAGTCCGAGCAGGCGACCGCGGGCCAGCCGGTGGCGAAGTGGCGGCCCAACGCCGGGCCCTATATGCGGACGGGCGACCTCGGCTTCTTCGACAACGGCGAGCTGTTCGTCACCGGGCGGCTCAAGGACCTGATCATCATCCGCGGCCGCAACCACTACCCGCAGGACATTGAGCACTCCGTCGAGGAGGCGAGCGGGCTGGTGCGGGCCGGCTCCGTGGCCGCCTTCGCCGTCGACGTGGACGAGCGGGAGCGGGTCGTGATCGTCGCCGAGGTCGAGCGTGGCAAGCGAGACTCCGCCGAGACGGCCGGGGCCTTCGAGGCTATCCGCAAGCGGCTGGCGACGGAGCACGAACTGGCGGCCGAGGCGATCGTGCTCGTGCGGCCCAACAGCGTGCCGAAGACCTCCAGCGGCAAGATCCAGCGGCATGCCTGCAAGCGGCAATTTCTCGACGGCTCGCTCGAGGTGGTCGAGCAGCACATCGGCTGGCTGGCGGCGGCCCAGCCGGCGGCTCCTCCCTCCGGGGGCGAGGCACCGCGGCTCGCCCGGCAGCGGCCGGTCGGCGAGGCGTCGCGCGGCCACCGTCCCGATCGCGACCTGCCGGGAGACGTCGTGCGGACGGTGTTCGAGCACGTCCGCAAGATCGCGAAGGAGCGGGCCGGTGACCTCACGCTCGACACCAACATCGTCGAACTTGGGCTCGACTCGCTGGAGCGGATGGAGATCGTCGCCAGCCTGGAGGAGACCTTCGGCGCCCGGTTCCCCGAGCAGGTGCTGCCGCAGATCGAGACCTGCCGCGAGGTCACCGAGGCGATCCTCGACCACATGCCGGTGCAGTCGCGGACGACAGCCGCCGCGCCGTCCGGCGGCGACGTGCCCCGCGACGCCCACGTGATCGCGGAGTTTCCGGAGGTCCGCGCCCTCGAGCAGAACTTCGCCATCGTGCGGGACGCCGGCCTCGAGAATCCCTACTTCAGCGTGCACGAGGGGCTGACCAACGACCGCACCGTGATCGGCGGCCGGGAGATGGTGAGTTGGGCGACCTACAACTACCTCGGCATGTCGGGCGAACCGGAGGTCACGGCGGCGGCCAAGGCGGCACTCGATCGCTTCGGGTCGAGCGTGTCGGCGAGCCGGCTCGTCTCCGGCGAGAAGACGATCCACCTCGAGCTCGAGCGGGAGATTGCCCGGACGATCGGCGTTGAGGATGCGGTGACCTTCGTCGGCGGCCACGCCACCAACGAGACGGTCATCGGCCACGTCGTCGGCCCCGGCGACCTCGTGCTGCACGACGCCCTGGCCCACAACAGTCTGCTCCAGGGCGCGGTGCTCTCCGGGGCCCGCCGCCGTCCGTTCCCGCACAACGACTTCGCGGCCGCCGACGCCTTGCTCGCGCAGATGCGCGGCCAGTACCGCCGCGTGCTGATCGTGATCGAGGGCATCTACAGCATGGACGGCGACTTCGCCGACCTGCCGCAGTTCATCGCCCTGGCCAAGCGGCACAAGGCGCTGCTCATGGTGGACGAGGCCCACTCGATCGGCGTCATGGGGCCGCGGGGCCGCGGCATCGGCGAGCACTTCGGCGTGAATCCCGCCGACGTCGACCTCTGGATGGGCACGCTCTCCAAGGCCCTCGGCAGCTGCGGCGGCTACATCGCCGGCTCGAAGACGCTCGTCCGCTGGCTCAAGTACACGGTCCCGGGCTTCGTGTACTCGGTCGGCCTGCCGCCGGCCGCGGCCGGCGCGGCCCTGGGCGCCCTGCGGCTCCTGCAGCGGCAGCCCGACCGTGTGGCGAAGCTGCACGCCAACGCCCGGCTCTTCCTGGAATTGGCCCGCGAGGCGGGCCTCGACACCGGCCCCTCAGGCGGCTCGGCGATCGTGCCGGTGATCCTCGGCAATTCGATGAACAGCCTGCGGCTTTCACGGGCGCTCTTCGCCCGAGGCATCAACGTGCAGCCGATCCTTTATCCGGCCGTCGAGGAGCGGGCCGCGCGGCTGCGGTTCTTCATCACCTCCTGCCACACGGCCGACCAGATCAGGCGGACGGTGGCCGCGATGCAGGAGGAGCTGGCGAAGATCGATCCCGGCTACGGCCGCGGCGGCGTGCAGCGGTCGATGCCGAGCTCCGTGGCCTGAGCGACGCCGATCGCGGCTGTCCATGGGCCACGGTTCGGGGCTGTCCGTGCCCCGTCGCCGGACGTTCGCCTCGGCCATCCGAGGCCTCGGCTCACTGCATGTCCGCTTCGCTTCGCCCTCCAGGCTGCGCTCGCTCCCATAGCCCGGCTCCCGGGGCACGGACAGCCCCTCGTCGGTTGCGCTGCGAGAAGACTGCTCGGCAGGATGCCGAGCGCAGCACCAGAAACTGGAGGTTTCCAAGAAAAAATCGCAGGATGCGATGTTTTTCGTGAAGTGAGCGCGGAGCCCGCCAAGCGAACACCGGCAGGATGCCGGTTGTTCGCGTGAACTCAGTACCGCACCTCGATGCCGAAGTCGACGCCGTTGGTGAAGACGTATTCCTGGCCGCCGTTCACCGGGCCGATGCTGTTGTAACGCGGGTTGGGCACGAAGTAGGGGTTGGGGGCGCCGTTCACGACGGCGGGATTCGTCGGATTGTCGCCGGTCAGCTTCACCACCCACGGATTCGTGAGGCTCGCGGTCTGCGAGGGATCCTGCGGGGCCGCGAACTTGACCGGAGCGTCGCGGGTGACGTAGCCCGTGTTGGTGGAGGCGCGGGCGATGCTCCCCAGCCACATGCCGGTGTAGCCGGCACGCAGGCGGATCGCCTCGCTGACGCGGAATTCCGTGCCGAGCCGCCATTCGCCGATCGGGGTGAACACGAACCTGTGCTCCGCCCGGTTGACGGCGTTGTTCTGGCCGATGCCGTAGAGCTGGATGAACATCGGCGGCGGCGGGGGCTGCTGCGTCGAACCCCCGGTCTGGGCGCTGGTCTGCGTCTGCGGCGCGTTCGACAGCTGGAACGTGGCCCGGAGGTAGTCGGCACCGAGCGTGTTCGGGAAGTTGGCGCCGTTGTAGAGGTTGTTCTGCCAGTTGAAGCCGGCCGTGAACTTGAACTCGCTCGTCCACAGCCACCGGCCCTGCTGCGACTCGAACATCATGGCGAATTCGGGGCCGACCATGTTGTTGAATGTGGACGTGTTCCATGCCCCGACCTGGAGCGGCGAGCCGAGGCCGCGGCCGGTGAGCGTGTCGTAGCCGCTGATGCCCAGGACGTCGCCCGCGGAGTTGTTGACGAGGATGCTCTGCGAGCCGGTGCCGCCGAGGCCGCCGGCGGTCGTGCCGCCACCGCCGGCCGTCGTGCCGCCACCGCCGGCGGTCGTGCCACCGCCGCCGCCACCGGTCGTGCCGCCGCCACCACCACCGGTCGTGCCGCCGCCGGTCGTGCCACCGGCACCGCCGCCGGTCGTGCCGCCGGCACCGCCGCCGGTCGTGCCGCCGGCACCGCCGCCGGTGCCGCCCGTCGAGCCGGTCGGTCCGCGGTTGAAGGCGTACTGGTTGCTCTCGTAGCCGAGGTTGTAGCGGTCGGCGAACTGCATGAACCGCGGGCCGAGGCCGAAGCGGGCGGTGGTGCCGCTGCCGCGGCGGCCCAGCTCCCGGCGGATGGTCGTCGCCACGCCGGCGCTCATGATCTCGGTGTTCTGATCCTGGGTGAGCTTCTGCGCGATGATGTGGTCGGGGGGCGGGCTGCTCGTCACGGTCGAGTTGCTGATCAGGGCGTTGCTCACGTTGCCGAAGCCGCCGCCGCCGTTCCCACCGCCGCCCGATGCCGACGTCTGCAGGAAGGTCTGCGTGGGCGACGAGGCCGCGAACTCGCTGTTGGTCTGGTAGCTCTGCGCCTGGTCGATCGCGAAGTAGCTGATGTGCACGCCGCGGTTGTCGTAGATCCAGCCGCCCTCGTAGCGGTTGCCCCAGCCCATCTTGGTCCGCATCCAGCTGGTGTTGAGGTCGAGCTGCAGCGGGTCGGAGCCGAATGTGTAGACGCCGCCGATGATGTTCGTGTTGGCGGTGCCGCTCGCCTGGATGGAGTTGTTGTTGAGCTGCACGATCGACTCGGGGGAAATCGGGCTCGTGGGGATCAGGCTACCGCCCACTTCGGTCCTGGCGACGCCGGCCACCCGCGGGGGCGTGATGCCCCAGTAGATGCGGTCGTAATTGAAGTAGATGCCCTCGCTCGCCTCCGGATAGATCTCGTAGTCCTGCAGGTCGGGCGGCGCGAACAGCTGGAAGTCGTAGAAGTCCTGGTTCGGCAGCATCGGCATCCAGTCGCCGCCGCGGGCCGCGGTCCACGGCGCCACGCACGTCGCCATCACGAGGATCAGAGCCACCAGACGCTTGTACCGCTCGTTCGTGACCATCGCTTGGGTGTCCTGGGGAGCAGGAGCCAGTGTTCCGCCGATGCGGATTGCTCCTCATGTATCGGTCGTGCCGTCGAGAAGAGTTGACGAAAGTTGGCGGACTCTGCCGGTCGAGCCGGGATTCCGCACGTCGCACGGAAAAAGCGTGGCGGACGGGGCAGGCTCGGGTATTCTGCGGGGGCCGGCGGCCGCCGTCCGGCTGCCCTCCGGAGTTCACGCCATGTCCAGTGCTCCCTTCGAGTTCCGCGGGCCGGCCCGCCGCGCGGCCTCAGCACCCGCCGCGGTGCGGGTTCTTTCGAGCCTGCTCGTGCCCGCACTGACGCCCCTGCTTGCCTGGCTTGCCACGGCCACGCCGCTCGCGGCGGCCGAGCCGCGGGGCCCCGCCCCGGAGGCTGGAGGCAGGCCTGCGGCCGCCCCAGATCGTGTCGACCGCAAGCCCGGAGCCCCCGAGCCGGACGAGCGGTTCCTGCGGATCAGCCGCGATGGCCGCCGCAAACCGCTGGCTCTCGAGACGGCGGTCGTGACCTATGTGGAGGGGCGGGAGGCTGCCGCCGCGGCGGGGCGGGAGCCGCTGGAGGTCGATCTCGTCGGTGCGGTGCACCTCGGCAGTCGGACCTACTACGACACGCTCGATCGGCTGTTCACCGACTACGACGCGGTGCTCTACGAGCTTGTGGCGCCCGACAACGCCCGCGTTCCCAAGCCGGGCAGGAAGCCCTCGGGGGCCATCGGCTCGGCCCAGCAGGGGCTGACGAAGATGCTGGGGCTGGCGTTTCAGCTGGACGAAATCGACTATGCGGCGGGCAACTTCGTGCACGCCGACCTCTCGCCGCAGGAGTTCGACGCCGCGATGGCCAAGCGGGGCGAATCGTGGTGGACGATGTTCTCACGGCTCATGCGGGAGAGCATGGCCAGGGCCGACCGCGCAGGCAGCCGCCAGTCGGGCGGCGACGTGGGCGTCGGCGACCTCTTCGGCATCCTCTTCGGCTCGAACCGCGAGCTGATCCTGCGGCGGCTGATGGCCGAGCAGTTCACGGACATGGAAGTGCTGACGGCAGCATTCGGCGGCGAACAGGGATCGTCGCTGATCACCGACCGCAACGCCGCGGCGCTCGACGTCCTGCGCCAGCAGATCGCGCAGGGGCGGCGGAAGCTCGCCATCTTCTACGGAGCGGCCCACATGGACGACTTCGACCGTCGTCTGCGGCAGGATTTCGGCCTTCAGCCGCGGGATACCGCCTGGCTCGAGGCATGGGACCTGCGGGATCCCGCCGACCGGAACTGATCGCGACGCTCGTCCCAGATGGGGAGATGCGCCGGCGAGGCGGACGTGCCCCGGGGCCACAGCAGCCGATCGCCGAAGGCCCGGCTCCAGCCGGCGGCCACCGCGCGGGTTTCCGCCAGGACCGCGTCGTATCCGAGCGTGGCGACCTCGTCGCCCACCGCGTCGAACTCCAAGCCGCCATCGAAGCCCTCGTCGAGGAGGGCCAGCACCACCTGCTCCAGCGGCAGCGTGCCGCGGCCCGCTGGTCGGCGCTCGAGTTCGGCGGTCGGCGGGCCGCTGCGATCGGCCACCTGCACGACAGCGGTCGTCGCCGCGAGCCTCGGCAGCAGCCGCAGCAGGTCGGGATCGTCACCGAACTGCCACAGGTCGATCGCCAGACGGATCGCTGGGTCGCCGATCTGCTCCACGACGTCGAGGGCCTCCGCGGGGCCGACCAGGAAACTGCAGCGTTCGGCCACGGCCGCGTGCAGCGGCCGCAGCGCCAGGACGACCCCGGCGGAGCGGGCGACCGGCGCCAGGGTCTCGAGGGCTCCGACGAGCAGCCGGCGGGCGTGCGCCCGGGTGTGGCCGCCGCGGCAGCCGCTGTGGACCACGACGGCGGCGGCTCCGACGACGGCCGCGTCCTCGATCGCCTCCACGGCGTCGTCGACGCATTCGCGGTAGGAGCGGCCGTCACCGCCGGTGAAGCCGCCGGCCCACTGCAGGCTCGATGCACGGACCCCCGCGGCGGCCATGACCGCGGCGGCGGCCCGCGGGCCGACGTCGGACAGCTTGGGACGCCAGAGGGACAGCCGGTCGAACCCATGCTCCTTGAGCCGTTCGACCTCGTGCGCGAGCTCCCAGCGGGACGTCGTGAGTTGGCTGACTGCGGCCTGGAACGTGCTGGCCTGGAACATGCTTCGGTGTCTCTCCTGCGCGCCGTCCGCCCGAACCGTCCGGAGCCGGATCTGCATCCGTCCGGACCTGAAAGGGCGAAAGTATGGAGCGGTGCTGCGCAGACTGTCCAGAGAGGATCGCCGGGCAGATTTCCCGCCGTCATTCGCGGCTGCCGGGCCGCGGCGGGCCGCCGTCTAGATGCTGCCGATGTGCGACGCATCGTGGCCTTGACACGCGGCGCCACTCGGCCGCTGTTTCGAACTAACCCGCATCGGAGGTAGAACATTCCGGACTCAGGAGCGCTCCGGTCCGCCGCCGTGCCGTGAGCCGCTGGCGACCACCGAGAGAGCCGTTTTTCTCAGCAGCCCCGACGCCCCATGGCCCGTCAGAAGCAGATCCTGGTCGGTCCGCTGCGGATTCCCGCGGAGGCGCTCCGCTGGCAGTTCGCGCGGAGCGGCGGTCCCGGCGGGCAGCACGTCAACCGCACGAGCAGCAAGGCGGTGCTGTGGTTCGATGCGGCGCACACGCCGCACCTGCCTGACGACGTGCGGCGCCGGCTGCTGCAGCGGGAGCGGGGCCGGCTCACGGCCGACGGCGAGCTGGTCGTCTCCAGCCAGCGGCACCGCGACCAGCCGCGAAACGTCGCGGACTGCCTGGAAAAACTGGCGGCCATGCTCGAGCGGGCGCTCGTGCAGCCGAAGGTGCGTCGCGGGTCGAAAACGCCGCGGGCGGCCCGCGCGCAGCGGCTGGAGACGAAGCGCCGTCGCTCCGCCGTCAAGAGGATGCGGGGCCACGTCGGGGATTGACGGGATCCCGTTGCGGTCCGGCTCGCGTCGCGAGCGGGATTCCGTGTGGCCCATGCTGGTATAATCGCGGCGGGCTCACGCGATCACAGCGATCCGCGATCGCACGGGCTGTCAGGCCGGTCGCAGCGCAGGGTATGGCCGTCGTCCGGGACCGGTCCGACACACACCACGAGCAGGGAGATCGGGTCCATGGCAGCCGCCCGCGACATCGACAGCATCCTCAGGAGTTGGGAATTCCAGCCCGGCGAGGTGACGGCGCGGCTGCTGAAGGCGCGGGACGGCCGTCAGGTCCTGCAGATGCGGGTCGACATGGGCGTCCTCCAGATGGAGACCGAGCTGAGGCCCGACGGCCAGCGGCCGCACGGGGCGGAGACCTACTACGACTACCTGGTCGGCGAGGTCATCCGTGAAGGGGGCGAATTTCGCCTTTCCAAGGAGCAGTGTGCCGAGGCCGACCGCGAATTCGTGCAGTTCTACCACCGTCGGCTCTGCTGGCTGTCGCTGCGCGAGTACCATCGGGCGGCACGGGATGCGGACCATAGTCTGGCGTTCATGGATTTCGTCCGCGAGCACTCTGCGGACGACGAGTGGACCCTGTCGCACGAGCAGTATCGCCCATTCGTGCTCTTCCATCGGGTCCAGGCGGCGTCGCTTGCCGCCCTGCAGGACGAGGGGCCGGAGTCGGCCATCGGCGAGCTCAACCGTGGCCTCGACCGGTTCCGTGAACTCTTCGCCCGCTACGATGCCGCCGAGCAGTTCGATCAGGACGAGCTCGTGAAGCGGCTCCTGGAGATGCGTGAGAGCGTACGGCAGCGGTACGAGATCGGCCGCACGCTCGACGAGCAGCTCGCCGAGGCGATCCGCGTCGAGGACTACGAACTCGCGGCGCAGATCCGCGACAAGCTCCGCGGCCCGGGAAGCGGCTGACCAGTCGGCCGATCCCGCGGCGACCGCTGCGGGGATTGGTGTGGGGATCGGCCTGGGGGGATCGGCCTGGGGGGATCGGCCTGGGGCCGTGGAGGTCGGGGCCGTGGCCGACCGCGACGGAAAGAATTTCAAAAAGCTGCTGCACGCGGCCGCTCCCCATGCCTCCGTCTCCCTGCGACCGGGAGGACTGGGAAGACTTGGAGGGGCGCCTGTCCTGTTTTCCCGAGAACCTGGGTTCGGTGAGTCCGTTTTCGGGCATTGGCATGCCATGTGCGTGGTAGGGTTGCCCATGCGACCGCATCATCCGCGGACGCCAGAGGAGGATCAGCCATGAACGCGACCGGCACCCAGACGCCCACCACCGCCAACGGCCTGCCGGCCTGCGAGCGGTATGTCGTGAAGACCGCCTCCTCCGTCTGCGAAGTGCGGGCGCGGACCATCTCCCCGATCGCCGAGGTCCTCGGATTCGAGGCGGAGATGGACCTCGCTGCCGAGGGGCTGGTCGATCCCGCCGCGCTCGAGGGCTGGGATGCCGAGGGCGGCATCGTCGCCGACCTGCTCGAGTCGCGGATGATCACCCCGCCCCGCCTCCGCCGCCGCCGCCAGCGGACCGTGAGCTCGCGGGCGGTGTTCTTCGGCACGCTGGACCGATAGCCGGCACGCTGGACCGTTAGCGGCGGCCGGGCCGCGGCGGTAGGCCTGCTCCACGTCCTGCTAGGATGGGGCCCTTCAGGAGGGCCCCATGGACCAGCCGCTCACCGTTCCGCCCGGCCGTGACATCCGCCTCGCGGACTTCGACCCCGACTTCCGGGAGGGCCTCTCCCGCGAGGATGCCGACGAGGAGACGCGTCGCCACTGCGACAAGCTCGACGAACTGGCCTACCGGCTCTTCGCGGAGGCGAGGCGGGCGGTGGTCGTCGTGCTGCAAGGGATCGACACCTCTGGCAAGGACGGGACGATCCGCATGCTGGCCAGCGGCATCAGTCCGCAGTGCCTCGACGTGAGGAGTTTCAAGGCTCCCAGCCCGCTGGAACTGTCACACGACTTCCTCTGGCGGGTGCATGCGGCCGTGCCCGCCCATGGGCGGATCGGGATCTTCAACCGCTCCCACTACGAGGACGTCGTGGTGGTCCGCGTCCGCAAACTCGTGCCGAAGGCGGTGTGGAAGGAGCGGTTCACCCAGATCAATGCCTTCGAGAAACTGCTCCACGAGGGCAATCTCACCTTCGTGAAGTGCTTCCTCCACATCAGCAGGAAGGAGCAGCGGGAGCGGCTCGAGGAGCGGCTGCGGGACCCCAAGAAGCAGTGGAAGCTGGGCCCGAGCGATCTGGAGGACCGGCGGCTGTGGGACGACTTCCAGACGGCTTACGACGATGCGCTCACCCAGTGCAACACCGAGCACGCCCCGTGGCACATCGTGCCCGCCGACAAGAAGTGGTATCGCAACCTCGTCATCGCGAGGCTGGTGCGGACCACGCTCGAACGGCTCGACCCGCAGTTTCCGCCGTTCGATTCGAGCCTCATCGCCAAGCTCGACTGAAGGCGGCGCCGGCGGCAGCGGCATCGTGCGGCGGCCTCGTCAATCCGGATCCACAGTCTGCTAGCGGGTGACTGTGCCCGAACGGGAGCCGGTTGCCGCCTTCCAGAGCGCCCGCACGGCCGCCTGCGGGCTGAAGGTCTTCTCGTCCGGATGCGCCGCGGCGGCCGCGGCAGCGGCCTGGAGTTCCTTCTCGTCGATCGCCACCGCGGCCACGGCGACGTTCTCCGGCGGTTCGGGGGCCGCCGTGCGGGCGAGCGGCGCGGTTTCAGTCGCCTGCACGATGATCGGCAGGTTGGCGGCGGCGATCCGCTCCGCGAGCGGCCGGCGGCCGGTGGCGGCCGAGAAGCGGTTCGACTGTGCCACGATCGAGTAGGTCTCGTCACCGCGGGCCTGGAGTGCACAGAAGCTGGCCAGCGTGGCGAGGCATCCCACCAGGGTGGCCTGCACGGCTCGGGAGTGGAACATGGGTGGCCTCGCGGGAACACGTCGGACCTGACACCTATGGGTATCGGCCGAAGACGGGCCCGAGCTTTCGCCGCCATCGATCTGCGGGGCTTTGGCAGGAAGCGGCGGCATCGCGTACATTTTCGGTCGCCTGCCTGTCCTGCCGGTCTTTCCCAGCTTGGAGTTCTTCAGCCATGCACGTCGCCGCCGTATCCGCCTCGCCGAGCCACTGGCACGACCTCGCGCAGCGTGCGCTCGCCGATGGAACGATCAGCCGCGACGAGGCCCGCGCGATCCTGGCGTCGCCCGATGTCGACCTGCTCGACCTGCTGGCGGCCGCGTGGAGGGTGCGGCACCACCACTTCGGCAACACGGTCCAGCTCTTCTTCCTGATGAACGCGAAGAGCGGCCTGTGTCCCGAGGACTGCGGCTACTGCTCGCAGTCGAAGGTCTCCGAGGCGGAGATTCCCCGGTACAACCTCCTGTCGGCGCCGAAGCTGCTGGAGGCCGCGAAGCTCGCCGCGGAGCGGCAGTCGAAGACGTTCTGCATCGTGATCTCCGCCCGGGGGCCGTCGGAGCGGGAGATCGACTTCGTCTGCCGGATCGTTCCCGAGATCAAGCAGCAGTACGACCTCAACGTCTGCGCCTGTCTGGGCCTCCTCTCGCCGGACCAGGCGCGGCGGCTGGCGGCGGCGGGTGTCGACAAGGTCAACCACAACCTCAACACCAGCAGCCGCTTCTACGGCGAGGTCTGCTCGACGCACACCTACGCGGACCGCATCGCCACGCTCGCCGCCTGCCGGGCCGCGGGCCTGCAACTCTGCAGCGGCGGCATCATGGGGATGGGCGAGACCCACGACGACCTGGTCGACATGGCACTCGAACTCCGCGCGCTCGGCGTGGAATCGATCCCGCTGAACTTCCTCAACGCCATCGACGGCACGCCGCTCGAGGGCAGAAGCCGGCTCACGCCACGCGACTGCCTGCGCGGTCTGGCGATGATGCGGCTCGTCAATCCCGCGGCGGAAATCCGCATCGCCGGCGGACGCGAGATCCATCTCGGCAGCCTGCAGCCGCTCGGTCTCTACGCGGCCAATTCGATGTTCGTGGGCGACTACCTCACCACGAAGGGACAGCTGCCCGAGGCGGACTACCGCATGATCGAGGAGATGGGCTTCGTGATCACGCGCGGCGCCGAGGCCGCCGAGCCGGCGCCGGCCTTGTCTTGAACGGCACGCCGTCTCGACGCGGCACCCGCTCCTGACACGGCACGCGACCGCGGATCAGGGCTCCGTGCCCAGGGTCATGAGCAGGTCGGCCATCTCGCCGGCGGCGTGGGCGTTGCCTTGTCGCCGTGCCTCCTCGATGCCTTCGCGGAGCACGCGGCGGGCGTCGTCGACGAGGTCCCGGGCCACCATGTGCTGGGCCGCCATCTGGAACGCCGGCACGTACGGCGGCACGCCGCGGGCCAGCGCCTCGAGGATCTCGAGGCCCGCCTCCCACTCCCCCGCCGCCTCCATCTCGAGCGCCAGGCTGTAGCGCAGGAAGACATCTTCGGGATCGTCCCGCAGCAGGGCCTCGATCTTCTGGCGGCGGCCGCTGGTCATCGCTTCGCTCCCGAGGGGACGGCCGCCGGCCGTGAATCGCCCTTCGCCGGGGCGTCGCCGGCGGGATCGATCAGCGAGACGACCCGTGATGGCCGGCCGTGTGTCACGGCGATCGCCCGGTCGGACAGGCATGCCAGTGCCATCGCGCCGTCGAGCGGGGCGACGCAGACCGCCCGCACATCCTGGCGGCCGTGGCGCAGCACTGCGTCGACCCGCCAGAGCCCCTCCGGTGTCGCGGCCGATCCGGGCATTCCACCGACGACCCAGAGCGTGCCGTCGGCGCGGCAGAAAGCCGCGTCGTGGACGCGGGGCAGGCCCGTGTCGAGGTGCAGCAGCCTGCGGGGGTGCGGTGGATGGTGGAAGGAGACGAAGATGCCGGCCGCGTCGCCGGCGTCGGGATCCCGGCCGAAGAGGACGAACTCGTCGGCAACGCTGACCGCGACGGCGGTCGGCAGGCTGCCCGCCGGCAGTTGGGGGCAGGATCGGGTCGAGATCGTACCGACCCGAGCGCCGGCGATCGGCGCCCGCAGTACGGCCGCCGCGGGGGACGGAAGCCCCGCCACGACGAGCCAGTCGCGGGACGGGCTCACGGCGATCGCGGGGTGGCCCGCGGGGGCGGCGGCCTGCTGCCCGGGGGCGTCGGCCGCCGGGCCGCCGCCGAACGCCACGGTCTGCGTCGGTTCGTCGGCATTCGCGGTGACGCCGGGCTGCACCCGCTGGCAGCGGAGCGACCAGCCACGCGGGCCGCGACACACGAGCGCCAGGGTGCCAGTGTCGATCGATCCGATTGCCGTGACGGTCGTCCCCTGGGCGGCGGCCGCCACCGCAGTCCACCGCTTCGTCGGCTCGAAGGGGTCGGTCGCGACGACGCCCCCGGTCGATTCGTCGAGGACGTAGAGCGTCTGCCCGTTGGCGGGGGCCGACAGGTCGCCTGCGGTGGGCACGTCGCGGATGAGGTCGATGCGTCGCGGCGTTCCGTCGGCGACCGCGGTGCCGACGACCAGGCAGCAGCCGCACGCGCCGAGCCACGCGAGCGGTCGCCGGAGCCGAGCCCCCATGACGGTCGCCATCATCGCGTCGTCGGCGTCATCTCGTGGGCCGCCTCCCAGGCCGCGATTGCGTCGACGTGCCGGAGCGACAGCCCGATGTCGTCGAGACCCTCGAGCAGGCACCGCTGCCTGAACGGATCGACCGTGAACGGCCTCGAAAAACCGGCGTCGTCGGTCAGCGTGCACGACCGCAGATCGACGTGCATCCGGTAGGGACCGCCGGCCGCCTCGGCCGCCCGGGCGCGGCGGAAGAGTTCCTCGACGTCCTCTTCGCCCAGCCGGATCGGAAGCATGCCGTTCTGGAAGCAGTTGTTGAAGAAGATGTCGGCGAACGTCGGCGCGATCACCACGCGGAAGCCGTAGTCGGCGAGTGCCCAGGGGGCGTGCTCGCGGCTCGAGCCGCAGCCGAAGTTGCGGCGTGCCAGCAGCACGCTCGCGCCCGCCAAGACCTTCCGATTGAGCTCGAAGTCGGGGTTCGGCGACCCGTCCGGCAGGAACCGCCAGTCGAAGAAGAGGAACTGGCCGAATCCCGTCCGCTCGATCCGCTTGAGGAACTGCTTGGGGATGATCTGGTCGGTGTCGACGTTCGCCCGGTCGAGCGGTGCGACGATGCCGGTGTGGGTCGTGAAGGAGTGCATGGGTGGGCTGGCGGTGGAGCCGTTCAGCGGTATGTCCACTGGCGGATGTCGGTAAAGTGGCCGGTCACGGCGGCGGCTGCGGCCATCGCCGGCGAGACGAGGTGCGTGCGGCCCCCCTTCCCCTGCCGTCCCTCGAAGTTGCGGTTGCTCGTCGAGGCGCAGCGCTGGCCCGGCGAGAGCGTGTCGGGGTTCATGCCCAGGCACATGCTGCAGCCCGCCTCCCGCCACTCGAAGCCCGCCTCGCGGAAGACGCGGTCAATGCCCTCCTGCTCCGCCTGCCGCTTCACCCTGCCGCTGCCGGGCACGACCATCGCGTGGACGCTCGTCGCCACGCGGTAGCCCTGCACCACGCGGGCGGCTGCGCGCAGGTCCTCGATCCGGCTGTTGGTGCAGGAGCCGATGAACACGCGGTCGATGGGGATGTCGACGATCGGCGTGCCCCCCTTGAGGCCCATGTACTCGAGCGCCCGGGCGCCGCTCTCGCGGTCGCTGGCGTCGGTGAAGCCACCGGCGTCGGGGACCACGGCGTCCACTCCCACCACCTGGGCGGGGTTCGTGCCCCAGGTGACCTGCGGCACGATCTCCTCCCCGCGGAAGATCTCGACGCGATCGAAGGCCGCGCCGGGGTCGCCGGGCAGCTTCTCCCACGCGGCCACCGCACGGTCGAAGTCGCGGGGCACGAGGTCGCGGCCGCGCAGGTAGTCGAACGTGATCTGGTCGGGCGCGATCATCCCGGCGCGGGCGCCCGCCTCGATCGACATGTTGCAGACCGTCATCCGCTCCTCCATGCCGAGGCGGCGGATGCAGGGGCCGGTGTATTCGATGACGTGGCCCGTGCCCCCTTCCGTGGAGAGCCGGCCGATGAGGTAGAGGACGAGATCCTTGGCCGTGACGCCCGGATGGAGGCTCCCGTCAACTCGCAGCTCCAGCGACTTCGGCTTCGCCTGCCGCAGCGTCTGCGTGGCGAGCACGTGCTCGACCTCGCTGGTGCCGATGCCGAAGGCCAGCGCCCCCAGGGCTCCGTGCGTGGCGGTGTGGCTGTCGCCGCACACGATCGTCATGCCGGGCTGGGTGATCCCCAGTTCCGGTCCGATGACGTGCACGATCCCCTGGTCGGCGTCGCCGAGATCGTACAGCCGGATGCCGAACTCGCGGCAATTCGCCCGCAGCGTGTCGATCTGCTGCTTCGACACCGGATCGGCGATCGGGAGCCGGCGGTCGGTGGTGGGCACGTTGTGGTCGGGCGTGGCGAACGTCGCCTCAGGCCGCCGCACCCGCCGGCCGGCGAGGCGGAGCCCCTCGAACGCCTGCGGGCTGGTGACCTCGTGGACGAGATGGCGATCGATGTAGATCAGCGGCAGCTCGCCGGCGGGACTGCAGACCACGTGGGCGTCCCAGATCTTGTCGAGCAGCGTGCGGAGGGCGGGCATCGGTGCGAAGGGGGCTGCGAGGGGCGGGGTCCAAAGCCCCAATGTAGCCCCGGCGCCGCCGGTCCGCCACCGGCCTCACCCGGCGCGTCGCAGGACCGTCTTCGAGGCCAGCTCGTCGATGCGTGCCTTCCCGAGCACCGTCCACGCGCCGCCGGCCTCCGGCTCAGCCTGCACGAAGACGGTCGTCCGCGGCCCCGTCATCCGCTGCAGGAAGAACCAGCACCGCTCCAGGTGCCGCGCGTCGATGCCGGCGGAGACGATCACCAGGTCGAAGCCGCCGAGATGGTTGCACAGCCGCGACAGCGACGTGTCGATGTTGCCAGGGGCCAGCTGGACCCGGGCCCGGGCATGCAGCCGCTGGTGCGCCTGCTTGAGCGTCACGCCGGGAGGATCGGTGGGCAGTCGCGCCTCGAAGCGGTCGAGGCCCACGTAGGAGAGCTCGCCGGCAGCCTGCAGGCTGGCCGCCACGCCCAGCAGACGCTCGGTCCGCAGGAGCGTGCCGAGCCCCAGTTCGAGGATGCGCCGGGGAGCGGTCCGCAGCACGTGCCGGTAGATCGGGCGTTCCGCGGCGGGGCTCGAAAACCGCGTGAGCCAGATCCTGCGCACCAGACCGTACCGTGGCATCACACGCCCCCCCGCTGTCAGGCAGCCGAGGCGGCGATGGCAGCCACGCTGTCTCGGCCTCGGGGGAGATCGTCGGTCCGCCACGGGCACGGTCTGGAGCGGGCCCGCCGCGACCGTCACACCTTGCCAGGACGTACACCGGACTTCGGGATGCGGGATTCCGGGATGTGGGCCCGGGTGCGGCCGTTTCCACCGCCTGCTAGCCACCGCCCGCGAAGAGGCCGTGATACAGTCACCCGCCGCTGGAGACGGCGGCAGGGAGCGCTGAAAAACCTCGGTTTTTTGCCGCTCGCCCTCGTGGAAAAAGGCCAGGGAGGGCTTTTTCCGCAGCCAGCTAGCGACCGCGGATCTTCTTGATTGCTGCGGCCGCGGCGGCCCGCACCCGCGTCGATGCGTCTTCCTCGGACACGAGTTCGAGGATCGGGATCGCCGAGTCGGCCGCGGCCCCGATGTCTCCGAGGGCGATCGCAGCCTCCAGCCTCGCAATCTCCCGCTCCCCGCGCAGGGCCCGCCTCAGGACCGGCACAGCCGATTCGAAGAGCGAGACGTCCTGTGGCCTGATCTTCAGCGCGGACCATGTCGCCACGGTGGCGAGCAGGTCCTCCTCCGACCGGGAGAGTTCCCGCAGCCGCTCGGAGGCGACGTCGGCGGCACCGCCGATGCGGCCAAGCGCGTAGCAGGCAGCGAATCGCCGTCGGACGAGAGCGGCGGCTTCCTCCGCGGCCGCGGAGGCCGGCGGATCGGCGAGCATCTTCGTGAGTTCGGGGACCGCCGCGGCCGCGGCGGGGCCGATCGCCGCGATCGTGATCGCGGCCTCGCCCGAGACCACGGGGTCGCCGTCCCGCAGGAACCCGACAAGCCGTTCGAGGGTCGGCGCGGCGGCGGGGCCGATGCCGGCGAGCAGTTCAAGGGCGGCCGCCTGCCGCTGCGGGTCGTCCAACGCGGCCGCCAGCGCGGGGACGGCACGGCCGCCGAGGCGGACGAGCGCCGCGGCCGCCGCGGTCTGCACCTCGGGGTCGGCGTCCGTAAGCCGTTCCACCAGGGCCTTCGCGAGGCCGACGGTCGAGGCGTCGTCGAGCTTGACGGCGAGGTCGGAGAGCGCGGAGATCGATCCGCTGCGGACGTTCGGTCTGTCGCTCGCGAACGATTCGGTCAGTGCGGCGAGCGCCTTGCGGCGCAGCTCCTCGTCGTCCGGCCGCAGCTTCGCGCGAGCCCATGCGGCGATCGATCCGAGGAATGGATCGGCGTTCACGGCCATTCGCTCCAAGGCGGCATCGGCATCCGTCGCGCCGATCTTCCCGAGGGCGAAGGCCGCCGCGAGTTGCAGCGACTTGTCCTGGGATTCGACCGCCTGGATCAGCTGGGGAGCGGCGGGCTTCGCTGCTGCTCCGATCGCCCCCAGGGCCAGGATCGCCTGCACCCGCTCCTCCGGCTCGCCCTCGGCGAGCGTCTGGGTGAGAAGATCGACCGCCGGCGCCGCCGCCGGGCCGATCTCCGTGAGGGCCAGTTCGGCCCAGTACCGAGAGCGGGGATTCTTCAGCGATTCCATGAGGAGCGGAACGCTCACCTTCCCCATGTCGGCCAGCGAGTGGAGGGCTGGCAGCACGACCGACGGGTCGGCGTCGGCGAGCTGCTTGTTGACCAGCGGAGCGAGCACTTCGGGTGCCGGGGTGAAGGCGTCGATGGCCCGCAGCGACGACCGGCGCACGCGGGCGTCGGGATGCACCGTCGAGCCGATGAGCGCCTCCATGGCATCTGCGTAGGCCTGGGCCTCGGGCTTCGGCATGGCGTCGGCGGCCCTGCCGTCGTCGGTGCGGATGCTGGCGATGGCCGCGGCGGCCTGCGTGGCGACGATCGGATCTGTGTCGCCCAGGAGGCCCACGAGCTTCGGGAGCGCCGAGAGGGCGTCCTCGCCGATGAAACCGACCGCCCGGGCGGCGTGCCAGCGGGTGCGCACATCCTTGTCGGCCATGAACGGGACCAGGTCACCGAGCGCGGCCTTGGCTTTCTGGCCGAGCTTGGCGATCTCGTCGATGACCGTCACACGGGTGTCCTCGTCACCGGCGGCAGCGAGCGCCTGCCGCAGTGCCGGCAACGGGTCGACCGGCTGCGACGCGGGGGCGGCGGCCGGCGTGGCCGGCGCGGGGGCGGGCACTGCCGGCGCCGCCGGCATGGCGGTGGCCGCGGCCGGCGCGGGAGTCGCCGCCGGCTTCTCGGCCTGCGCGGCGGCGTCGGCCTGTTGTACGGCGGCCTGCGGCCGCGGCGGTGCCGGGGGAATCGGCTTGCTACAGCCGCCGATGAGAGCCGCGCACAGGACCCCGAGCACGAGGAGTCCTGGCACCTTGATTCCGAGCATCTTGATTCCGAGCACCTTGATTCCGAGCACCTGGATTCCGAGCATCTTGACCGCTGGGAAACGCCTCATCGCAACCTGCTCCAAAAAGGGACCCCCGGATGCCGCTGCATCCGCGAGCAAACCGCTGTCGTGTCCACGGATGGCCAAGAGTATACTAGAGGCAGTTTTTGCGACACCGCAGTCGTGTCGCATATGCCGGACGATCCGTCCCGTTCCAACCCGAGGATGACCATGGCCCGCATGCTCCCTCCCCAGCCCGGCTGCCGCCTTACGGCCTGGGTTTCTGTCCTTTCCATCGTCATGGTCGCTGCGTGGCCGATGTCGGGCCAGGGACAGTGGGGTCACGGCGGGTGGGGCGGCCAGAGCGGCCAGGGCGGTGGCGGCTGGGTGAGTTGGGCGTCGACCGCCCAGCAGGGGGCCGACATGGGCATGGCCGAAGTGATCCGCTCCGAGGGCTACCGGAATCTGCAGAACTCGGAGGCCGCCAAAAACTGGGAAGAGGCCAAGACGCTCGAAATCCAGAACCGGATGCGGTGGACCGAGACCTACTTCGAGATGCGGAAGACGAACCGCGAGGCTCGGGCTGCCGAGAAGGCCCCCCCTGTGACGCAGGAGCAGGCGATCCGCATCGCGAAAATGGCGTCACCGCCGCGGCTCAACTCCACGCAGCTCGATCCGGTGACCGGGCACATCGAATACCCGATCGTGCTGCGCGACTCGATCTACAGGCCCTACCGCGATGATCTCGACCGCCTGTTCGCCGATCGGGCTGCATCCGGCGGCAGCATCCAATACGAGCAGTACCGCGAGATTCAGCAGACGGTCTCGAAGTTCATCGAGGTGCTGAAGGAGCACGTCGACGACTACGCCGCCGGCGACTACGGCCGCGCCCGTACGTTTCTCGACAGCATCGCCAACGAGTCCCGGCTGCCCGCCGGGTGATCCGCCCCGACGCGGTCGCGCCGCCGCAAGCGGCCCCGCCCGGCTGCCGCCGCTCATGACGCCGCGGTCCCCGACGGCTGTCGCGAAGGCAGGCGGACCCGCCGCAGCAGCGGCACCGTCGTCAGCCGCAGCAGGCTCGAGACGGCGAAGACGGTGACGTAGGCTCGGCTGTCCTCGCCGAGCGTTCGCAGGAGGATGCCTCCGGCCGTCGCGCCGGCGACCGTCGCGATCGCCAGGCCGAGGTTGTAGACCGTGATGACGCCGGTGCGGTCGCGGTGCGGGACGGCGTCGAAGAAGAGGAGCGCGACGGCGAGCTCCCAGGCCGCCCAGCACGAGCCGGCGAGCACCTGCACGGCGACGAGGTAGCCGACGTTCGCCGAGGGCAGCCAGAAGAGCGACAGCGGGATGACCGACAGTCCCCCCAGCCAGAGCAGCCCCAGCGAGCCGATCCGCGATCCCAGGCGTCCCAGCGACGGGAGGATCAGCGCCTTCGCCAGAAAGCTCGTCGCCACGACGAGCATGAAGGCGTGGTACGTGAAGCCGCGATCCCGCAGCATGTACGGCGTGAAATACGGGGCGGAGAACTGCGCCGTGAAGACGAGCGCCCAGAGGTAGAGGACCAGCGGCCCAGACGGCGACAAGGCCATCCGCCGCAGCGTGCCGCCGAGTTCGCGCAGCAGACCCGGCCGCGTCGCGGCCACGCCCTGGGCGTCGCGGCGGGCCGTCGGTCTGTCGAGCTCCCGACAGTGCACGAGCATCATGGTCGAGACCACGCGGCACAGGCCGGCCGCGATGAACAGCCCGGCGAAGGCGAGGAGCGTCACCCCCCTCGCCTCCCCCCACTGCAGGAACAGCCCGCCGACGACGAAGCCCACGAACACCCCGAACTGGCCCAGCCGGTTGCGGTTGGCGAAGTACGCGGTTCGCATCCCCTCCGGGATGAGCGTGCCCATCCAGGCGTTCCAGGCGGGCGCTCCCGCCATGCCGGCCGCCCAGTAGACCGCCGCCGCCACCAGCAGTTCGGCGAGCGACGCCCGGCCGCGGATCGCCCAGGCCGCGAACGGGATGAAGCTCAACGCCTGCACGCTCGTGCAGGCGATCACCCAGCCGCGGTTGGTGCCCAGGCGGGCCACCGCCAGCGGCGTGACGAGCTGGAACAACGCGCCGGCGAGCACCGGCACGCTGGCCATCATGCCGGCGGCCACTGGGCCCAGGCCGAGGGCCAGCGCGAAAGCCGGGATATAGGTCTCCCCGCAGCCGACCATGAGGCTGAACGCCGCGGCGTCGGCCGCCGAGACCCACAGGTCGCGGCGCAGGCCGGCCCGCGGCACGATGCGTGGCAGCCGGGAACGGATGGTCGGGTGGGCGGGCAAGGGGCGGGCGCTACGATAAAGACGGCGGGCGCAGGCTCGCGGCAGGGCTCCGCGGCCCGCATGGCCGCAAAACCTGTTTATACTGCCGCGCGTCCGAAACGTCCGAGTTCGGCGTCGGTGCCCGGTCATGTCGTCGGGCCCTGCCGTCCACTCACCCGAGGGAGTGTTGCGATGAAGGTCCTGGTGACCGGGGCGTCGGGGTTCGTCGGGCCGCGTCTGCTGCGGCTGCTCGACCGGCCGGTGGTGCTCTCGCGGAATCCCGACCGCTCGCGGGCCGCGATCGGCATGCTCGCGGGGCGGATCGTCCGCTGGGATCCCATGCAGGGACCGCCGCCCGCCGAGGCCTTCGAGGGTGTCGACGTCGTCATGCATCTCGCGGGCGAGTCGGTCGCCGAGGGGCGTTGGACGGCGGCACAGAAGGCGCGGATCCGCGACAGCCGCGTGATCGGTACCCGCCATCTCGTGCAGGGCATCGCGCAGGCGGCCGTGCGGCCGAGGACGCTCGTGTCGGCGTCGGCGGTCGGCTACTACGGCGACCGCGGGGAGGAGGAACTGACGGAGTCGGCCGCCCCCGGCCGCGACTTCCTCGCCGAGGTCTGCGTGGCGTGGGAACAGGAGGCGCTCGCGGCGCGGAAGCACGGCGTGCGCGTGGTCACCGCACGGACGGGCATCGTGCTCGGCGCCGGCGGCGGCGCGCTCGCGAAGATGCTCACCCCCTTCAAGCTCGGCGGCGGCGGACCGTTGGGCAACGGGCGGCAGTGGATGCCCTGGATCCACGTGGCCGACCTGGCCAGGCTCTACGTCCATGCCGCGGAGACGACGGCGCTGGACGGGCCGATGAATGCGGTCGCCCCGCATCCCGTCCGCAACGCGGATTTCACGAAGGCCCTGGCGCGGCAGCTCCACCGGCCCGCGTTCCTTCCGGCTCCCTACTTCGGCCTGCGGCTGCTCTTCGGCGAGTTCGCGCAGGTGCTGTTCGCGTCGCAGCGGGTGATCCCGCAGGTCGCGGTGGACAGCGGATTCGTGTTCCAGTATCCCGAGATCGCCGCCGCCCTCCGCGAGATCCTGTCGACCGCCGCCTGAACTCCGCGGCCCGCTACCGCGGCGGCACGTGGCCGGCGGCGGCCCGCCGGAGTCGGTCGCACACCGGCAGCCAGGCGTCGTCGTCGGGGGGCGCGTCGACGACGATCGCGTCGAGGCTGCGACGGTCCACGGCGTGGAGCGTGGCGTAGAGGCTCGCGGCGAATGCCGCCGGATCGGCGGGCATCGGCACCACCAGCAGGTCCCGCGACGCGGCCAGGGACCTGACCTGCGGGTCGTCGCCGCGGAGCGTCAGCCAGCCGACCCGCCTGCCCGCCCGCACGAGCGCCGCGACCCGCTCCGCTGCGGCCGAGACCGCGGACACCTCCAGCGGCGTCCGCGGGCAGTAGTGCCGCGACTGAAGCCCCGGCGACCTCGCCGGCTCGCCGGCGGACGCGGACGCAGTGCCTTCGTCGACCACCGGCCCGCCCACCGCCGTTTCCAGCTCGCCGCGCGAGATCGGGCCCGGCCGGAGGATCCGCGGCGGATCGACGGTGCAGTCGACGACGGTCGACTCGATCCCGCGGCCGCACGGGCCGCCGTCCAGGATCAGGTCGACGCGGCCGCCGAGGCCCTCGAGCACGTGCCCGGCCGTCGTCGGCGAGAGCTGCGTGGAGCGATTCGCGCTCGGCGCTGCCAGCGGCAGGCCCACCTTCTCGATGAGCCGACGCGCGAGCGGGTGCTCGGGGCAACGGACCGCCACCGTGGGCCCGCCGGCGGTCACCGCCGTCGGCACCCGTGGACCGCGGGGCACGATCACCGTCACCGGCCCCGGCCACAGGGACGCCGTGATTCGCTCGGCCGCCGTCGGCCACGCCCCGGCCAGCGCCCGCGCCATCTGTGCGTCGGCCACGTGCACGATGAGCGGGTTCGTCGCCGGCCGGCCCTTGGCCGTGAAGATGCGCTCGACGGCATCGGCGTCGAGGGCGTTGGCCGCGAGGCCGTAGACCGTCTCCGTGGGAATGGCCACGAGCCCGCCGTCGGCGAGCAGCGCCGCGGCGCGGTCGAGCGCCTCCTCCGTGCGGGCCGGCGGGGTGGCGAGGCCCGGGGGCCACGGGATCGGCAGGACGTCGGGAAGCGGGCGGGGCATCGTCACAGGTTGCAACGTCACGCGGCCCGGAGCAAGATGCATGGTTCGGGAGGCACGATCCGCGGATCGCGACTCCCGCCCCGAGCCGGAAGCAGTGCCGTGGCAGATCCCTCCCCCCCCCAGAGCAGCCCGTCCGCCGGTCACGTGTCCGGTGGACGCCCCCCAGGGCCGCGCGTCGGCGTCGTGATGGGAAGCCGGTCCGACTGGGCCACGCTCGAGCGGGCCGCCGAAACGCTCGGCCAGTTCGGCGTGGCTCACGAATGCGAGATCGTGTCAGCCCACCGCACCCCCGACAAGCTCGCCGCCTACGCGAAGGAGGCGGCCGGCCGTGGCTTGAAGGTGATCATCGCGGGCGCCGGCGGCGCGGCCCACCTGCCCGGCATGATCGCCGCCCAGACGCACCTGCCCGTGCTCGGCGTGCCGGTGGAGTCGTCGATGCTCCGCGGCGTCGATTCGCTCCTGTCGATCGTGCAGATGCCGGCCGGCATCCCGGTGGGGACGCTGGCGATCGGGCCCGCCGGAGCGGTGAACGCGGCGCTCCTTGCCGTCGCGATCCTCGCCACCGAGGACGTTGGCCTTCGCGACAGGCTCGTCGCCTACCGCGCCGCGCAGACCGACCGCATCATGGCCGAGCGGCTGGAGGCCACACGGCTGGAAACGGAAGGCCCCGCATGGGCGGATCGCAGGGACGCCCGGTGAGCGGGCCGCCGATCTCCCCAGGCGCGACGCTCGGCGTGATGGGCGGCGGCCAACTCGGCGCCATGTTCGCCATGGCCGCCAAGCGGATGGGCTACCGGGTCGAGGCGATTTCGGACGTGGCCGACTGCCCTGCGCAGCATCACTGCGACCGCGTGCACGTGCTGGCCTACGACGACGCCGCGGGACTGGCGGCGGCCGCCCGGGGGCTCGACGTGGTGACGTTCGAGTTCGAGAACGTGCCGGCGGAAGCGGCCCGGGCGCTGGCGGCGGTGGTGCCGGTGCGGCCGGCTCCCGACGTGCTCTTCATCACGCAGGACCGCGGCCGCGAGAAGGCCTTCCTCGTGGACCGCGGCCTTCCCTGCGCGCCGCACCGGCTGGTGCGGTCCCGGTCCGAACTCCACGCGGCACTGGCGGCGGTCGGCCTGCCGGCCGTGGTGAAGACCGCCGCCTTCGGCTACGACGGCAAGGGGCAGAAGAAGCTGGAGGCCGGCGCCGGGCCGGCGGAGATCGACGCCGTCTGGGACGCCCTCGGCGGCGGCGAACTCGTGGCGGAGGGGTGGGTCGACTTCGACTGCGAGATCTCGGTCGTCGCGGCCCGGGCGGTCGACGGCTCCTCGGCTGTGTTCGCCCCCACGCGGAACGATCATGCGCGGCACATCCTCGACGTCTCCTCGACTCCGGCCGGACTTCCGGAGCCGGTGCTCGCCGAAGCCCGCAGGATGGCCGCAGCCGTGCTCGACGGGCTGGGCGTCGTCGGCGTGGCCTGCGTGGAATTCTTCGTGACCCGCGACGGTCGGGTGCTCGTCAACGAGATCGCTCCGCGGCCCCACAACTCCGGTCACCTCACGATCGCCGCCTGCGAGACGTCGCAGTTCGAGCAGCAGGTGCGGGCCGTCTGCGGCCTGCCGCTGGGATCGCCGCGGCAGCACGCCCCGGCAGCGATGGCGAACCTGCTCGGCGACTGCTGGGAGCGGGCGGGGGGCGTGCCGGACTGGGCCGCCGCGCTCTCCGTGCCGGGCGTGAGCCTGATGCTCTACGGCAAGAGCGAGCCGCGGCCGGGCCGAAAGATGGGCCACATGACGGCGCTGGCCGGATCGGTCGACGAGGCGATCGCGAAGGTTCGCCAGGCCCGCGACGCGGCGTGCCGCGCACGCTAGCTGCCCGCGTGTGGAGCGATCACCGCCGGGACGGCAGAAGTCTCCTCGCGGGATGATTTCGCGCGACGTTCTTTCGCGCTGCACACGTCGTGGACATGCGAAATCCTCCAATCTTCTTGAGCTTCCGCCGATCCCTGCTCGGCATGATGCCGAGCGCAGCACCAGCGGGCGGATGCCCGCCAAGCAAAAACGGCAGGATGCCGTGTTTTGCGTAGAGCAAGCTCCTTGAGCTTCCGCCGATCCCTGCTCGGCATGATGCCGAGCGCAGCACCAGCGGGCGGATGCCCGCCAAGCAAAAACGGCAGGATGCCGTGTTTTGCGTAGAGCAATCTTCTTGAGCTTCCGCCGATCCCGGCTCGGCATGATGCCGAGCGCAGCACCAGCGGGCGGATGCCCGCCGAGCAAAAACGGCAGGATGCCGTGTTTTGCGTGCAGCCTCGTGCGCTCGCTGCGCTGCGGTCACGCCGGCTCGAGCACCACCTTCACCAGGCCCGGCTCGCGGTGGTGCAGCCGGTCGAACCAGGCGGGGCCCTCAGCCAGTGGCGCGACCTTGCTGACGAATCCCGACAGGTCGACGCGGCCGTCCGCCACGAGCTGGATCGCCTCGCGGTAGCAGCCCGCCGAGGCGCACGAGCCCTGCAGCCGCAGCTGCCGGGTCACCACCGCCTGCAGGGGGAGTTCGATCGTGGGAGAGACGTTGCCCACGAGCACGACCGTGCCGCCGCGGGTGGCCGCTGCCACCGCAGTCTGCACCGCCGCCGTGTTGCCCACGGCCTCGATGACCAGGTCGGCGCCGTCGGTGTCGGGCGAGGAGGTGCCCCAGGCGGCCGCCTTCTGCCCGGCGTCTGCGGCCGCCGTGAACGTCTCGGTCGCCCCGAGCCGGCGGGCCGCCGCGAGCCGCGACTCGTCGATGTCGATCGCCGCGATCCGCGGCACGCCCTTGGCCCGCAGCGACGCCGTCACCGCCAGGCCGATGGTGCCGCAGCCGACGACGACCGCCGACCGGGTGCCGGGGCCCACGGCGCCGAGCCGCACCGCGTGCAGCGCGATCGTCAGCGGCTCGAGCAGGGAGGCGGCGACGAAGCCGAGCGAGTCGGGGATCGGGTAGACGACGCGGCGCGGCACGACCACGTAGTCCGCGAAGCAGCCGTGCCGGCGGTAGGTGCCGCACGACACGCCGAGCACTTGGCGGTCGGTGCAGAGGTTCTCGGCCCCGGCGCGGCAGTGCTCGCAGCTGCCGCAGAAGATCGTGGAATCGATGGCGACGCGGGTGCCCACGGGCATGTCGGCCACGCCGGCGCCGACGGCGTCGATCGTGCCGGCGGCCTCGTGCCCCATCACCAGCGGTGGAATCCGCCGCCCCGTGGATCCCGTGAAGCCGTGCACGTCGCTGCCGCAGATGCCGCAGGCGGCGACCCGCACGCGGACGTCGCCTGGCCCCGGCTGGGGGTCGTCGACGTCGGCGATGGCGAGGCTGCCGGGGGCCGTGAGCAGAAGGGCCTTCATGGGGATGCGCTTTCGGAGAGGAGGCGAGCCGCGAACCGACGACGACCAGACGACCAGACGACCAGTAGACGATCCTGCCAGCCGGACGGTCAACGCGCGGCCCGGGCCGCGGCGGCGTCACTGCGGATCGAGCGACCGGCCGCGCCAGGTCGTCTTCAGGCCCGCCACGCGGCGGGCCAGCGCGTACCACTGGATGACGAGAAAGACGGCGACGCCCAGAGGATGCAGAATGGCACTGGCGAGGCTCTGGCGGAAGCGAAGGGCCTCGAGCAGCCGCGGGGCGTAGGCGAGCGCCACGGCGGCCGCCGTGAGCACGATCCCCCACGCGGGCCAGCCCCGCCACCCTGTGGCGAGGCCGGAAATGGCCAGCGTCAAGGGGAGCACCTGACCGCCCGCGAGCAGCAGCGTGAACGGCAGGATCGTGGCCGGCGCGGCGATCCCTTCGGTCGCGTTCTTGGCCAGGCCGTTCCAGACGTCGAGGCTGCGGGCGTACATCCGGCAGGCGGCGATGTCGGAGGCGTCGAAGATGTCGGTCCGCAGGCCTGCGCGGCGGTAGGCACGCGGCAGCCTGATGCCGTCGTGGAGCGAAGCCCGGATCGCCGCGTGGCCGCCGGCCCTGACGTAGGCGTCCCGCCGCGTCGCGAACAGCTGCCCGCAGCCCGCCGCCAGGCCGACGCTGCCATCGGTGCGGCTGCGGCCGATCGGCAGGAAGCCCAGCAGCACGAAGTGGATCAACGGCAGGAGCAGCCAGTCGAGGAAGGAGCCGGTCAGCTGCCGGGGAAAGCCGCTCGCGAGGTCGGCCCCCGCATCGTTGAGGAAGGCGACCGTGCGGGCGACGGCGTCGGGGGAGAGCGTGACGTCGGTGTCGAGGAACACCCACGTGTCGTGAGCCGCGGCCTCCGCAAGTTGGGCGCAGGCGTGCTGTTTGCCGCACCAGCCGCCGGGGAGCGGCCTGCCGGGCACGAGCCTCACCCGCGGATCGACGGCGGCGCGGGCGGCGACGATGTCTCCGGTGCCGTCGGTCGAGCCGTCGTCGAGCACCACGAGCTCCAGGTCGACGCCGCGGCTGGCGAGGACCGCCTCCGCGCACCGGCCGATCGCGGCCGCCTCGTTCCGCGCCGGCACGAGCACGGAGACTGGCGGGAGCCCGCCACCGCCGCGGCTCCCCTGCCCCGCCCCGTCGACGGTCGGCAGCCGCGGTGCGGGGCGGAAGCAGCGGAGGTTGGCGGCCGTGAGCACCGCCGGGACCGCCGCCAGTGCGGCGGCCGTCGCCGCGAGGAGTGACAGTGCGTGCATCAGCTCCGCTCTCCACCGTGGGAGGCGTCGAACGACTCGCGACGCATCCAGGCCGCGATCCGCCGCAGCGAATCGTACGCCCAGCCCACGCCGACGCGGCCGGTGGCCAGGCGGCGGAAGGCCCGTGGATCCCGGGCGATCGTCGCCGCCGCCAGCCGGTCCTGCGCCGCCTCGAGGGCCGCCTCGAGCACACCGGTCCACTCCCGCGCCGGACGGTCGGCGGCCGCGGCGATCGGGAGGGCCGGGCCGAAGGCCACGAGCGCCTCCGGCAGCCGTTCGCTCCAGTAGGGATACTCGACCGCCACCGGCACGACGAGGCCGCGGCCGGCCGCAGCCACAGCGTGGCCCACTCCGGGGCGGATCCGCACCGGCCTCAGCCGCGGGTCGGCGAACTCCCCCTGTGCGGTGACCCAAAAGATCACGTCGGTCCGCCGGCTGGCCGCCTTGGCGAGCCTGAGGAAGCGGGCCGCGCCATGGCGGCTCGCCGGCTCGATGCCGAGGAAACCGATCCGCTCCATGAACCGGTATTTTCCGAGCGCGCGGGAGTCGATCGGGCCGTAGTTGAGCCGGTCGGGGTAGAGCGCGTCGGCGACCAGCAGGAAGATCAGCGGGTCCCACCAGGCGGGATGGTTCGTGTAGAAGATCACGGGCTCGCCCGCGATCTCGGGATGCGCGGCACCGCCGTCGTCCCCCGCGAGGAGCCGCAGCGCGTGGAAGTGCCGGCCGAAGTACCGGCGCACGTACCACATGAACCAGCCGTGCAGCCACCGCGAGAACGCCGGCAGGCGCTGGTCCGGGTGCTCGTCGGGCGTGGCCATGGCGACGCCCGCTGGGTCAGACGGGGCAGGCCGCGTCACGGGCCGGTGCGGTCGCCTGCGGCACGAGGCCGTCGTGATCGACGCAGTCGGCGGCGATCCAGCCCGACATCATCACCATCGGCATGCCCGGGCCGGGATGGGCGGAGCCTCCGGCGAGGTAGAGGCCGGCGATGTCCGGGGAGCGGTTGGCCGGCTTGAACGCCCCGAGAAACTTCCCGTGGCTGGCCAGCCCGTAGATCGCGCCGTCGAGCACGTGGTAGCGGTCGTTGATGTCCTGCGGCGTGAGCGCCCGCTCGAACACGATGTGCCGCTCGAGGTCCTTGATGCCGGCCGTCGACTGGATCTTCTCGATGATCCTCCGGCGGTACGGGGCGAACATCTTCGACCAGTCGTGATGGGGCCGTAGGTAGGGCGTGTGCACCAGCACGTAGAGCGCCTCGCCTCCCGGCGGAGCGACGCCCGGCTCGGTGACGGCCGGGGCACAGAGGTAGCAGGTGGGGTCGTCGGCGGGCTCACCCCGGCGGTAGATCTGGTCGAACTCCTCGTGCGGATCCCGCGAGAACACGAAGTTGTGGTGGATGAACTGCTCGTACCGCCTGTCGAGGCCGAGGTAGAGCACGACGCCCGAGCAGGCCGGCTCGTACCGCCGCCGTGCGAGGAAGCGGGCGGCGGGCTGGCCGTCGACCAGTTCGCGGTGGGTGCGGACGCTGTCGGAATTGCTGACGACGGCGCCCGCGGCGATCGTCTCGCCGGCCGCCGTCTCCACGCCCCGGACACGGCCCCCCTCCACGATGATCCGGCGGATCGGCGTGTGGGTGCGGATGTCGACACCGAGGTCGACGGCGAGGCTCGCCAGGGCCCGCGGCACCGCGCCGGTGCCGCCGCGCGGGTACCACACGCCGTCGTGCGCCTGCATGTGGGCGATGCCGCAGAGCACGGCCGGCGACGCCTCGGGGCAGCTGCCGACGTACTGCGTGAAGTGGTCGAGCATCTGGGCGGCCCGCGCGTCGGGCACGAAGGAGCGGATCGTGCCGGCCACGCTGCACCCCGGCCGCATACCCAGCACTTCCTTCACGATCGACAGCGACATGCCCCGCCGTGGGTCGAACATGTCCTTCAGGCCGCCGACGTTCCGCCAGAAGAAATATTCGTTGGAAATCCGGTGGAGCCGCTCGGAAAGCTCCATGAACCGGCCGTATCCGGCGCCGCTGCCGGTGCCCGGTGCATAGGAGTCGAGCGTCTCACGCATGCGGGCCACGTCCGCCACCAGGTCGAGCGTCGTGCCGTCGGCGAAGAAGCTCCGCCACTGCGGGTCGAGCGGCACGAGGTCGAGGTGGTTTTCCAGCGTGCGGCCGGCCTCGGCGAAGATCCGCTTGAGGACGCCCGGGATCGTGAGGATCGTGGGCCCCATGTCGAACCGGAAGCCCTGCTCGGCGAGCACGGCCGCCTTGCCACCCACCCACGAGTTCTTGTCGCACAGGGTCACAGCGTAGCCGCGGGCCGCGAGTGTGCAGGCGGCCGCCAGCCCCCCGAGGCCGCCGCCCACCACGACCACCCTGTCTGCGCCGGCGTTCACTTTCATGCCGTGGTCCTGCATGGCGTTGTTCTGGTGCGGGCGCCGCCGTCGCGACGGGTCATGGTGAGGGGCAGTGGAGCGAAGCAAAGGTGGGTCATGGCAGCGTGCCGGCGGGCTCGCCATCGGGGAAAGTCGCCCGACGTTGTCGGGCCGCGGCGGCGGCCCGCCGGCCGTCGACGGCATGATCCCAGTCCGGGGTGGCGATGCCAAGGTCGTCGAGCAGCAGCCCGGTCGTGATGCGGGCGGACGAGTAGATCACCGGCAGGCCGCTGCCGGGATGGGTGCCGCCGCCGACGAGGTACATGCCGTCGAGGTCGTCGAAGCGGTTGTGGGGCCGCATGTGCAGCATCTGGCCGAGGTCGTGCGAGAGGTTGAAGGTCGCGCCGCGGTAGATCTCGTAGCCGTCCTGCCAGTCGTCGGGGGTGACCATCGTCTCGTGGCGGATCCGCTCCCGCACGCCGTGGATGCCGAGCCGGTCGAGCTGGTCGAGGGCCACCTCGCGGTACCGGCCGGCCTCCCGCCGCCAGTCGACGTTGGGATGGCGGTGGGTGACCGGGATGAGCAGGTAGAGCGTGCTCATCCCGGACGGGGCGAGCGTCTGATCGGTGACGCAGGCGTTCTGCACGTACATCGACGGATCGGCGCTGAGCGCGTGGCGTGATTCGATGTCGGCGAGGTTGTCGCGGTAGGCGTCCGACAGATAGATGGTGTGATGCGGGATGTCGTCATAGCGGCCATCGATGCCCAGGTAGAGCATGAAGGTCGAGCAGGAGAACCGCTTGCCCGCGATCGTGCGGTCGCTCCAGCGCCGCCGCAGGCTGTCGGGCACGAGCCGCGTCATCGCCCTGGCGAAGTCGGCGTTGACCACCGTCGCGTCCGCCTCGTAGGTGGCCCGCGCGGTGCGGGCCGCCGTCACCCTGCGGCCGACGAAATCCAGCGCCTCGACCGGCTCGTCGTAGTGGATCTCCACGCCCATGTCGGTGGCGATCCTGGCCATCGCGGAGGAGACGGCGCCGCAGCCGCCGATCGGATGGAAGACGCCATGCTCGTATTCGAGGAACGACAGAATGGAGAAGAGGCTCGGGCAGCGGAACGGCGACATGCCCAGGTACTTCGACTGGAACGTGAAGGCCAGGCGGATCCGCTCGTCGCTGAAGAACGTCCCCAGTTCGGCGTCGAGGCTCTTCCACGGCTTGAGCAGCGGCATCAGCTTGAGCAGGTCGGGCGTCGCCAGGTCCATCCAGCTCTCGAAGGGCTGCTCGAGGAAGGGCGCGAACCGCTCGAACTTCTGCCGGGTCGCCTGCATGAACCGCGTGAAGGAACCGCGGTCGGCCGGCGAGAGCCGCGATACCTCCGCCTCCATCCGCGCGACGTCCGGCGTGGCGAGCAGTTCGCCGCCGGCGCCGAAGACGAGCCGGTACTGCGGATCGAGGCGGACCATCTCCACCTCACGGCGGAGGTCGTGGCCCGTCGCCGCGAAGATCTCCTCCAGCACCCGCGGGTAGAGGAAGAATGTGGGGCCGAGGTCGAAGCGGAAGCCCTCGGGCGTGCTGATCGTGCTCGTTCTGCCCCCCGGCACGGAGAGCCTCTCGAGGATCCGCACGCGGACGCCGGCGCGGGCCAGCAGCATGGCGGCGGCGAGGCCGCCGGGCCCGGCGCCGATGATATTGACCGTTCTCGCCATCCGCACCCTCATACGAACCGGTGCTGGGCGTCGAACCGATGCCGCGGCGTCCGGCCGGGAAACGTCGTCACTATAGATGCGACGCGGGCGGGGTCAAGAAAGCGGGCCGCCGGACGAGTGCCGACGGCCCGCTCGATGATCGTGAAAAGCTGCCGGTGGTCGCGGCGTCAGTAGGGGATGTACCCGCCCCAACGCACCGGTCGCAGGCCGCCGAACGGCCCGCGGCGGTAGAGCGGCACGGCCACGGGTGCGTAGTAGCTCGTCACCGGGGCGGCGTAGACCGGCGCCGCGGGGGCGTAGTAGCTCGTCACCGCCACGGGGGCGGCGGCCACCGTCTCGACCGCCGCGTAGTTGGCGACCTGCGTCACCGGATAGTTGGCGACGTAGCTGGTGGCCACGGGGGGCGAGAAGGCGGTGACAGCGGCATAGTTGCCCGCGGGCGAGTAGTTGGCGACATAGCCGCCCGGGTAGCCGGCGGCCATCGGGGCGTAGTACGACACCACCGGCTGTGCCGGGGCGTACATGTACACCTGCGCCTGTGCGGCCGGGGCGGCGGCGAACAGGCCGCAGGCCAGCACTGCCGAGGCCACGAGAACCCGCCGGCACTGCCGGTGAAACATCTGGTTGAGCACGAGCGTCATTGGAAGCAGCATGGCGAAAGTCCTTGTGGTGTCCGTCCCTGGTTTGTGACCATCCCTGTGAGGTGGCGGCGAAAACGTGGGGTGGCGGGAAACGTGGAACCGGTCGGGCTTGTTGCCCCGCAGCCACACCATTGAGAATACGCACGCCACCCGCCTGGCTGCAAATCGCCGGCAATGTCTGCCACATTCCCCCAGGGGGCATGGGGCCTTGCGGGGGCGCCTGCAGCCCCGTTCAGCGCCTCCTCCGCCACGTCGCGGGATGGCGCGACCGCAAGCCAACGAGCCACGAGCACGACACTTCCGAGGGCGACACTTGGACGCTTCCCGCTCCACTGCAGCATCCCCCGCCGACGCCGCCGGCGGGTTCCTGCCGCTGCTCGCGCTGCGGGCGCTCACCGTCGTCAACGACAACGTGCTCCGCTGGCTGGCCATCGGCCTGGGCAAAAAGGCCGTGGCCACGGGCCAGGTCGCGCTCGTGCTCACGATCGGCACCGCGGGTTTCGTGCTGCCCTTCGTCCTCCTGGCGTGGCTTGCCGGCTGGCTCGCCGACCGCTATCCGAAGCGGTCGGTGATCATCGCCTGCAAGGCGGTGGAGATAGTGATCGCGGCTGCAGCGGCCGCCGCAGTGGCCTGGGGCGTGCGGTCGGGTGGGAGCGTGGCCGGACTGCCGGCCGGACTGTGGCTCTTGCTGGCGAGCGTCGTCGTGATCGGCTGCCAGGCCTCGCTGCTCGCGCCGAGCGTGATCGGCACGATTCCCGAGACCATCCCTGCACCGCGGCTCTCCGCCGCGAACGGCCTGTTCGCTCTGGTGACGCTGGCGGCCACGCTCGCGGGCATGGCCGGCGGCAACTGGCTGGCCGACGCGACGGTCGTGCCGGCGGCGGGCGAGATGCATTCGTCTCCGCAGTGGCTCCACGCGGTGCCGGCGGCGGTCGCGCTCGTCGGCTTGGCGGTCGCCGGCTGGGTGGCGTCGTTGCTCCTCGTGCGGCGGCCTGCCGCCGATCCCGTGGCACCGCCCCCCTGGAACGCCTTTCGTCGCACGTGGCAGGACCTGTCTGAACTGTGGGGCCAGCGGGAATTGGCCGCGGCCGCCGCGGGCATCGTCTTCTTCTGGGCCTTGGGCGCGGTCGCCCAGCTCAATGTCGACCAATATGCCACCGAGGCGGGCGCGGGCTCGCAGGGGCAGATCGTGCCGCTCCTGGTGGCGCTCGTGAGCGGCATCGGTCTGGGCAGCCTCATGGCCGGGAAGGTGTCGACGCGGGGCGTCGACATGGGGCTCGTGCCGCTCGGCGCCATCCTCATGGCGGCGGCGTCGCTCTGCCTGGCCTTCGGCCCGCGAACGATCTTCACCGCCGACGGCGGTGTCGGCCTGGCGTGGGGGTTCGCGATGGTGTCCCTGCTGCTCCTCGGGCTGGGCGCCGGCATCTTCGACGTGCCGCTCGAGGCGGCGTTCCAGGAGCGGAGCCCACCGGCCCGCCGCGGAGGCCTGCTGGCCGCGGCCAACCTGCTGACGTTCGCCGGCATGTTCCTGGCGTCGACGCTCTACGGCCTTCTGCGGGCGAGCTGGCAGACGGCCGCAGCCGGCGTCGATGGCGCACCGCTCGTGTCGGCCCGCGGCATGTTCGGCATCTTCGGACTGCTGGCGGCCGCAGCGGCCGCCGCCGCGATCTACGCCGCCCCGCGGGCGTCGCTGCGGATCTTCGTGAACTCGATCGTGCACGCGACGTATCGGTTCCGCGTGGCGCACGCCGAGCGGCTGCCCGCGACCGGCCCGGCCGTCGTCGTCGCCAACCACCTCTCGTGGCTCGACGGATTCGCCGTCGTGCTCTCGTGCCTGCGGCCGATCCGCATGGTGGTGTACGGACCCAACATCCGCGGAAAGTTCCTGCGGATGCTCTCCGACCAGTGGCGGTTCATCCTCTTCGATCCGCGGCCCAAATCGATGGGGCAGGCGCTCAAGACGATCCAGGCGGGGCTCGCCGCCGGCGACGTGATCGGCATCTTCTCCGAGGGGGGCATCTCGCGGACCGGGCAGATTCTCGGCTTCAAGCGCGGGCTCGAGTGGATCCTCGAGCGGGTCGAGGCGCCGATCGTGCCGCTGCACATCGACGGCATGTGGGGCAGTCTGCTGAGCCATTCCGAGGGACGGTACTTCACGAAGTGGCCGCGGATCTTCCGGCGGCCGGTGACGCTGACCTACGGCCCTCCCCTGCCCGTCGGCACCCCCAGCCACGAGGCGCGGCTGGCGCTGCAGGAACTCTCCGCGACGGCCGTCGCCGACCGCATGCGCCGCCTGCGGCGGGCCGATCGAGCGGCCGCGGCCACGGCCGAGGCGTTCGACGGCTGCTGCCTCGTCCGCCGTGGCGACCGGCTGCTCGGCTCGCTGGCGGCGGGCGATCCGCTGCACGATTCGCTCGGGCTGCGGGGGGCCGAGCTCCTGGGCATCCGCGGGCTCGTGGCCGCCGCCGACCTGCCGCCGCGCGGCCTGCTCGACATGCTGTGCCGCGAGCGGATCACGATCTGGCTGGCGCGGGTCGAGCAGGTGCTCGCGGTCGCCACCGAGGGCTCGCCCGAGCCGCCGCGGTCCGTGCCGCTGGCGGAAACGCTGGCGGCGGTCGTGATGCCGATTGGCGACGTCGCCGCGCTGCCGCGGGCCCGCGAGGCGGCGGCGCGATTCCAGGAGGCGTTCGGCGTGGAGCCGGTGGTGGCCTACGCGCCGCGGGAGGCGGGCGGACTGGTGGCGATGAACTCACCGCCGGCCCGGGCCACCGTTGCGCACGAGGTGACGCTCAAGGCCGACACCGTGGGCCGCGTCGTCAGCGGCGCCGTGGTCTGGCCCGAGGCCTCCATGCGCGACCGGCTTGGACTCGAGTCGCTCGACTCGGAGGGGGTCGCGCGGGGCGAGCGACGTTCGCTCGTCATCGCCGCCACGATCCCGCCTGCGGATCCGGCAGCCGCCGGGCCGGTGCCGGTCCTGCTGGAAACCGCCTTCGACGTCGACAACGAGGGCTTCCTGGTCGTGAGGGGGCAGCGCTGAGGAAGCGTCCGTACCGCAGCCGCCAGCCGCAGCCACGGCAATTCACGGGCCGCGCTCCGGCGACCATTGGTGGGACCGTGCAAACGGTGTATTCTTACGATGGTCCGCGACTGCGGTCGGGCACCCCTAGCTCAATTGGATAGAGCATCGGTCTACGGAACCGAAGGTTGCTGGTTCGAGCCCAGCGGGGTGTATTCGGAGGTGGTGTTCCAGTGGCGGAGCGAGGCCCGCAGGGATCGCGACGCCTGGAAGCAAGCCTGCTGGTTCGAGCCCAGCGGGGTGTATTCGGAGGTGGTGTTCCAGTGGCG
>JBILVO010000200.1:0-5568 GCA_044370415.1 Pirellulales bacterium
AGGATGATCGCCACCTTCCGTCCGCCGAGCGCTGGCCGCAGCAGCAGCCGCCAGCAGAGCCCGTCCCGCATCCGGTGCTCCGGCGCGCCGATGAAGGCCTCCAGCGGGATGGTGGCGCGGTCCGGCGGCCGGGCCACCACGTCGATGTCGGGATGGCTGCCCGCGTCGGCCTGCACGCACGACGCGCAGCCGCCGCAGGCCACGAGTCCGGCCCGCGGCCGCTCACAGAGGAGCGACTTCGCCAACGCCAGCGCCGTCGTGGCCTTGCCCACGCCGGGCGGGCCGATGAAGAGGTACGACCCGCCGATGCGTCCGACCGCCGCCGCCCGCACGAACCGTGCCACGACCTCGTCCTGCCCCAGAATCTCGTCGCGGCCGCGTGCCGCTTGCCAGCCCATGTCAGCCAACCCTTCCCGTGAAGCCTCTCCGGATCGACGACACCTACCACCCCGATCGCTCACCGCAGTTCCGCGAACCGCTCCAGGATCGCCGCCCGCGCCGCCGCGTGCACGTCGGCGACGCCGCCGGACGCATCGATCACGACGATCCGATCGGCATGCCGTGCCGCCTCGGCACGATACCCGTCCCGCAGCCGCCGGCGGAAGTCGTGGCCCCGATCCTCCAGCTTGTCGAGCGGTCGCGTCATGCGGCGGCCCGCCGCCTCGGGGTCGATGTCGAGCAGCAGCACGAGGTCGGGCTCGAGTCCGCCCGTGGCGACCGCGCCGACCCGGCGGATCACGTCGGCGTCGAGGCCGCCCGCATGCCCCTGGTAGACGACATTCGCAAGCAGGTAGCGGTCGGAGATCACCCACTCGCCGCGGGCGAGCGCCGGCCGGATCACCTCTGCGACGAGCTGCGCCCGCGCCGCCATGTAGAGCAGCATCTCCGCCGTCACGTCGAGGTCGAGGTCGCGGCGGTCGAGGAGGATCGCCCGGATGGCGTCGCCCACGGCGGTCGAGCCCGGGTCGCGGCAGGTGACCACGCGGCGGCCGCGATCGGCGAGCCACGCCGCGAGCGGAGCCACCTGCGACGACTTTCCCGCGCCGTCGATCCCGTCGAGCACGATGAATCGGGCCGGGGCGTCTTCCGCTCGCTGCGGCGTCATGGGCGGTGCTCCGTGAGCCGCTGGATGGAGAGCGGATCGGCCGGATCGAGCGGGGCGATCCGCCGGCAGACATCGGCGGCCAGCGTGCGGCGGCCCGTGTCGAGCAGGCAGTGCACGAGCCCCTTCGCGGCCTCGTAAAAGGGACGGTTGCCGTCGAGTGCATAGGGCAGCGGCTGCGGGTTGCCCGCCGCCTCGAGCGCCTTCAGGGACAGCTCGTAGGCCCGTCCGAAGTGGCCGCGGGCGAGTTTCGGATCGTCCTCCTCCAGCGCGATCAGGCCCAGGTGCACGTGCGCGTCGAGGTAGTCGGGGCACTCCGAGAGCAGCCAGACGAGTTCTTCGCGGGCGACCTCGGTCTCACCCGCCTCGACCATCGCCTCCACCTCCTCCAGATCGGCGCGGCGGCGCCGGGCGCACCGCGGATGCACCAGCTCCCACGCGGGCCCCGCGGGCAGGTCGCGCCGCTCGAGACGAAGCTTTTCCGCCATGGGGCGCCCGGCTGGTGGCATGTCGCGGGACGGGTGGCACGAGCCGGGCCGGCTGCGGGCGGCGGTCTCTCGTCGGACCGTTCTCCCGCGACGCCGCTTTTGGCTATCGTGAGCGGTCGGCCGTGGGCGACCGACGCGGTCCCGGACCTCGGTCCGGAACCCTCTTGGTTGGACCGCATGAAAAAAGCGTTTGCAAGGGGCTGACGTGGCTGTCGCGAAGAAGGCGGGAGAGCCGAGAGCCGCACGGAGCACCCGCCCGCGGTCCGCCGCCGCGGGGATGCTTCATCCCGCCCGCATCGCGGCCGACCTGCTGGCCTGGTACTCCCGCGCCCGCCGGGACCTGCCGTGGCGACGCTCCCGCGATCCCTACCGCGTCTGGGTGAGCGAGATCATGCTCCAGCAGACGCAGGTCGAGCGGGTCCGCGACTATTTCTCCCGGTTCGTCGACCGCTTTCCCACGGTCGATTCGCTGGCCGCAGCCCCCGAACACGACGTGCTGCGGCTCTGGGAGGGGCTCGGCTACTACCGCCGCGCCCGCCAGCTCCACGCCGCCGCGCGGGCGATCGTCGCGGAGCACGGCGGCGAATTTCCCCGGGACGTCGCCGGGCTGCGCGGACTGCCGGGCGTGGGCCGCTACACCGCTGCCGCCATCGCCTCGATCGCGCTGGGGCTCCCCGAGCCGATCGTCGAGGCCAACTCGCGGCGGGTGCTCGCCCGCCTCGCCGGCCACGCCGCGGCGCTCGACGGCCCCGGCGGCGACGAGCCCATCTGGGCGATCGCCGCCGCGCTCGTGCCGGCACGCGATCCCGGCCGGTTCAATCAGGCGCTCATGGACCTGGGCGCGCTTGTCTGCCTGCCCGACCGGCCGCTCTGCGGCTCCTGCCCGCTCGCCGCGCACTGTGCCGCGCGACGGACCAGCCGCACCGCCGAGATCCCGGCGCGATCCGCCAGGCGGGCGGCCACGCGGCTTCGCGAGACCGCGGTCGTGGTCCGCCGCGCCGGACGCGTGCTCGTCGTCCGCCGCGGGCCGGGCGAGTGGTGGGAGGGGCTCTGGGACTTTCCGCGGGGGCCCTGCCTCGCGACGGCGGCGGCGCGGGCGGTCGCCGCCGACGCGGTACTCGGTCCGCTGGCCTGCGCGGCGCCGCGCCGGCTGGCGACGCTGCGGCACTCGGTCACGCACCACCGCATCGAGCTCGACGTCGTCTCCTGCGCCGCGTCGCGGCCGGGGCGGACGGCCCGCGGCCGGCGCTGGGTCGGGATCGCCGCGCTGCCGCGGCTGCCGATGACCGCGCCGGGCCGCCGCATCGCGCGGCTGCTCGCGGGAGAGCGTCAGCGCGGCTGAGCATCCGCCGCCGGGGCGAGGTCGCCGAGCAGCAGGATCGCCGCGGCATACCAGGTGTTGTCGGCGTACTTGCCCGGGTCTTTCTCGAGGTCGGGCCGGTTCTTTTCGAAGAGGATCACGGCCTTGTCGGGCGCCGTCGCCTCGAGCGTGAAGGTGGCCCGATGCGGGCCCTCGGACTGGCCGCCGATCGGCAGCTGGGCGATCCGCCAGTAGGTGCAGTAGCCGTCGATCCGCGGCATGCTCCGCGGCTGCCCGCCGTCGACCGCGACCGACACCATGCCGCCACCCGGCCCCAGCAGGTCGTAGACCGACAGCAGCGTGCCCGTGAAGCTGACGGAGAGCTCCGCGCCCGGCGCCGCCGCCTTCCATAGCACCGGCATCCGCGCCGCAAATGCCTTCGCCCGGTCGTCGTCCGCCGCCGTGACCTGCCGCCACTCGCCGCGGAGCATCGA
The DNA here is from genome assembly GCA_044370415.1 of Pirellulales bacterium. Taxonomy (GTDB): domain Bacteria; phylum Planctomycetota; class Planctomycetia; order Pirellulales; family UBA1268; genus CAMCQY01. The sequence goes on from JBILVO010000200.1 coordinate 3,385, forward strand.
CCGCTCGATCGGGATCATCTTCGCCCGCTCCCAGTTGTCGGCCCGCAGCGGCTCGGGCATGGCCCGCGGCGCGGCCTGGGGCTGCGACGCGGCCGTGATCGCGGCGAACGACCGCGCCAGCACGTCGAGGTAGAGGCGATGCCCGGTCTCGACGTGCGGATGGACGCCGTCGCTGGAGAAGATCATGGGTATCGCGGCGGCATCGACCTTCCCGGAACTCTCTGCCTTGAAGACGAGCGATCCGGCGGCGATCCGGCGGTTGACCTCGACTCCGAAGTGCACGGAGGGAATTCCGTAGTGGTCGGCCACGGCCTCCATCGCCGCCGCGGCCCGCGGGAACGCTCCCTGCGCGAGCTCCGGCAGCATCGGCTCGGAGAGCGTGTAGACGAAGCAGATGTCGGTGGCCGGGTCGGCCCGCAGGATCTGCCGCACGATCCCTTCCATCGTCGACTTGATCCGGTCCGGCTGGCCGCCGCCGTCATTGACCGCGAACTCGATGAACACGAGATCCGGCCTCTGCGCGATCACGTCGTGCCCGACGCGAAACGCCCCGAGGTCGGAGCCGGTGCCGCCGATCGCCGCGTTGATCTCGGTGAACCGGGCGGCCGGAAACTCCTTCCGCAGCCAGTCGAGCGAGAACACCCGCCAGCCCGGCGCCGCGGTGATGCTGCCGCCGAGGTAGGCGACCCGCAGGTCGCCGCCGGCGCGGGCCTTGGCGAGGAAGTGCGGCAACCCCTGCCGCGGACGGCACTCGACGGCAGGCACCGACTCCTGCGCCGTGGCGGCGAGCGGCCATGCGAAGCAGGCGGCGAGGACGAGGCAGCCGACGCGGGGCACCCTGAGCATGGGATGAAGCAGCGGATTGGACATGGGATCTGGCTCACGACGAAGGGGCCGACGGGATCGAGGCGGAGGCCACGCCGCCGCTTGACAGCGCCACGACGGCCCTTGAGCATACTGTGCGACCGTGCGTGTCCGATCGTTCCGCGGGCCGTCGCCCGCGCCCGGACGGAGCCCCCAGGAACTCTCCCATGCGCCCCTTGTCGATCGTGCGCCGCGTCGCGGCCTGCCTGTCGTGCCTCGCCGCCAGCCTGATCGCCTCCGGCGGCCACGCCGCCGAGGAGGGCAAGCCGCTCAAGGTGCTCCTCGTCGCGGGCGGCTGCTGCCACGACTACGCCACGCAGACCAAGCTTCTCAAGGCCGGCATCGAGGCGCGCATCAAGGCGGAGGTCGACGTCGTCTACAACCCCGACACCTCGACGAAGGCGACGTTCGAGATCTACGGCAAGCCCGACTGGGACAAGGGCTACGACGTCGTGATCCACGATGAATGCTCCGCCGATGTCACCGACCCCGCCTACGTGGGCCGGATCCTCGCGGCCCACCGCCGCGGCACTCCGGCGGTGAACCTGCACTGCGCGATGCACTCCTACCGCTGGGGCGACTTCCGCAATGCCGTCGCCGCGGGCGCGGACAACGCCGGCTGGTTCGAGATGCTCGGCCTGCAGTCGATCGGGCACGGGCCACAGATCCCGATCGAGATCGCATTCGCCGACCGCTCGCATCCGATCTCGAAGCCGCTCGCCGACTGGGTGACCATCAAGGAAGAGCTCTACAACAACATCCAGGTGCTGCCCACGGCGACGGTGCTCGCTGCGGGGAAGCAGCTCGTGCCGCCGAAGCCGAAGCCGGGCGAGGCCGCCGATCCCGCCGCCAAGCCCGCCGAGGTGACCGCGGCCGTCGTCTGGACGAACGAGTACGGGCCGAATCGCACCCGCATCTTCAGCACCTCGCTCGGCCACAACAACGACACCGTCGGCGACGACCGCTATCTCGATCTGATCACCCGCGGCGTCCTGTGGGTCACCGGCCGGCTCGGTGATGACGGCACGATCCCCGCCGCTCTGCAGCTGTCTAAGGCTGCAGCGCCGGCCGATTGGACGGCGACGGTGAAGCTGCCCCCCGAGGAGCAGCCCCGCGCCGTCAGGCTCTTCAACGGCCGCGACTTCGACGGCTGGGAGGGGCACCTTGACCCCTACTGGTCGATCGAGGGCGCGGAACTCGTCGGTCGCAATACGGCCGACAACGCCCCGAAGGTGAGCACCTACCTGCTCACGAAGAAGCCCTACCGCGACTTCAGGCTGCTCTGCGAGGGCAAGCTGGCGACCAGCGAGATGCACTCGG
>JBILVO010000186.1:0-6184 GCA_044370415.1 Pirellulales bacterium
GCTTGGCGGGCGGCCGCCCGCTGGTGCTGAGCGTCGCATCCATGCGACGCGGTCTGAGGGCGCTGCCGGGAAGGCTTGCCGCGGCGCACTACTGCCCCCAGCCGGCGGATGCCGGCCCTCTGCCAGCCGCGTGGCGGGCGATCTGCAAGCCTTCCGGTCGTGCCGATTTCGCGGAGCGGGCAGGACTCGGCCGAACGATCGGTGGCCGGCTGCCGCAAACGCCGATGACGAGGAGGCGGTCGTCGGCGCCCAAGGGACTGGGCGCGGTGGCCGCAGCTTTTCACGGGCGGCCTGCCATGATGGCGATGCGCGAAGCGACGCTTCCGAAGGCGATTGTGCGGGCCCGCGGCCTGCTGCGGGTCAGCGTCGTCGCGGCCGCCGTCACTGCCTGCTGCCTGTTGCCATCGGCCGCCGCCCAGGGGCCGCGGAACTGGGCCGGCTCCGACCTGCCGGCCCGCGAGCCCACGCGGCAGCCGGTGCGGATGGCGCAGGCGCCGGGTGGCACGGCCACCGTGGCCGACGACACGCGGCCCGCCGCGGCCGCCGAGACACTCATCCCCACTGGCAACCTGCTAGCCACGATCCGTGACGGCGGCATCCTCATGGTGCCGCTGCTGGGCTGCTCCTTTCTCCTGGCCGTGTTCGGCATCGAGCGGGCGGTGAGCCTGCGGACCGGCCGCGTCGTGCCGCGGCTCTTCGTGACCCGGTTCGTCGAGCAGGTGCAGTCGCGGCAGATCGCCAGGGGCGAGGCGCTCGACGCCTGTGAGGAAAACGGCAGTCCGGCTGCGAAGGTGTTCGCCGCCGCCGTCCGTCGCTGGGGCCGGCCGCAGGTCGAGATCGAACAGGCGGCGATCGACGCCTGCGAGCGCGAGATCAACCACCTCCGCCGCTACCGCCGCATCTTCAACGGCGTGGCCACGATCGGCCCCCTGCTCGGCCTGCTGGGCACCGTGTTCGGGCTGATCCGCTCGTTCAACGACGTCGCCGGCGCCGGGGCGATGGGCCGGCCCGATCTCCTGGCCCGCGGCTTCGGCGAGGCGCTCATCACCACGGCGATGGGGCTGCTCGTGGCCATTCCCGCCATGGTGCTGCACTGGATCTTCACCAGCCGCGTCGACCGCCTGGCGATGCGGCTCGACGAGGCCTGCCAGCAGGTGATCGACGAGATCTCGCAGGAGGCGCTGGGCGACGTGAAGCGCCGCGCCGCGGGGTGAGCCATGCCGCTGGTGCAGTTGTCGGACGACGAGGAGCCGGCGCCGAACCTGGCGCCGATGATCGACGTCATCCTCGTGCTCACGATCTTCTTCATGTGCGCCACGAAGTTCTCGGGCGACGAGCGGAAGTTCGACCTCGACCTGCCGCAGGCGGGCGACGCCGCCGCGGTGGACGGCCCGCGGCCGGAGGTGCTCGAGGTCGAGGCCTCGGGCGGTCTGCGGCTGGCGGGCGATGAGATCGGGATCGGCGATCTCGCCACCAGGCTCGCGGCGCTGCGGGTCGACCGCCCCGATCTGGCGGTGATGATCCGCGGCGAGAACGCGGTGCCGCACGGGAGGATGGCGGAGGTCTACGAGGCCTGCCGTGTGGCGGGCGTGCGGCAGGTGGCGATTTCGGTGCGGCCGCGGGCGGCCGCCGGCGGCACGATCACCCGCTGACGGGAGCCGGCGATGCCGACCATCTGGATCGTCTGCGGTCTGCTCGTCGCCGCGGCGGCCGTCGGGCTGGCCGTGATCGTGCGGACCAAGTGGCTGCAGTCGCACACGCTGCAGAAGTGCGTGCTGCTGTCGGTGGTGCTCCATGCCGTGCTCGCGGCCGTGGCCGGCTTCGTCGGCGGAATGGCGCCCGCGTCGTGGGGCCGCGGCGACACCGGCCGGATGAGCATGCTCGTGGTGATGGCGGAGAACGACGACGGCGACGCGGCCGCCGTGGCGGACACCGCCGCCGTGATGGACGACACCGTGTCGGGAGGCCCGCCCCCGGTCGCCGTGCCGGACGCTTCGGAGGCCCGGGCCCTCGTCGATCCCGCCGCAATGCCGATGCCGCCGCTCCTTGCCGCGGCCGCCGCTGCGCCCGCTCCGGATGGGCCGCCGACCGACCACGTGCCGCTGCTCGAGGCGGCCGACGATGATGACGAGGAGCCGCGTGTGGCAGCTGCCGACGAGGCCGCGGCCGATGAGGCGCCGGCCTCGACCGCCTCGACCGCGACTGCGGCAGCCTCCGCCACCGCGGAGGGCACGGGCCATGCTGTGCCGGCCGTCTACGCCGATCGCGTCGGCGGCCGTCGGGCGGCTGCTGCGGCCGCCCGCGGCGGGTCGGAGGAGACGGAGCGGGCGGTGCAGGCGGCGCTCGCCTGGCTCGCCGGGGCGCAGTCGGCTGACGGCCGGTGGAGCGCGGCACGGCACGGCGGCGGCGTGGAGCGGAGCGTGCAGGGGCACCACCGTCACGGCGCCGGCGCGAAGAGCGATCACGGCGTGACGGGGCTCGCGCTGCTGGCGTTTCTGGGCGCCGGCAACACGCATCGCGAGGGCCCCTACTGCGAGAACGTGTCGCGGGGCGTCCGCTATCTGGTCGAGCGGCAGCGGGCGGACGGCTCGCTCGCGGGGGATGCCGAGTTCTTCGCGGCGCTCTACTGCCACGGCATGGCGGGCATCGCGCTGGCGGAGTGCTGCGGCATGACCGGCGACGCGGCGCTCGAGCCGCCGGTCCGTCGGGCCGTCGGTTACACGCTCTCGATGCAGAGCCCGGCGACGGGCGGCTGGAGGTATGCCGCCGGTGACAAGGGCGACACGAGCCAGCTCGGCTGGCAGCTGATGCTGCTCTCGAGCGCCCGCCACGCCCGGATCGGCAGCTTCACGGCGGCGGAGTCCCGCGCGGCGTCGTTCCTGCAGAGTGTCTCGTCCGGCCGCGCGGGCGGCCTGGCGGCGTACCGGCCGGGAGAGCGGCCGGCGGTCGCGATGACGGCCGAGGCGCTCTTTTGCAGGTTCCTGGTGGGGCTGCCTGCCGATCATCCGGCGGTCGGCGAGGCGCTCGACATGGTCTCACGAGCGCCGCCCGACGTCCGCAGCCCCAACGCATATGCCTGGTACTACGCGACGCTCGCCTCGTTTCACGCCGGTGGCCCGCAGTGGGACGCATGGAACCGGCAGATGCAGGCGGCGGTCCTGCGGCTGCAGCGGCGCGAGTCGAGCGGGCTCGACGGCAGCTGGGATCCCGATCCCGTCTGGGGAGGCCACGGTGGCCGAGTCTATGCGACGGCGATGGCGGCGATGACGCTCGAGGTCTACTACCGGCATCTGCCGATGCACCGTCAGAGCCTGCCGCTGGCGACCATTCCGGGGGGCGGACACCGGTGAAATCCCGCATTTCCCCCGGGGTTCGTCGCGGTCGCAATTTGACCCCCGTACGGGTCGAGTTAGACTTGAGCATGTCGGACGTGCACCTCGTGAGGAGACGGTTCTTGTGGCTACCCTATTCGCCGTGATGGGTCTCGGACCGGTCGAACTGCTGATCGTGGGCGGCGTGATCCTGCTTCTGTTCGGCTCGCGGCTGCCCAAGGTGATGCGGTCGCTCGGCGAGGGGATCGTGGAGTTCAAGCGGGGTGTGCAGGGAATCGAGGGCGACAGTCATGTCGACCGCCCGGTCGACTCGAGCCGCGTGGAGAGCCACCGGTAGGGATGGGCGTGCACCCTGCCGCCGGCGTCGCTCCGGGGTTCGTCGAGTGCTGTGTTCGTCGATGCCGCGTTCGGGGTCACAGGAAGCAAGGCGGCGTCCCTGCCCTTCAGAATCACCGGCAGTCTTCGCCCGCACGCGTCTTCGGCGGCCACAGCCGCTCCGGAGGATGCCGAGCCAGGGGATGCCGAGCCAGGAGTCAATGAGCGATGTTCGGTCTTGGGCCAGTTGAAATCGTCGTCATCGGTTCGTTGGCGGTGATGCTCTACGGCAAGCGGCTGCCCGAGGTGGGCCGGTCGGTGGGGCAGAGCATCGCGGAGCTGCGACGGCAGTGGTCCACGATCTCGCGGGATCTGGACGTGTCGGCCCATCTGGAGGGCCGTGATCCGCGTCCTGCCCGGCCGGTGCGTCGGTACGACGACGAGGCCGCGGGCTCTGTCGCGTCGGCACCCCGGTTCGAACCGCCGGCTGAATGAGGCGGCTCACTCGCCTCGCGTTCAACATCCTGGGCAGTTGCGGTCCGGGAGACCGCGTTGCCGTCGTTCCAGAATTCCCAATCCTCCGACGATCAGCCCCAGCGCCGCCGACAATCCGTGCGGGTCGATCTCGGGGATGGTGACCGGGCTGTTGAACGGGCTCACGAGCCGAAAGCCTCCGAGAGGCTGCAGCGGGTCCAACGCCCCACGGGCGGTGGCCGCGATCGTGGTCTCGTCGCTGGCGAAATTTCCGCCCCGCAGCCCGCGAGTGAAGCCAACGCTGCCGTCGAGGTCGTTCCACTCGTACACGTTTCCGCTCTGATCGAACGTGTGGTAGCCGCTCGGGCTGCTGGAAAACGCCCCCACGTCAGTGAGCAGATTTTGATCCTGGCCGAAGCTCGCCGACTGCGGCACCGAGAAGAACACACCGCCCAGCGCGTAGTTGGCCTGATTGGCAGCGCCGCCGATCATGTTGCCCGGGGTCGCATCGCTCTGCGTCGCGTAGTCCCAGTAGCCCGCGTCGGTGCCGCCCCCCTTGTAGTAGGCGGGCTTGTACCACTCGTTCTCCGTCGGCAGCCGGTAGAGCGGAGCCGCACCGGTGTTGGGATTGGTGGCGTTGACGGCCGGAGCGATGCCCAGGAACCAGAACGACAGGTCGTAGGCTCCGTTCTCCGTCGTCGTCGGTCCCTGCGGCCCCGTCGGCTGACCATTGCTCAACCAGTTCGCAAATCGGGCGGCGTTGAACCAGTTCACGTAGCTGATCGGGCGGCCGCCGGGGCTGCTCGCGCCGGCGGGAGTCGTGCCCGATGGGCCGATCGCGACATAGGCGTACGAACCGGAGGCGCCGCTTCTCGCGATCCCTGCCGTGGACTGATCGCTCTGCATATTTGGAAAGTAGAGTCCATTGGGATCGCTGGCTGCGACGGCGTTCAGGAAGTCCGAGTACTGCCCGATCGTCACCTCGTACGTGCCGATCTGGTAGGAGTATCCGACGCTGCCGTAGCCCGTCGTGTCGTTTGCGTTCCCCGGATCGCCCACTGTCACCATGTCGATCGTGACGGCGTGGGCATCCGACAGGGCGGGGCCAACGAAAACGAAGGCGAGTGCCGCGGCGGTCGTGAGGTGGCGGGGCGGCTTCATGTGGCGTTCTCTCCGCGACGCGGATCGCGAGCAGAGGCGGAATGGGACGAAAGCTATCGAGAGAGCTCACGCTCTAGGGCAGCGGGGTGCACTATCGCCCACTGTTTGCCCGGTGTCAAAAATCGCCGTGCATGGAGTCGCTGGAATGCGTTCCCCAATTTTCCCAGCCCCGACTTTCATGCCCGACTGTGCCCCATTTTTCCCTGCCTGGCTCGACGCTGGGCACTATGCGCGCAGTGTGGACGAGGGTAGGATTTCGTGGGTTCCCGGCGTTCTTGCTTGTAGGAATGTCGGTCTGACGACGTTCGGGCAGCTAGCTCAGTTGGTTAGAGCGCTACGTTCACACCGTAGAGGTCACAGGTTCGAATCCTGTGCTGCCCACTAGCCCAGTTTTGATAACTGGCGTGATTCCCGAAGAACCCGCGGTAACTCCAAGCGAGACCGCGGGTTCTGGCGTTTCGTGCGGCTCCGTGCTGCCGGATGCGGACGCCTGCGGAGTCGCATTGAGCGTCGCAATGGATACGCATTTCGCTTCGCACTCCGGTGGGCTCCCCTGCCCTTCCTCCGAGCGGTTTGCCTCCGGCGCGCAGCCGTTGACGACGTCCTCAAAGTGATGCTCGCGGGACATCAGGTAGTGCTCGGCGGCGACCTTCGGCGCGTTCCCGGCGGCGGCGCGTGGCGTGTCTCCGGTCGGGGCTACACCCCTCCCTCCGGCACACCACGCGGACTGTTCCCCAACTCTCTCATGAGCACCGGTACAGAAATCGGGAAGGGGTCAAAGGAAGAAACCCCTGCGATGAAACCGGTTGCGTAAGCTGCGCCACCGACCTCACCGCGCGGCCAGGGCGGCGTTCAAGCCCGCGGAGGGGGAATCCGATGTCGAATCAATGGGGGCGGTGCGC
>JBILVO010000121.1:0-11484 GCA_044370415.1 Pirellulales bacterium
CACCGGGGTTTGCAGCTGTTATTCAGCGTGGAGAAGATTGTCATGTCCATTCTGCCGAGCGACGGTCTTGCCCGTGATTCCTCCTGGGGAAAGCCCCACACAACGCCGGCCGCAGCGACCACGGACACCACCGTGGACCTGATCCGCGGCGCGACGGCGGACCTGCGGAAGTTCGTCACGGATCGCCGGTACGAGGTCGCCGAGCTGAACACCCGGATGGCACGGGTCGAGGACGAACTGCAGCAGCAGACCGGCCGCGGTAAATCGCTGACCGTCCTTGGTGGTGTCGTGGCGCTGCTCTCGTTCCTCTCGACGACGGTCGTCTGGCAAATCTCTCACCGCGCGGCCGCGATCCAGACGGCGGTCGGGGAGAGCACGCTGCTCGTGCAGCAGGCCGCGGCCGCTGCGCAGGTGAGCTCGGAGCAGTTTTCAACCGACCTCGCCGCCCAGACGGCGATCATGAACCGTGTTGCCGGCGTGCTGGCGGACGTGGAAGCCGCCGGCCAGAAGACGCAGACCGCACTGGCGGCTCTGGGCAAGGATGCCTCCACACAACTGGAGGACACGCAACGAATCCGCGACCAGCTCGTGATCGCCAACAATGGCCTCGCCGAGATCCGCCGCGACGTCGCGGACCGTCTCGCGCGGCACCAGCAGATCGACGCCGGCGAACGGGCGACACTGCTCCGCAACATCAATGACTCGATGACCCGCGTCGAGAGCGTGATGCTCGGTCAGGCATCGGAACTGCAGACCCAGAAGCAGCAGCTCGATGCCTCGGCGCTGCGTCTCCATGAGACGCGGCGGATGATGCTCGGAGAGGCCACGCAGGCGGTGTCCGTGCAGTTGGAGGGACTCCGCCAGATCCTCGACGGCCTGCGGAGCGACATGCCGGATGCCACCGCCACTACGACCGCTGAAACCGTGGAAGGCGAGACGGAACTTCGCGCGGAGCCGGTCGCGATTGAAAACGTGAGCACGCCCGCAACGGTTCCCGCCCCGGAAAGCGACGAGTTCAGCGGGGTCACGAAGCCGGAATCAACGACCGACGACGGGCAGCCGCTTGAAGCCGCGAGCACCGACGACAGCGTGAAGCGCTGATCTGAAGGCGTTGATGTGACCGCGTCGTACCGCGGGCCCCGGGGGCACTGCGTGGCCCGGAGCGTCTCCATTGTGATCGCCCACCACCGCCATCCCCTTCGCAGGGCCGGCGATGGCCGTCGCCGCCCGCTCGGCGGCTCTTGCCAGCACGCCGCTGACCCGCCCCCCTTCCACGGCACCGGAGGCATGGGGGGGAAGGCTCAGTGGTGTCGCCCGGTGAATTTCCAGCCTTCGTCGTCCTTCGACACCACGTGGCACCGCGTCGCCACTCTCCAGAGTGCTTTGTGGACCGGAGTCGGATCATAGCGATAGAGATCCGGAAAGTGTGCCTGCACGGCACGCGTTGCCTTGACGGCGTTGTAATGCGGGATTTGAGCATCCATGTGATGCGCGACGTGCGTGCTGCCGATGTGATGATGCAGAAAATCGAGTACGGCGCCGTACGGGCGATCAACCGTCATGAACGCACCTTTGGCCCACGTCCACTCCTCGTCGTCAAAGTGCGGAACATCGACGTCCGTGTGCTGGAGCCACGTGTACAAGACAAGCCAGAAGTTCACGACCAAGTAGGGGCCGACGTAGACGGCGAGGACCGGGAGAAAACCCGAGGAATACGTCCACCAGCCGAGCAGGCCGAGCATGATCAGAATGCCGATGTCCGACAACCAAACCTTGCGGCGCCACTCGCCTGGGAAGAGTGCCGCGGAGAATGGCCAGGCCGGCCAGAAGTGATTGGTCGCACCCCGAGCCGGGCCACCCGTGGCACCGGTCAACAGGTACAGAGGCCATCCGCACGTGAAGCGGATGACGATCTGAACAATGGCAAACGCCTCATCTCCGATCGTCGCCTGCCACCACCGGTAAGCTTTACCGCGGGGCGATCCGTCGCGAAGTGGCACATGCGTTTCACCAAGGTCGAGGTGATTGGTGCGGGCATGATGCAACGCATGGCTGCGTTGCCAGGAAAAATACGGCACGAGCAAGGCACTGTGCAGGCAGTAGCCGATCATATCCTGAAGCCAGTTGTGCTTCGTAAACGCCCGATGGCCACACTCGTGCGCGACGACCCAGCACCCTGTGCCAACGGTTCCGGCCACGACGGCGTAGGCGATCCACGCGGGCAGCCATGACCAGGTGAGCGGAATGAAGGTGTACGCGAGGGCTCCGCTGCCGATCGTCATCGCCAAAGACAAAAACAACGAGAGCGACGACTTGATCAAGCTGCGATCGAAGCATTCGTCGGGAATGACCGCGAGCACTTCCCGCTTCGTCGGATACCGTTTTTCCGTGGTCGGGCAGGAGGCGGTGCGATGACCACTGGCCCCAGACGACGAAAGATCCTCCAACTCACAGATACGCTGCACGACCGTCCTCTGTCGCATGGTAAAAACCAAAAAGTAGCCCCCTGACGGGCGTTCCTCAAGGAGTGCTTTTATTTTGGCTCGGTCGGCCGAAATCGCCGAGGGCCTGCCGGGTTCTCACGCTGCCTCAGCCGGCCGCCGGCAGGATTGAGCATCGCGCCGGCGAAGAGCCCGAACTTTGCGATCGTCGAGACCCGGACCCGCTCGTCGAGCACCTCGTAGCCTCGCCTTCTGATCCTGATTCCGATCGCATGATAGATTCTCGCCGCCACCCGGACAGCCAAGCGGGATTCGGCATCGAGCACCGCGATCCCCGCCTGCCCGGCAGTGGAATAGGTGTTGGCGACCTCGAGGATCGTCCGCACGCCCCGCCGCACCCGCGCTGGGTCGGGCGGCCCGCCGTCTGGCCGCAGGCCATCGGTCCATTCGATCGGCAGGTAGCAGCGACTCCGCCACCAGTCTTCCGCGACGTCGCGGGGCGATGTTCGTGAGCTGCATGCCCATGCCGAGCGCCGCGGCATGGGGGGAGATGGCGGCGATCCTCGAGGCCGAGGATCGGACACATGAGCATGCCGACGGCCCCGGCGGCGCGAGGAGCCGCGGCAACCCCTATGGCTGCCGCCAGCCGCTCCCAATCAACCTCGACGGCGAGGCAGCACCAGCCCCAGGGGCGTGCGTCTGATGCGGTCCTCGCCGCGGCGAAAACGCTCCCAGGCCTCGGCATAACTGAGATCCTCGCGCTTGGCGAGCCTCAAGCCAGAGTAGCCCAGGAACGAGGCCAGGAGGATCCGGAAGGGCGTCATGCTTTGTGAGAGGTCGACCGTCATCGCGATCCGCCGCAGCGCATCGGTTTCCGGGCCCCACGTGGCCGCATAAGCTGCCAAAGCAGCATCCAGCGAATCGCGATGCTCGTGCAGGCACGTGGCGAGCACCGTCGCGCCTTCCATGGCCGCATTCACCCCCTGGCCCACGGGAGGCACAGGAGCACCGGCATCGCCCAGAAGCGCCACCCGCCCGGCCACCAGAGACGAGCACCGCTTGGTCTTGCCGGTCGGCAGGCACTGCCGATGGCCGAACTCCTGCACCTTGGCGTCGGAGGCGAAGTGCCGCAGCAGCGGATGCGCCCCGTCGAGAAAACGACCGGCATCCGCGTCAGAGTCGAACCGCATCGTTCCGCTGAATCCGATCTGGCAGAACCACCGCGGATCCGTCGGTCCCCCGGGGCCGTTGATCGCCCCAGCCACGGCCGTCACGGGATGGACCGCAAGGACATAGAGGTACTGCGGATCCAGCTCGTCGAGGTGCTGGTCCAGATGCAGCATGAGGGAGTGGTTTCCCAGGTCGGCCCCCTCGACTGCGAACCCGCTGGCGTGATCGGCGAGGGACTGCCGTACGCCGCTGCCACCACCGTCGCAGCCCACGACCAGATCGAAGTGTCGCATCTCGCCGGCCCCGGCACCCCGCGACGCGATGCGGAGCCGTGGCTGCCCGGCATCGACGAGGGTCGCCTCCGCTCCGAAGTGAAGGGCCACGGAATCTGCATGCCGCTCAGACAGATGGGCCTGAAGACAGCGGCAGATGTCACCGCGGCTCCCCGTCCAGCCCCTGCCGTGGTACGGCTCCTCAGCGAATCCAGCCCCGAGCCGACGAAGCCAGGGATGGGGGGCGATCTTCAGCCCCTTGAAGTGAATGAGCCCGGCATCGAAACGGTCGGTGATGCCGATGAAGCGTGCCGCACGCAGACCATGGCCCGTGATGTCGATCGTGTAGCTGCGGTCGGGGTTGTAGGTTTCGGCGCTGAAGTGGTCGTCGGCACGCTCGAACACCGCGATCTCGAAGCCGCCCTGCTGGGCCAATGCCGCAGCCAGCGTCAGGCCCGCCGGCCCACCACCGATGATCGCCACGCTGATTGCCACGTCTTGCCCTCGAGGATTCCGCCGGAGACCGATCCTATTCTCGAGAGACAGCCGCTGGCAACGCGAGTCCTGGGGCTCAAGGGGCCGTGCGGCCCCCAGACAATCCCTTGCCGAGATGCATGCCCGAATCGAGCAACAGCAGTTCGCCCGTCATCGATGCGGCACCATCGATCAACCAGATGACCGCGTCGGCAATATCCGCTGGAGTGCTGGCCCGCTCCAACGGAACGGCCTGTTCGTACTGGCTCTTCAGCAGGTTCATGCCACCCTCGCCGGCCCCGCTCGCAAACCAACGGCTGAGAATGAGGCCCGGACACACGGCATTCACCCGCACATCCGGTGCAAGCATCCTCGCCACGTTCAGCGTCAGGGCGTTGAGCGCTCCTTTGGAGGCGATGTATGGGGCCGAGGTGCCGATTCCGAGCGCCCCGGCCATCGACGAGACGTTGACGATCGCCCCCCTGGCCTTCTTCAGCTCCGGCGCACAGGCGCGGATCATCTGGAAGGCGCCGATCAGATTCACGGCGTAGATGTCGTGGAAGACCTGCGCATCCAACCCCTCCCAGCCCGCCATGCTGGCAACGGACGTGCGGCCCGCATTGTTCACCAGCGCGTCGATACGGCCCCAGCGATCGACCGCGGCGGCGACCATGCCGCGACAGTCGGCGTCGTTGGCCACGTCGGCACGCACGATCAGCGTGTCGGCGCCAGCTTCGGCGCAGGCTGCGGAGGAAGCCGCGGCTTCCGCCGCGCTTTTCGTGTAGTTGATGACGACGTCGTACCCGCGGCGTGCCAGGCCCAGGACCGTGGCGGCACCCACGCCCGTGGCAGAACCCGTCACGACGGCGACCTTCCGCTCTGGCATCCCAATCTCCCTGCACTTCGGTAGGTTTACCACGCACGCCTCACACCGTATCGCAAACGGCGGGAAACGAAAACACGCGGTGATTCATGCGGGATCATGCTGCCCGATCCGGGCTGGCCCCTGGAACCCTGTACATGGCACCGCACGCAGAGAGAGAATGTGAGAGTGTTGACGGCCCGAACTCAGTGCTGGGCTGGACGTTCGCGAGGGAGCGGGCGGGCGATCAGGGGACGATGAAAGAGGTTCCGGAAACGGTCCCTGCGGCTCCAGCCCCCGACCGGACGGAGTCGAACGCCCGCGCCGCACCGAAGAAACGCTCCCCCGTGGCCACCATGAAGCCTGCCCGCGCGATCCTCACCGCCCTGCTTCTCCTGCGGGCCCTTGCTTCGTTGGCGTGCGCCGAATCCTTCCCGGTTCGCATCCATGTAGCCGCGACTCGGCCCATCGGCCCGCTGAAGCCCATCTGGCGGTTCTTCGGCGCCGACGAGCCAAACTACGCCTACATGCCGCATGGCCGCGAACTGCTCGGCGAGCTCGGTGAGCTGCGCAAAGACGATGTCTACTTCCGCACGCACAACCTGCTGACCACGGGCGAGGGCGAACATGGACTGAAGTGGGGCTCGACGAATGCCTACACGGAGGATGCGGCGGGAAACCCGGTCTACGATTGGCGCATCGTGGATCGCATCTTCGATGCGTATCGCGGACAGGGCGTGCGACCGTACGTGCAGATTGGCTTCATGCCGCGGGCGCTCTCGGTGAAGCCGGAGCCCTATCGGCACCGCTTCCCGGATGCGACATACGAGGAACTGTTCGGCGGCTGGGCGTATCCGCCGAAGGACTTCGCGAACTGGGAGAATCTGGTCTTCCACTGGGCGCAACACTGCGCGGCCCGTTACGGCGCCGACGAAGTCCGGCACTGGTATTGGCAGACGTGGAACGAGCCGAACATCGACTACTGGCGCGGGACACGGGAGGAGTTCTTCGCGCTGCACGACCACGCGATCCACGCGGTGCGGCGTGCCATCCCCGCAGCGAAGGTCGGCGGGCCCGACATCGCGGGCGGCAAGGGTGGCGACTTCCTCGCCGCCTTCCTCGACCACTGCCGCGAGGGCTCGAACCGAGCCACCGGCGGAAAGGGCACCCCGCTCGATTTCATCGCCTTTCATGCCAAGGGCCGTCCGCAGCAGGTCGATGGGCATGTCCGCATGGGCATCGCCAACCACCTCCGGGAGATCGACGAGGCGTTCGCGGTGATCGCAGCCCATCCCGAAGCCAAGGACAAGCCCGTCATCATCGGCGAGTCCGACCCCGATGGCTGCGCCGCGTGCCGGGGAGCCGATCGCGACTACCGCAATGGCACGATGTATTCCAGCTACACGGCCGCGACCTTCCCGCGCAAGCTCGACCTCGCCGAGAAGCATGGCGTGAACCTCGAAGGTGCGCTCACGTGGTCCTTCGAGTTCGAGGGGCAGCCGTGGTTCGCCGGCTTCCGCTCACTGGCCACAAACGGCGTCGACAAGCCGGTGCTGAACGTCTTCCGCATGTTCGCCCGCATGGACGGCGAGCGACTCCGCGTGCACGGCGACGGGGCCGTCTCGCTGGATGATCTCACAAACACGGGCGTTCGCGACAAGCCGGATGTCTCGGCACTCGCCGCCCGGCACGGCAAACGCATCACCATCCTCGTCTGGCATTACCACGACGACGATCTCCCCGGCGCCGATGCCGCCGTCACGATCGATCTCACCGGCACCCCTGGCGGCACCCCGACGCTCATCCGCACGCTCATCGACGACCGCCACTCCAACGCCCACGCGGTCTGGCAGGCCATGGGCGCACCACAAACACCCACCAACGAACAGATCCGCCTGCTTGAGGACGCCAGCCGCCTGACGCCGGCTTCCGACGCGACCGGGCTCACGCGCACGAGCGGCACCGCCGAGATCAGCTTCACGCTCGTCCGGCATGGCGTGACGCTGGTGGAGCTGCAGTGGCCGTGAGTGCCGGCAGGACCTTCCCCCAAATACGGCGCGCCGGCCGCGCGAACGCCAACGGTGGCTATTTCCGCCAGACCCGCACGCGGCGGTTCTCGCTGTCGCCGATAAAGACGGTGCCGTCTTTGTCCACGAAGACGCCGTGGGGGGGGCGAGTTGGCAGGTGAGCGGATCGTCGCCATCAGGGCCGTCGCCCTCGGCGGTCTCGCCCTTGCTTGACCGGCTTCATTCTCCCGATCTACTCTTCAAAACGCCCCATGCATGCGTCGCTCTCACCACCGCCGATGGCCCAGCCCGTTGTCAGCGCGGTGATCCCGACCTATCGACGGCTGCGTCAACTGCGCGAGTGTCTGACGGCCCTCGCGGCGCAAACGCTGCCGCGTGATGCGTTCGAGGTCGTCGTGGTCGATGACGGCAGCCCGGAGGGGCTCGGTGCGCTGGCCGACGACTTCGCCGCGCGGATGCAGGTGCGGGTGATTCGGCAGGAGAATGCGGGGCCCAGTGCGGCGCGAAACAACGGCGTGAGGCACGCGGCCGGGGAATTGGTCGCCCTCACCGACGACGACTGCGTGCCCGCGCCGGCCTGGCTCGAGACCTTGGTGGCCGGGGAGCGTGCACGGCCGGGATCACTCGTGGGTGGGTCGACGAGAAACGGCCTGGAAGACTGCCTGTTCAGCGAGGCCAGCCAGTGGATCATCGACATGGTCTATGACCACTTCAACCGCGATCACGAAGACGCCTACTTTTTCACGAGCAACAACATGCTCTGCAGCCGGCAGCGGTATGCCGAGATCGGCGGCTTCGACGAGTCGTTCACACGTGCCGGCGCGGAGGATCGGGACTTCTGCGACCGCTGGCGGGCCGCCGGCTGGCCCCTGATCTGGCGGCCGCAGGCGACGATCGAGCATCGCCATCCCCAGACGCTCACCAGGTTTCTCGACCTGCACTACCGCTACGGCCGCGGGGCGTATCTCTACCATGGTCGGAGACGGACCCGCGCCACGGGCACCATGCAGGACGATCTCGGCTTCCATGCCGGGCTGCCGATGAGAATCTGGAACGGCATTGGCCGGTATTCCGGCGTCTTCAAGCGGGCGAAACTGGCGGGCGCGCTGGCTCTGTGGCAGATGGCGAATGTCGCTGGGTTCTGTGCCCAAGCCCTGAGCCGCAGTCCTGCGACACGCCGCGACCGGTGAGGCGGCGGCACACCGGGGCACGCCGGTTCCATGACTCGCAGTGCCGGGAGCCGGTGGAGTGACCTCGAGAACCGAGGTCATGGCTCCATCCAGTGACGCTCGTACGCACGGTCCGGGTCGTACATCTCCTGCTGCGTGGCGATGTCGAACCGCCGTCCGCCCCGCGGATCCGCCCCCTGCCCGGCGATGTACTTCCAGTTGCCCACGTTCGACGCCGGGTCGTAATCGATCAGATGTTCGGCGAAATACGACTCGCCGACCGGCCACGGCCACCCCAGCTCGTGGATGCAGTGGCTCGCGACGATCTGACGCATGCGGTTGCCGAGGAAGCCGGTGGCGTTGAGTTCGCGAATGCCCGCCTCGATGAACGGATGGCCGAGCCGCGCGGCTGCCAGCATCCGTCGGCGCGGATCGTCGGGAGCGAGCGGCTCGGCTCCGGCGGCGAGGTGATCGGCCCGCAGCGCGAAGAAGTCCCGCCACAAGAGCTCGAACCACAGCCAGTACGTGCCCTCGTTCGCGCCGTGCTCACCCTCATACAGGGCGAGATCGTGCGCCACGCGTCGCGGCGACAGGCAGCCCCACGCCAGCCACGGGGAGAGCCTGCTCGAATAATCCGGCCCCAAGAGCCCGTTGCGGGTCTGCTTGTAGGTATCGGGCAGCCGGCGCGTTCTGTACTGCTGCCAGTGACGCAGCGCGGCCGACTCGCCGCCTGCCGCGACCTGCGGGATGGCGGGCACGTGAATCGTCGGGCAGGTCACGCCGTCGGGAAGTGGCGGGAGCCGGTCGGGGGCGGCGATGGCCGCGGTAAAGCGCACGCCGGCGGCTTCGACCACCTGCCGAAACGGCGTGTAGGTGCGCGGCAGCCGCGACGCGTCGCGTGGAAGCTGCGCTTCGTCGATCATGCGAAGCGGCGAGAGGTAGCGGTCCCGCGCGTCAGCCGGCGGCGGCTCGTGCACCACGAGCAGGTCTGAGCCACGGCCGCGGAGGGACGACTGCAGGTCCGCGAGCGAGGCGAGGAGAAAGGCCTCCTGGTGGCGGCCCCGCGGGACAGCCGGATCGAGGGCGAACACCGGGAGCAGTCGATCGCGGGTGGCCGCCGCGGATGCCAGCAGCGGATTGTCGTCGAGGCGCAGGTGCCGGCCGAGGTGCAGTCGTGGATCGCTCATCGCATGGGCCGCCTGACGGTGTGTCATGATTCGTGCAACGCCCGCTCCCCTGCCCCCTCGTGGCCCCGCTGCGCCAGCCTGCGCGACAGCTCGCGCAGCTGCATCAGCACCCGTCGACCGCCGTCGGGCAGTGTGTCGCGGCCGTTGTAGGCGGCCCGCAGCCAGCGGCCCGCCTCCGCGTGGTCCTGCCGCTTCAGGAGCAGCGCGCCCAAGGCCGCGGCGGCCGTCGCGTCGGCCGGGGCCTGTTCGAGCCGCAGGCGGAGACGCTCCTCCTGCTCCGCGTTCGTGCCGCGCCGGATCGCCATGCCCAGATCGAAGACCAGGTCCCAAAGCGACTCACCCGCCTCGTCCCCGCCGCACTCCGCGCGGTTGCGGACGGCCGCCCGGGAGCGGGGCACGATCATGTCGAGGTCGCGGATCGTCTGGATGCGGAGCCGTGCCCTGTCGCCGGTCGCCGCCAGCGGCACGTCGATCGTGCCGCCTGGTGCCACGAGCGCGTCCACCGACCGCTCGCCGCCGCCAGCGTCCACCGCGACCACCAGCACCGGCCGCGCGCCGCGGTTGGAGACCTTGAGTACGTCGCCCTCCCAGGCGGCGGCCATCCCGGCGTGCTCCGTCGGGCGGCCGGCCGCGAGATCGAGCGTCCACGGCTCCGGAAACTCGACGTCGAGCAGGTGCAGGAAGTCGGACGAATACTCCTTGAAGATGCCGACGTGCTCGTGGATCTCGTCCCCCTCGATCACCTCCACGACGACCTGGCGGCCGATCTGCCGCTCCAGGAGCGGATCGTGGAAGCTGCTCACCTCGGTGAGCACGCTGCCACCGAGCTTCGTCAGCGCGTCAGTGCCCTCCGCCGCCACGTAGCGATCCTGGGTCTTCTGCACGCGGCCGACCACGAGGGCGAGCACTTCGCGGAGCGAGTCGGTGGCGGTGCCCAGGAAATTCCGCAGGCGCCGCCGCAGCCGGCGGGCCGGGCCAGGGTGGAACGATCGCGCGATGTCGGCGCTGCGTCGGGCCTGCTCGGCCTCGGTGAGCCGGTCGGCGTGGCGGAAGATCGATTGGATGAGGGTGTATTCGCCGGCGTAGAGCAGGTAGGTGCTCTTCACCCGCGGCTCGCCGGACGCACGCTGCGGAAACGTGATCTCGATGCCGCCGGGGTTCAGGTCGAGTCGCCCCCACACCTCCCGCCCATCGGTGCGGCAGAGCGACACCTGGAATCCCTGAAACGACTGCAGGCACCGGTCCGTGAACCGCGACCGCACGCAGCCCACGAGCGACGTGACGAGGAAGATCAGCGCGATCGTGAAGATGAGCGAGAAGTCCATGGCCCCCGTCCTCGTCGGTGGTGCCCAAGCCTAATCGCCGCGGGGAGGCTTCACCACCGGTTCTGCCCGCTGCCGCACCGCCCCGACGCGGATCGCCGGCGCGAACCGTTCATCACGCCTCCGCCGTCCAGAGGTCGGTGCTCAGGCACTTCAGGCCGGAGTCGCAGATCACGACGGCGATCGTCGCGCTGGTACACTCGCCGCGGAGCAGCCGCAACGCCGCCGCGACGTTCGCCCCGCGGAGAAGCCGGCGAACGTGCCTCCCGAGCCGACGAAGTCGCAGAAGGCGACGATCCGCTCCGTCTCCGCGACGACGAGGGCCAGGTCGGCGCCCGAGACGCGGCCCGGGCTGGAGCCGGCGGCCTGCTCCACGAGCAGGACCTCGGCCCCGAGGCCGCGCATCATCGCCGCCCGCTCCGGTGAATTGCCGCGCGACATCACCGCGACGAACGGGTGGCCTTTGATCGCACAGATGATCGCCAGGCCCGCGCCCGTGTTGCCGCTGGTCAGCTCCACCACCGTCTGGCCCGGCCGGGGCGTCCCGGCGGCCTTTCCTG
>JBILVO010000015.1:0-45784 GCA_044370415.1 Pirellulales bacterium
TTCGCCCGGGATCGGACCGCCGCGGACGGCCTCACGCCTCCGGGTCGACCTTGATGAGCGGCTGGCCGAACTCGACCGCCGCCCCGTTCTCCACCAGGATCGCCACGACCTGGCCGGAAACGCCGGCCGGGATCTCGTTGAAAACCTTCATCGCCTCGACGATGCACACGGTCTGCTCGGCGCCGATCCGGTCGCCGACCTTCACGAAGGGGGCGGTGTCGGGCCCCGAGGCCTTGTAGAACGTTCCCACCATCGGGCTCTTGATGACGAGCAGCTTGGAATCGACGGCGGGTTCGCGGGCCGGGGCGTCGGCGGCGGCCGGCCGGGCCGGCGCCGCGACCGGAATCGGGCCGGTGGCGATCACCTCGCCGCCCCGCTTGATCCGCACGCGATGATCGGCCTGCTTCAGGTCGATCTCGGCGAGGTCGTGCTCCTTCATGAGCTCGATCAGCCGGCGGACCTTCTTCACGTCGAACAGATCGCCCGGATTGTGTGCGGCACTCATGGGGAAAAACCGGCTCCTTGGCGGACACGCTATCCTTGAAGAATCGCGGCGAGGGTAGCCCCTTCCGCGCGTTCCAGTCAAGGTAACGCTCCCCGGTGGACGCGATTTCCGCCGCGAAACCGCCCCCCCGTCGCATCGCCTCGACACCGAGGCAGCCCGCATCGCCCCTCCCTCCCGAGGCACCCGTGACGAGCCGCAACGCACCACCGCCCGCCGACCTGCCGCGGCTGCCGCCGCGCCGCCGCGACGCGAGCAAGCGCGACCTCGGCCGGGTGGTCGTGGTGGGCGGCTCGCTCGGGATGGCGGGTGCGCCGGCGCTGGCCGCCATGGCGGCGCTGCGGAGCGGCGCTGGGCTCGTGGAACTGCTCGTGCCCGATCCCGTGGCGGCGATCGCCGCCGGCTTCGATCCCTGCGTGATGACCCGCGGCCTGCCGGCCGGGCCGGACGGCACCTTCGCCGCCGCGGCGCTGCCCGAGATCGGGCGGCGGTCGGCCGCCGCCGACGCGGTCGCGATCGGTCCGGGCATCGGCCGGTCCGACGACGTCTGCAATGTCGTGTCGCACCTGTGGCGCGACCTCGGTCGGCCCGCCGTGTTCGACGCCGACGCGCTCTGGGCGCTCTCCCGCAGCAGCCGCGACGCACTCGCGGCCCACGCCGGCCCACGACTGCTCACACCGCACGCGGGCGAGATGCTCCGCCTGCTGGGAGAGGAGCCGTCGTCCGACCGCAGCCGCGACCGGCCCGCGCTCGAACGCGACGCCGAGGAACTCGCCGCGGCGGTCGACGCGGTGCTCCTCCTCAAGGGGCCCGGCACCCTCGTCGTCGACGCCTCGCGGCGCCGCACGCACAACGAGACGGGCAATCCCGGCATGGCGACCGCGGGCACCGGCGACGTGCTCACGGGCGTGGCCGCCGCCCTGGCGGCGCAGGGGCTCGCCCTGCGCGACGCGGCCCGCCTGGCCGCCTGGGTGCACGGCCGCGCCGGCGACGCCGCCGCAGCGGACCTCGGCGAGGTGTCGATGACCGCCGGCGACCTGCTCGCCCGCCTGCACGTGGCGTTTCGTGACGCCGGCTGCTGACGCGGGCTCATGACACCGTTCAGCGCCGCCGGCCGGCGGCGGCGACCAGCTGCGTCACCTCGACCACGCCGTCATCCCGCGCGATCCACAGCCGCATCCCCTCCGCGGGCCCCACGCGGTGGCCGCCGGTGAACGACCCGAACGCGGGGAGCACGAGCAGGGCGGGGCCGGCCGCGAAGCAGCGGTCGGCCAGCCTGTCGCCGCTGGGGCTCGTCACGGCCACGGTGGGATGCAGGTGCCCGGCGACCGTGAACAGCCCGCGATCGGGCGTGGCCAGCGCGGTCGCCGGCTCGTGCACGAAGTGGAATGGCGGCTCGTCGAGGTGCGTGAGGCAGGCGTCGATGCCGAGCGCGGGCGGCAGCGGGCCGATCGCCCGGTCGTGGTTGCCGAGCACGAGCAGCACTTCGACCGCCGGCATGCGGCCCCGCGCCGCCGCGAACTCCGCGAACACCGCGGGCGTGCAGCCGCTCCGCGCGTGAAAGAGGTCGCCGAGCACGACGACCCGCCGCACGCCGCGGTCGCGGACGAGCCGCTCGAGCCGGGCGAGGTCGGCCTGGGACGAGCCCTCGGGCACCGGGATGCCCGCGTGGCGAAACGCCGCCGCCTTGCCGAGGTGCAGGTCGGCCACGAGGAGCGTCCGCGACGCGGGGAGCAACGCCGCCCGCCCCGGCAGGAGCAGGATGTCGACGGCGTCCTCCGGACCAGGCTGCCCCGCCGCGGGTCCGCACGCGATCCGCACCTCCGTCATGGCCGCTGCGCCTCCGCAGCCCGCTCCAGTTCGCCGGCCATCTCGGTGATCCTCTCCAGCCATCCCTGGGTGGTGAGTCGCGACTGGATCTGCTCGGCCCAGATCGGAAAGGCGAGCGGCGAGAGCCGGGGCGTGTCGACCACGCGGATCTCCTTGACGGCGATCGCCTCGACCGCCTCCCGCAGGCGGCCAAACTCGAACTGCTGCTCGAGCACCTCCCGCCGCGCCTGCGATAGGAGCATGTTCTCGCCGTCGTGCTCGGTGAGCACGTCGTAGATGAGCCCCGACGACGCCTGCGTCTGCCGGTTGGTCCGCTGGCCGCCCGCGACGAGCCCCGCCACGCGGGCGATCTCCCGGAAGTGCCGCCGCGCCATCTCGGTGCCGTTCAAGCAGGCGAGCAGGTCCTCGAGCAGGTCGGCGGGCGAGAGCAGCTGACGCCACTCGCGTTCATCCGCGGGCAGCGGACCGCGGCCGGCGAGCTCGAAGCCCCAGTCGGTGGCGGCCATGGTGAGCGTGCTGGGCCGGCGGCTGGCGATCCGCCAGGCCACGAGCGTCGCCAGGCCCTCGTGCACGAGCCTGCCGGCGAACGGAAAGACGAAGGCGTGGTGGCCGTCGCGCGACTGCGCCCGCTCCACGAGCAGCACGTCGGCCTCGGGCAGCTGGCTCCACCGCGACTGGATGTCGAGCAGCGGCCGCACCGCCCGCACCTCCGGCAGCCCGCGGGCCGGGCCGCCCTCCGCGGCCGACCGCACGAGATCGAGCACCGCGGCGGACAGCAGCGTCGAGAGCGGCATGCGGCCGCCGTTCCAGCGCGGCACCTGGATGGGTGCCGCGGAGCGGCTGCGGCGGACCCAGGCCGTGAGGCCGTCGAAGCGGGCCAGCGTGAGGGACCGGCCGGCGAAGAGGAAGCGGTCGCCGACGTTGAGCCGCGAGATGAACGACTCCTCCACGGTGCCCAGCCGGCCGCCGCCGGCCCGCAGCCACTTCACGTCCACCGTCGCGTTGCCAGCGATCGTGCCGATCGACATGCGGTGCAGCCGCGCGATCGCCGGGCTGGCAACGTACCAGCGGCCAAACCGCTCCTTGATCCGCGCGAAGTTGGGGTAGGCGGCCAGCGCCGGGCCGCCGCGGGCCGCGAAGTCGATCGCCCACCGCCACGACGCATCGTCGAGCCCCGCGAAGGCCCGCGTGCCGCGGACCTCGGCGAGCAGTTCCGCCTCCCGAAACCCGCCGCTCGCGGCCACGGTGACGAGGTGCTGCGCGAGGCAGTCGAGGGCGTTGGTCAGCGGCCGCCGCGGCTCGACGACGCCGGCCACCGCGGCCCGCCGCGCGGCGGCGCACTCGACGAGTTCGAGCGCATGCGTTGGCACGCAGATGAGCCGGCCGACGGCGCCCGGCGCGTGGCCGCTGCGGCCGGCCCGCTGCAGGAGCCGGGCGATCCCCTTGGGACTGCCCACCTGGAACACCTGCTCGACGGGGCCGAAGTCGACGCCGAGGTCGAGGCTCGACGTGGCCACCACGCACTTGAGCCGGCCGCGCCTCAAGCCCTCCTCGGCGGCGGTCCGCAGCTCGCGATCGACCGAGCCGTGGTGCAACGCCATCGCCGGCCGCCAGTCGGGCCGCGCCCCTTGAATCGCCTCGTACCAGCGCTCGGCCTGCGACCGGGTGTTCGTGAAGACGAGCGACGTCGCCGCGGCGTCGATCCGGGCGACCACCTGCGGCAGCAGCCGCATGCCCATGTGGCCAGCCCAGGGAAACCGCTCCATCGGCTGCGGGATGAGCGTCTCGATCTCGACCCGCCGCGGCACGCGGGCCCGCACGAGCCGGGCGTCGCCCGCGGCCGCGGGACCGACGAGCGCCTCGACCGCGTCGTCGAGGTTGGCGAGCGTCGCGGAGAGGCCCCAGGCCGCGAGGCCCGGTGCCAGGGCCCGCAGCCGCGCCAGTGCCAGCTCCGTCTGCACGCCGCGCTTCGTGGAGAGCAGCTCGTGCCACTCGTCCACCACCACCGTCTGCAGGCCGGCGAAGATCTCGTGCGCGTCGTCGAGCGAGAGCAGGATCGAGAGCGTCTCCGGCGTGGTCACGAGCGCCGCCGGCAGACGGCCGCGGAGCCGGCGGCGATCGGCGGCGGAGGTGTCGCCGGTGCGGATCGCGGCGTCCCACGTGCCGGGGAGCCAGTCTGCGGGGAGGTCGGCGAGCGGCTCGCGCAGCGACCGCAGCGTGTCGGCGGCGAGGGCCTTGAGCGGCGTCACCCACACCACCCGCAGGCCGTCGTGAGGGGGAAGCGTGCGGCCCCGTGCCAGCGCGCCGAACCAGGCGGCGAGGGTCTTGCCGGTGCCGGTCGGCGCGTGCACGACGCCGCTGCCGCCGCCGGCCATCTCCCGCCACACCTCCCGCTGGAAGGGGAACGGCCGCCAGCCGCGCCGCGCGAACCACGCTGCCGGCACGGCGGTTGCAGACGCCGGCGACGCGGTCTTCCCGGTGGCGCGACGGCGGGCCTGCTGCCGCCCCGCCCGCGTCGGCTTCGTCTGGGGAGCACGCGTCGTCACGGCGCGGCCTCCGGCGACACGATCGCGTCGCGTGCCCCGGCACCGCGCTGCGTGTCGATCAGACCGAGCAGGTCGGCGAGTGTGTTGGCCTCGGGAGGAGACTTGTCCCGCCGCCAGCGGACGATCCGCGGAAACCGCACCGCCACGCCCGCCTTGTGCCGTGTCGACCGGGCCACCCCCTCGAACGCCAGCTGGAACACCTGCGTCGGCTGCACCACCCGCACCGGCCCGTGCCGCTCGAGCGTCGTCGCCCGCACGATCCGGTCGAGCTCGACGATCTCCGTGTCGGCCAGTCCGGAGTAGGCCTTCGCCACCGGCACGAGCCGGCCGTCGCTCCACACGCCGAGCGTGTAGTCGCTGTGCAGGCCCGCCCGCCGGCCGTGGCCGGCCTGGGCGTAGAGCAGCACGGCGTCGATCTCCAGGGGCTCGATCTTCCACTTCCACCAGTCGCCGCGGGTGCGTCCCGTGCCGTAGGGGCTGCCGCGGCGCTTGAGCATGATCCCCTCGACACCCCGCGCCCGTGACGAGCCGCGGGCCGTGGCCAGCGCATCCCAATCGTCGGCATCGACCCGCGGCGAGAGGAACAGGCGAGGCTCCCGCGCGACACCGGCGGAGAAGGGGAGCGTCACGAGCCGCTCGAGCCGCCGCCGCCGCTCGTCGAGCGGCTCGCCACGCAGATCGACGCCGTCCTGCTCGAGCAGATCGTAGGCCACGAACGCACAGGGCACCTCGTCGAGCAGCTTGCGGGGCACGCGCCGGCGGCCGCTCCGCCGTGAGAGCGCGGCGAACCCGAGCAGGTCGCCGCCGCGGGCGGCGAGCAGCTCGCCGTCGAGCACGGTGCCGACGGGCAGCGTCATGCCGGCCGCCGCGATCTCGGGAAACGCCTCGTTGACGAGCTCCTCGCCGCGGCTCCAGATGGCGACATCGTCCCCACGGCGGACGAGCTGCGCCCGCATGCCGTCCCACTTCCATTCCGCCAGCCACTCGGAGACCGACCCCAGCTCCCGCGGCGGGATGTCGATCGCCGAGGCGAGGAAGAACGGATAGGGCCGCCGGGCGTCGGCCGGCGTGGGCTCCTGGGCGAGCAGCCTGCGGTAGGCCTCGGCGTCGGAAACGCCGTCCCCCATCAACCGGTGCGCGATCACGGCGGGCTCGACGCCCGCCACCTCCGCGAGGGCCCGCGCCACGAGCGTCCGTGAGACGCCGACGCGGCAGCCGCCGGTGAGCAGCTTGTGCCACACGATCCGCTCCCGCGCGGCGAGCGTCTTCCAGACGCCGCGCACGGTCGCCCGCTTCACTCCGTCGTCCGCGGTGCGCAGGGCCTCGACCGTGGTCCGCATGCACTCCGCCAGCCCGATGCCGACGCCGTCTGCGGCAGCGGGCTCCGGGTCGGGAAGCAGGAGCGCCATCGTCTCCGCCAGGTCGCCGACATGGGCGTAGGCATCCTCGACGAGCCAGGCGGGCAGCCCCGCCTCCTCGGCCACCCACTCGCGCAAAAGCGTCGTCGACACGGCCCGCAGCTGCCGTTCGCCCGAGAGCACGCGGACCGCGCAGGCCGCGTCTTCGGGATCGGCGGCGGCGAAGTAGTCGCGCAGCGCTTCGAGCTTGCCCGTCGTGCCGGCGGTGGCGTCGAGCCGCCAGTAGAGCTCGGCGAACCGCCTCATGCCGGCGTCTCCAGCACGTCGTCCTCCGACCGCTCCGGATCGTCGCCGCCGTCGTCCCCGCCGCTGTCGTCACGGTCACCGTCGTCGAGCCGGTCGTCCTCCGCCTCCGCCCGCGTCGCCACATCGGGCGTGGCCTCGCCGGTGAACCGCGTGGCCAGCACGGAGGCGTCGAGGCCGCGCTCCTGCAGGAGCCGCGCCAGCGTGTCGGCAAACCCGTGCGTGACGAGCACGCGACGGGCCCGGGTGGCGGCGATCGCCGTGAGCAGACCGGGAAAGTCGGCATGGTCGGAGACGACGAAGCCGCGGTCGAAGCCGCGACGCCGCCGGACGCCGCGGATCTGCATCCACCCCGACGCCATCGCCACGCTCGTCTCGCCGAAGAGCCCCAGCCAGCGGCTGCCGGCCACGTTCGGCGGCGCGATCACCAGCGCCCGTCCATCCCCCATCCTGCGCGTGCGCGGGGGCACCCGTTCGATCGCCGGGAGCCGCACGCCGCTGGCGCGGTACGCGTCGACCATCTTCATGACCGAGCCGTGGCCGATGATCGGGCCGATCGACGGATCGACGAGCGCGGCCAGCCGCTGCGCCTTGCCGAGGCTGTAGGCCAGGAGCACGCTCGTGCGGCCCGCGTCGCGGTTGGTCCGCCACCAGGTGTCGATCTCCGCGGCGGTCGCCGCCGGATCCTGCCAGCGGTAGACCGGCAGGCCGAACGTCGACTCGGTGACGAAGACGTCGCACTCCACCGGCTCGAACGGCAGGCAGGTCGGGTCGGCCTCGAGCTTGTAGTCGCCGCTCACGACCCAGGTGATGCCGCCGTGCTCGAGCCGCACCTGGGCGGAGCCGAGCACGTGCCCGGCCGGATGGAGCGACACCTTCACGCCGTTCACGACCGAGGTCTCGCCGTGCCGCAGCGTGTCGATCGGCGCGGCGTTGCCCACGCGGCTGCGGAGCACGAGGGCTCCCGGCGCCGCGCAGAGGTAGCGGCCGCAGCCCGGCCGGGCGTGGTCGGCGTGGGCGTGCGTGATCACCGCCCGCGGCACCCGGCGCCAGGGGTCGACGAAGAAGTCACCCTGGGCGCAGTAGAGGCCCGACTCGGTGACGGTCAGCAGGTCGGCCATCGCGGGCATGCTCCCGGGCCGGCGGTCGCCCGCGGCCCGAGGCCCGGCGTCAGCGGTAGGCCTGCGAGCCCACGGCGGGGAAGCGATAGCCGCCGAATCCCAATGGAGCGTAGCTGGGCCAGTCGCCGGGGACGACCCCCGGGGGCGTGCCGTACATCTTCCAGGTGGGAGTCCGCGGATTCGTCGGGGGGACGAAATACCGGGGCCGCTGGCGGATGCCGGCGGTGTAGGGCGAGGCGCCGGGCTGGTAGGGGGCCTGATTCTGGGGCGTGCCCGTGGACGCGGGCGACCGCGGCCCGGAATGCCACCGGTCCGCCGCCACGGCGGGATGGCCGTGGCCCACGGCCCAGGCAATGCACGCCGTCACGAGAAGGCGGCAGACGCCCCGACGACCGGCCACCACGCCACACCATCCCGTGCTCATGCCACGACTCCCGTCAGCCTGTCGCGTCCACCGGCCACGGCATCGCCATTCCGGCCTGCCGACGCCCGCCCTCGCCGTCGGTCCACGACGCGGCGGTCTTCGGGTTGTCATCGGCGGTCGACCGCCCGTCGGTCGTGAAAACCGCTGGCGGGACGGCAGGCACCGATTCCTCCGAATGTGCCGCGAGGCCGGCGGGCCCTAGGAGGCCGTCGATAAAGTTATCCGCCGCTGGAGGCGGCGGCAGCGAGCGCCGAAAAGCTCGGCTTTTTCGCCGCTCGCCCTCGTGGAAAAAGGCGAGGGAGGGCTTTTTCCACGGCCAGCCAGGTCCCGGCGGACGGCCCGCTCAGGCCGGCTTCGCCTCGCCGTCGGAGGCCGCGGGCGCTTCGTGGGCCGGGTCCTCGCCGGCGGGCCGCCGGCGCTTCCGCTGCTTGGCAGGCTTTCCGGCCCGCTTCCCGGCCGACGCCCAGCGGATCTCGAGGGGCATGCCAAAGACCGACTCGAACAGGTCGGCCCGCCGCTGGGCCCCCCAGACGTCGACGAGCGGCTCCTGATCGGCGACCACGTCGAACGAGACCCGGTCGTTGTCCAGCCTCACGATGACGTCGCGGACCTGCTGCGACCGGCTGCGGTCGAGGCCGCCGGCGAGCCGGAGGATCGCCGCCATCCGCTGCACCCGCCGCTGATCGTCGGAGGACAGCCGGGCGAGGTTCTCGTGCTTCCGCTTGGGGTGCGCGCCGCGGTGATAGCGGGCGACGTTGGCGATGATCTCGAGGTCATGGGCGCGGATGCCCGGCAGCCGGCTGTTGCGGATGAGGTGGTAGCTGTGCTTGTGATGCTGGTCGTAGTTGATGACGTAGCCGACGTCCTGCAGCCGCGCGGCGCATTCGAGCAGCTGACGGTCGCTCTGCACGAGCTCGAGCGGCCCCGCGAGCTGGTCGAAGATGCGGCCCGCGAGCAGCGCCACCGTCCGCCCATGCTCGAGCTCGCCGGAGCAGGCCGCGGCGAGCCGCTCGATCGCGGCATCGCGGTGCGAGGGATCGTCCACCGCGGCCCCGAGCGCGTCGTCGATCATCTCCCGCACCAGGCCGTCGCGCACGCCGCGGGTGTGGATCGCGAGCGTATTCACCCGAAACCGCTTCATGAGCGCGTCGACGATCGTGAGGCCGGCGACGATGATGTCGGCCCGGTCAGGCGTCATGCCCGCCATGCTCCGCCGGGCCCGCAGCGGCATCTTCCGCAGCCTGTCGAGCAGGTGCCGCACCTCGGCGTGCGACACCCGGTAGCCGGCGACGGGGATGTCGACCTCCTTCTTGGAGGCCATCACGAGCTCGGCGAGCGTCGTGAACGTGCCGCCGCAGCCGACGAGGAAGTGCGGCGCGAAGAGCGGCCGGCTCGTCCGCTTCTTGAGGCACGACGCCACCTCCGCCTCCATCCGCGCGACGTCCCGAAGGAACGCCTCGGGCTCGGCGCCCTCGCCCAGGTGAAACTGCTCCGTGAGCCGGACGGCCCCCAGCGGCGTCGAGAAGATCGACTCGATGAGGTTGCCGGTCGAGAACACGACCTCCGTGCTCCCGCCACCGATGTCGGCCACGATGACGTTCTTCCCGGTGAGGTCGAAGGCGTTTTGCACGCTCGAGAAGGCCAGCCGGGCCTCGCGGTCGCCGGTGATCACCTCCACGTCGAGCCCCACCTGCTCGCGGACCTGCCGGCAGAACTCCGGACCGTTGCGGGCTTCGCGGACCGCGCAGGTGGCGATCGTGCGGAGGCTCGTCACCTGATAGCCAGCGGCGATCTCCTTGAACGTCCGCAGCGCGGCGACCGTCCGCTCCATCGACTCGTCGTCGAGCCGGCCGTTCTCGGAGACGCTGCGGCCCAGGCGGGTCGGCTCCCGCTCCTCGTCCAGAATCCGGTACGCGCCGCCCCGCAGGGCCTCCGCCACCAGCAACCGCACGCTGTTCGACCCGATGTCGATGGCCGCGAGTCGGCAGGCCATCTCCGCAGAGAGAAAGATCTGCTTGTGCTCCGTCTCGTCGCGGCCGTGGGACATGAACCTTCCTCGGGACGTCGTCGTGGCGAATCGGCGGATATGATACCCACGGTCGTGAACCGGCACTGCGGCCGGTGGAGGGACGGCGGAGGGGGATACGGTACACTTCCCGGTCACTCCCCGCCCCCACTGCCGCGGCCGTGCCCCCCATCCCACCACCGACCGTCATCCACGCCCCCGGACACCGGCCGCCGGCGGCCGCCGTGGGTCGGGTCGCGCCCGACCGCTGGGCGCCGGGGCAGGGGGGCTGCGTCGTCGCCGTGGGCAATTTCGACGGCGTGCATCGCGGCCATGCGGCCATCGCGGCACGGCTGTGCGCTCTGGCGGGCCGGCTCGGGGTGCCGGCCGTGGCGGTCACGTTCGACCCGCACCCCGCGGCACTCGTCCGGCCCGAGGCGGCCCCGACGCCGCTCACCACGCCCGCGCGCAGGGCCGAACTGCTCCTGGGGCTGGGCGTGGATGCCGTGCTCGTGCAGCCGGCCACGCAGGAACTCATGCGGCTGCCCGCCGAGGGCTTCTACACCGACATCCTGCGCGACCGGCTCGGCATCCGCGGAATCGTGGAGGGGGAGGACTTCCGCTTCGGCGCCGGCCGTGCCGGCGACGTCGCGATGCTGCGCGAGCTCTGCGAGCGTGACGGGATCGCGATCGAGACGGTGCCCCCCGTGATGGCGGCCGGGAAGCCGGTGTCGAGTTCGCGGCTCCGCGGTCTGATCTCCGGGGGCGACGTCCGCGCGGCGGTGGAGCTGCTGACGGCCCCCTACCGGCTCACCGGCACAGTCGTCGAGGGCGCGCGGCGTGGCGGCCCCCTCGGCTTCCCGACGGCGAACCTCGCGGACGTAACCACGCTGCTGCCGGGGGCCGGCGTCTACGCGGCCCGGGCTCACACCGCGGGCCTGGGCACCCATCCGGCCGCGGTGCACGTCGGCCCGAACGTCACGTTCGGTGAGACGCGCGTCTCGGTCGAGGCCCACCTGATCGGATTCACCGGGGACCTCTATGGCGCGCCCCTCGACGTTGACTTCCTCGACCGGCTGCGCGACACTTGGCGCTTCGATTCGGTCGACGCCCTGTGCAGGCAGCTGGCCACCGACGTGGCCAGAGCCCGCGAGATCGTCGCATCGACCCCGCCACACACCTGACCTGCCACCGCGAGTCGCCTCCCGCCCGCGTCGCACGCGGCCGAAGGCACGGTCTCGCGGCCGCCCCACCGGCACGGAGACCGCATGCGACTCGACTGGGCCAGCCTGCTTGAGATCCTGCGAAGCTGCCACCGCGTGGTGCTCACCAGCCACGTCCGCCCCGACTGCGACGCGCTGGGCAGCGAGCTCGGCATGGCCGGCATCCTCAAGGCGCTCGGCAAGGACGTGCGGATCGTCAACGCCCAGGCCACGCCCCCGGGCCTGCGCTGGATCGATCCCGACGGGCTGATCGAGTCGCTCGCGGAACGGGTGAAGCCGGCCGACCTCGCCGACCGCGACCTGCTCATCGTGCTCGACACGAGCGCCTGGGCGCAGCTCGGCGCGATGGGAGACGTGCTCAAGGCGATGCGCGACCGCGTGCTGGTGATCGACCACCATGTCAGCGAGGACGACCTGGGCGACCGCTGGTTCAAGGACACCTCCGCGGAGGCCACGGCCAGGATCGTGTACGAGGTCGGCGTGCGGCTGAAAATCCCGTTCACGGAGCGGATCGCCACGCCGCTCTACGCGGGGCTCTCCACCGACACCGGCGGCTTCCGATTTCCGTCGACCTCCGGCGAGACGTTCCGCATCGCGGCGAGGCTGGTGGACGCCGGCGCCCAGCCGCCGGCGGTCTACCGCGAGCTCTTCGAGCAGGACACGCTCGCCCGCCTGCACCTCGTGGGCCGCACGCTCGCCGGCGCCCGCACCTCGCACGGCGGTCGCGTGATCACGTCGGTCGTGCGGCAGGCCGACATCAAGGAATCGGCCGCGACGCCGCACGACACCGAGGACCTGATCAACATGACGCTGGTCGTGAAGGGCACCGAGGTCGCCGCGATCCTCATCGAGCAGCCCGACGGCCGGATCAAGGTCAGCTTCCGCAGCCGGTCGCCCGTGGACTGCAGCGCCCTCGCCGGCCGCTTCGGCGGCGGCGGCCACAAGGCGGCGGCGGGCGCGATCCTCGACGGCCCCTTCGATGCGGCGTTCGACCGCGTGACGGCCGCCGTCGACGAGGCCGTCATGGCCGCCGGAAAGGCCTGACCGCGGTCGCCTGCACGGGCGACGATCCCCACCCATCCGCCCATCTCACGGTCCGTCTCTTCCGACCTGCCCGATCCCGTCCCTTTCCCGCGCACGGAGACCCACCATGCCTGGGCACCTTCGGCCCTACGCCGCCCCCGACCAAGAGCCGACGCCGGGCCGCCGCGGGGCCGTCGCGAAACTGCTCGCGATGCTCTGCGGAGGCCTGGCCACCCTGCCGCCGCTCGTCGCCGGCGGCTGGAACTTCCTCGATCCACTGCGGCGCCGCAGCGCGGCGGCGACGTTCCTTCCGGTCACCGACGTGGCGAGCGTGCCCGACGACGGCCTGCCGCGGCAGTTTGCCGTGGTGGCCGAGCGGGTCGACGCCTGGACGGGCTTCGCCGCCGAGCCGATCGGCGCGGTCTACCTCCGCCGCGAGAAGGGCTCCGACACCGTGGAGGCGCTCTCCGCCACCTGCCCCCACGCCGGCTGCTTCGTGGAGATGGAGCCGCAGGAACGCTGCTTCCGCTGCCCCTGCCACAACAGCCGCTTCATGCTCGACGGCGGCATCGTCGCCCCCAGCCCCAGCCCGCGGGCGATGGACGGCCTCGAGTGCCGCGTGGGCAAGAACGGCGAGATCGCAGTGAAGTGGCAGAACTTCTACACCGGTATCGCGGAGAAGGTGGCCCGGCCATGAAACACGAGCGGCGACACGGCAAGGCCTCCACGGCGCGGCAGCCCGCCAGCGCGGGGCTCCTCGGGCGGCTGGGCGACTTCCTCGACGACCGCACCGGCTACCGGGCCCTGCTGCACGAGGCGCTCTACGAGCGCGTGCCGGGCGGCGCCCGCTGGCGGTATGTCTGGGGCAGCACGCTCGTCTTCGCCTTCATGACGCAGGTGATCACCGGCCTCGTGCTCTGGTCGAGCTACTCGGCCGGCGCCCAGACGGCCTGGGAGAGCGTCTACTACATCCAGCACGAGATGGCCGGCGGCTGGCTGCTCCGCGGCATCCACCACGTGATGGCGCAGGCCATGGTCGTGCTGCTCGCGCTGCATCTGCTGCAGGTGGTGATCGACGGCGCCTACCGCGCGCCCCGTGAGGTGAACTTCTGGCTCGGGCTCGTGCTCATGATGCTCGTGCTGGGCATGGCGCTCACCGGCTACCTGCTGCCCTGGGACCAGAAGGGCTACTGGGCCACCCGCGTGGCCACCAACCTCGCCGGCCTCGTGCCGCTGGTCGGCCCGTCGCTGCAGCAGCTCGTCGTCGGCGGTCCCGACTACGGGCACCACACGCTCACCCGGTTCTTCGCCCTGCACGCCGGCTTCCTGCCCGCCACGCTCGTGGTCATGCTGGTGGTGCATCTGTCGCTCTTCCGCAAGCACGGCCTGTGCGCGAAGCAGCCGCTCATCCGGCCCGATGCGATGTTCTGGCCGGATCAGGTGCTCAAGGACGCCGTGGCGATGCTGGCCGTGATGGCAGTGGTGCTCGGAGTGATCCTGATGCCGGCGCTGCGGGCGATGCTCGAGGGGCGGCCGATCGTGCCGGGCGAACTGGGCGCGGAGCTGGGTGCGCCGGCCGATCCGTCGCAGCCCTACGCGGCGGCGCGGCCCGAGTGGTACTTCCTCTTCCTCTTCCAGTTCCTGAAGGTCTTCGAGGGCTGGGGCGCCACCGGCGAGTTCTTCGGCGCGATCGTCGTGCCCGGCCTGATCATGGGCGTGATGTTCCTCATGCCGATCCTGGGCCGCTGGCAGCTCGGGCACCGGTTCAACGTCGCCTTCACGCTCGGCCTGCTCGCCGGCATCGGCCTGCTCACGGCCATGGCCACGAACGAGGACTACGCGGCGGTGTGGGCCGACCGGGCCGCGTTCGCTGACGTGGAAAAGCTCCTCGAGGAGACCGGCAACGATCCGGCGCGGATCGCGGCGCACTTCGGCGGCGACAAGTCCAAGCTCGCCGCCTTCGAAGCCCGGGCGAAGAAGCTCGACAGGATCCGGCACTCGCAGTCGTTCCTCGACGCGGTCACCGGGGCGAAGGCCGACGCCGCCCGGGCCGTCGAGCTGGCGGGCCGGCCGGAGCGGATCCCGCCCACGGGCGCGCTCGACCTCGTCCGCAACGATGCCTTCAGCCAGGGGCCGCGGCTCTTCGCCCAGCACTGCGGCAGCTGCCACGCCCACGTCGATCCGTCATCGCCCGACGCCCCGTCGCTCGAGGCGAAGGCCTCCGCCGCGAACCTCCACGGCTTCGGTACCGCGGCCTGGGCGCGGGGGCTGCTCGATCCGGCCCGCGTCGGCGGGCCGGCCTACTTCGGCAACACGGCCCACAAAGAGGGCGACATGGTGGCGTTCGTCCGCGGTGACCTCACCGACGCCGACGAGTGGAAGCCGGCCGATGTGGAGGCCGTGGTCGCAGCGCTCGCGGCGGAGGCGGGCTTTCCGCCGACCGACGTGCCGGCGGCAGTGGTCGCGGAGGGCAGGGCGCTCATCGCCGACGGTGAGCGGTGCGGCTCCTGCCACCGCTTCGGCCCGGAGGACACCGAACCGGTCGGCGCTCCCGACCTCACGGGCTGGGGCACCCGCGACTGGCTCGTCGGCATCATCACCGATCCGACGCACGAGCGGTTCTACGACGGTATGAACGACCGCATGCCGCGGTTCGGCGTGGCCCAGGACGGCGGCGCACCGCCGCTCACGCGGCGGCAGATCGAGCTGATCGCCGACTGGCTGCGGGGCGAGTGGTACCGCGGCACCGCGCACACCGCGGCCCGGCACTGATCGCACTGCCTCGGCGATTCTCCGTCACGGGCAGCGCGACGTGCCGGCCTTGAAGCCCGGCCTCGAGGCTTCCTCGATCGATGTGCTGCCTCCAACGGGAGGCGCAGGACTCCCCGTGGCCCGAGAGCCGGCGTAGCTGACAAGCGAAGCCATGGATGGCGGAGCGTAGTCAGCTTCGAGAGAGCGGAGGCCTGGAGGGCCGGAGCGAACGTCCGGCGACGGGGCACGGGGAGTCCGGAGCCGGAACGGATGCATTGACACTGATGATCGCAATGGCAGCGTTGCGGATGAACACAGGATGAATCGCTATGCCGCCACCCCCTACAGATTCCAGCGGTCGAAGAGCTTCTCGCGGAAGCTCTGCCACTCGGGACGGTGGGCCTGCTCGTGGGCCGGCGTCGAGGCCGCCAGCTCCGCCACCCAGTCGTCCATCCGCCGCAGCCGCCTGACGAGCGACTCCGTCACGTTGTAGGCGAGCTTGTAGGCCGCCTGCACGCCCTCGCCGATCAGGTCGCGGTAGTCGGCGTGCCTGATCCGCAGCAGCTTCACCGCCGTCGTCGCCTTCACGTCGGCGGAGTGGGGCGACGGACTGAAGAACGACATGTCGCCGAAGTGGCCCGGCGGCTCGAGCATCGCCAGCACCACCCGCTTCGAGTCGGTCTTGGCCGGCTCCACTCGTCGCGACACCTCGCACGTGCCCTCGAGGAGCACCCAGAGGTCGCGGCTGCTGTCGCCCTGCTGGAGGATCAGCCGCCCCGGCTCGAACGCGACCACCTCCATCACGTCCAACAGCTGCGTGGCGTCGGTGGCGTTGAATCCTTGGAAGAGCGGCAGCGCCCGGAGGGCGTCCGCCGTGATCGCGTCGTTCGCCGTCATCCGATCCCTCCCAGCACCGTGGCCCGGCCCACCCGGCCGACGCCCAGCATGTAGGCCGCGGTCCGCAGGCTCACCTGCCGCGACGCCGCCAACTGCCAGACCTGCTCGAACGATTCGCCGAGGATGCGGTCGAGCTCCTGACGCACGCGGTTGATGCCCCACTGATAGTGCTGCCGGTTCTGCACCCACTCGAACCAGCTGGCCGTCACGCCACCGGCGTTCACGAGGATGTCGGGCACGACCGTGATCGAGCGGCGGTCGAAGATGGCGTCGGCCTCGGGCTCGGTCGGGGCGTTGGCCGCCTCGACGATGATCGGTGCCCGCACCGCCTCCGCGTTGCCCTTGTGGAGCACGCCGCCGAGCGCCGCCGGGATGAGCACGTCGCAGTCGAGCGCGAGCAGCTCGGCGTTGGTCAGCGTGTCACCCCCCTTGAAGCCCTCGAGCCGGCCGGAGTGCGCCTGGGCGTACCGCAGCATTTCCAGCACGTCGAGCCCCTCCTCGCGATGGAAGCCGGCGGTCGCGTCGCTCACCGCCACGATCCGGCACTCCGCGTCGTGGAGAAACCGGGCCGTGTGGGACCCGACGTTGCCGAAGCCCTGGATCGCGACGCGGGTGCCGGGGATGCGACGGCCGAGCCGGCTGAGCAGCTTCACCGTCAGGCTGCCGACGCCGCGGCCGGTCGCCTCGTCGCGGCCGGGGATGCCGTGGTACTCGACCGGCTTGCCCGTGACGCAGGCCGGCGAGAAGCCGTGGTACTTGCCGTACTGGTTCATGATCCAGGCCATCACGTCGGGGGTCGTGCCCATGTCGGGCGCCGGGATGTC
This sequence comes from Pirellulales bacterium, assembly GCA_044370415.1. GTDB lineage: Bacteria > Planctomycetota > Planctomycetia > Pirellulales > UBA1268 > CAMCQY01. Next base: position 16,808 of record JBILVO010000015.1, read on the forward strand.
GACGTCGGGGCCAAAGAGGTCATGGATGGCGTCGACGAACCGCCGGGTCACCCGCTCGAGCTCGCGGGGGGAGAGCTTCGTGGGGTCGACCGCGATTCCTCCCTTGGCGCCGCCGTAGGGAATGTTGACGACGGCCGTCTTCCAGGTCATCAGCGAGGCCAGCGCCCGAACCTCGTCGAGATCGACCTGCGGGTGGTATCGCAGCCCGCCCTTCATCGGCCCACGCGCGTTGTTGTGCTGCACCCGGTAGCCGATGAACGTCGCCACCTCCCCGGAGTCGAGCTCGACGGGGATCTGCACCTGCACCTCGCGCCGCGCCGTGAGGAGCAGCCGACGGATGTTGTCGGACAGGTCGAGCTGGTCGGCAGCCCGGTCGAAGTAGATGCCGATCGCCTCGCTCGACCTCATGATGCCCGCTGCTCCTTCGCTCCCGGCCGCCGACGCCGCCCCTGCATGCGCCGCTCACGACTGTCGCGACCGCGACGGATCTTACTCGACCCGTCGCGGGCCGTCGCGAGGTCACGGCTGAAAAAACCGGCGCTCGCCGCGCCGGCCCCGGCGGCGGTATGATGCGAAGCGTCCACGTCACGGCACCGCACGCATGCCCATACCGGCCCCCGAGGATTTCTGGTCGCTCGTCGCCGCCAGCCGGCTCGTGGCCCCCGACGCGTTGGCCGCCCTGCGCCGGGAGTACGACTCCGCGGCGCCGCCGCCCGCGGCCGGTGACGACCCCACGACCGCAATCGCCAAGTGGCTGGTCAAGCGGGCCGCGGTGAGCCGGTGGCAGGCACGGCGGCTGCTCAGCGGAGATCGGGGGCCGTTCTTCGTGGGCGACTACCGGCTCATGGAACGGCTCGAAGGCGACGGCCCCGGACGCCTCTACCGGGCGCGGCACGAGCCCTCGGGGCGGTCGCTCTGCCTGATGCTGCTCGACAGGCAGTTGTGCCAGCGTCCCGACGTGTGGCAGGGGATCGTGCGGCGGGCGGCGATCGCCCACGAGGTGACCGACCCGGTGCTCAGCCGCACGTGGGCACTCGAGCAGGACCCCGGGGCAGGCAACCGGTTCCTCCTCTGCGAGGACGTGGAGGGGCCGTCGCTGGCGGACGAACTCTCCCGCCTCGGCCCGCTCGAGCCCGCAGCCGCCTGCCGCGTCATGCTCGACGTGGCCCGCGGCGTCGCGGAGCTGCATCGGCGCGGCGCTGTGCACGGCGGCATCTCTCTCGACGCGATCCGGCTGGAGCCCCCGGCTTCTGGCGGCGTCGACGCGATCGGCGTGACCGGCGGACGCAACGTCCGTCTCCTGCAGATCCCGCTCGCCGGCGACCCGCACGCGGCGGCCTCCCACGCGGTCGGCGATGCGACCGAACGGATCGCGCGGCTCGGCCGCCGCGCGTCGTTCGTCCCGCCCGAACTCGTGACGCCCGGCGGCGTTCCCGACCGCCGCAGCGACGTCTACTCGCTCGGCTGCGTCTTCCACGCGCTGCTCACCGGTGCCGCGCCCTGCTGGAAGGGAGACGCCCAGCGGACGCTCTCGCAGGCATCGACATCCGGGCCTGAGCCTCTGGGCCCGCCGCGCGTGCCGGTGGAGGTGGCCACGCTCGTCGCTTACATGGTGGCCCGCGCCCCGGCGGGCAGGTACCGCGATGCAGCCGAGGCCGCCGATGCGATCGCCGCCTGCCTGGGCCTGCCTCCGGTGTCGACCACACTCCCGCCCCAGCAGCCGCCGATCGACGTCCCGGTCGACGCTCCGGTCACGGTCGCAGCAGCGCCGACGGGCGACGCCCCGACACTGCTCGACGTGAAGGCCGTGAAGCCGACCGCGCCCGTCGATCCGCGGAAGGCCGCCTCGCGACGGCGGCTGGTCGTCGCCGCGGCAGGCGGCGGGATTCTCGCCATGGCCCTGACCACGGCGCTCGTCGTCGTGCTGAGCCGCGGCGGCTCCGCCGAGAAGCGCGGGCCGCACGCTGGATCGCCGGGCTTGGAATCTGGCGCCGCAGCCAGGGCGGCCGCAGAGAAGCCGACGGCGCGGCCGAGCGCGAATGTCGAGGTGCCGCCTGAGGCCCCCGAGTCGGCACCCGACGCCGGGCCCCGGCAGACGGTGGTCGAGTCATCCGATCTCCCCTGGGCCTCGCCGACAGCCGGCCGTCCACCCGCGCTCACCTACATGCCGCCCGGAGCGCAGCTCGTGCTCCTCGCGCGGCCCGCCGACCTGCTCCAGACCGACGAAGGCGAGCTCTTCGTGCGGGCGCTCGGGCCCCGCGTCGAGTCCGGCATCGACATGCTCACGACCCTCTGCGGCACCGGCCTCGACGGCGTGGAGGAGATTCTCGGAGGCTGGCAGGCGGGCGAGCCGGGCCCGGATCAGGGAGACGTGCTTGGAGGCTGGGTGGTGCGGCTGGCCGAACCGGTCGACATGGCCACCGATCGCCAGGCCCGCGCGGGAGCCTGGGGCGCGACGAAGGAGGAGAAGGTCGGCGGCGAGACGATCCACCTCGGCAAAACGCTGTCGTTCTGGTTTCCGTCGGCGGAGCAGGGGCGGGTGCTCGCGATCGCCCCGGCGGCGCTCCTGCGACAGATGGTCGAGGCGGCCGGCGAGGCCGGGGACGAGGCGGACGCCGGTGACCGGCTGCCCGCCGGGCTCTCCCCCGACATGGAGTCGCTCATCGGCATGCTCGACGACACGCGGCATGTCACGCTGCTCGGATCCCCGCACTACCTGCTGTACGACGGGCGGCCGGTGCTGGCCGGCGCGCTCGGCCGGCTGGTGGAGCCGATTCACAGGTTCTTCGGCGACGATGTGAAGGCGGCCGCGGTGTCGCTCCACTTCGGCGACAACTTCTACCTCGAGCTCGACGCCGTGCCGTCCCGCGACGAGCCCGTGAAGTCGCTCGCGCAGCGACTCGCCACCGGCGTCGATTCGTGGGGCGACGCGGCGGAGGATGCGGTTGCCTCGGCCAGTCTTCACGAGTACGGCAGGAAGCTCGTCATGCGGCTGCCGACGATGATCCGCGCGCTCGCCGCGAACGCCCGCTCCGGCCCCGAGGGCCGGGCCGCCGTGCTCAATGCCTACCTGCCGCATCACGCGGCGCACAACCTCGTGCTGGCCTCCGAACTGGCCCTCGAGCAGCCGGCGGGCAGGGCGGGCGCCGCCGTCGGCACTGCCGCGGCCGCGCCGACGGCGGCGGCCGCGGCCACCGGCGGGCTCGCCCGACTGCAGCAGAAGATCTCGCTGACGTTCGCCAAGGACACGCTGGAGAAGTCGGTCCAGATGGTTGCCGACGAGATCGGCGTGCCCATAGAGATTCTCGGCGGCGACCTGCAGCTCGAGGGCATCACGAAGAACCAGTCGTTCAGCCTCGAGGAGCGGGACAAGACTGCCGACGCCGTGCTGCGGGCCATTCTGGCGAAGAGCGATCCGGCGGGCCGGCTGATCTTCGTGGTGCGGAAGCAGGGGGGCGAGGAGTCGCTCGCCGTGACCACCCGCGCCGCGGCGGCGAAGCGCGGCGACACGCTGCCGCCGGGATTCGAAACGCAGCCCGCCGCGGCACCCGCGGCGGGAAAGGCGGCGGGAAAGGCGGGAGGCACGCCGGCGGAAAATCCGAAGGACACGCAGGAAGGAACGCAGAAACAGTGATCATCGTCATGCAGGCGGGGGCAACGCGGGCCGATCTGGATCGCGTGGTGGCCAGGGTGGAGTCGCTGCGGCTCAAGCCGCATGTCATCGAGGGCACGGAGCGGACGGTGGTGGCCGTCGTGGGCGACGAGCGCGACGCCGCCAATTCCGGGCTGGAGACGCTTCCGGGCGTGGCCTCCGTGATGCCGATCCTCGCCCCCTACAAAATGGCCAGCCGCGAGGTGCAGCGGGAGCCCACAGTCGTGCGGGCCGGTTCGCTCACGGTCGGCGGCACGCAGGTGGGAGTGATCGCCGGCCCCTGCTCGGTGGAGAGCCGCGACCAGATCGTGGAGTCGGCGCGGGCGGTGAAGGCGGCCGGGGCGACGGCCCTGCGGGGCGGCGCGTTCAAGCCGCGGACGAGCCCGTACAGCTTCCAGGGGATGAAGGAGAAGGGACTCGAACTGCTTGCCGAGGCGCGGGCGGAGACCGGCCTGGCGATCGTGACGGAGGTGGTGTCGCCGGAGGACGTGCCGCTGGTCGCGCGGTACGCCGACGTGCTGCAGGTGGGCGCCCGCAACATGCAGAACTACCGGCTGCTCGAGGCGGTCGGCCGCGTCAGCGTGCCCGTGCTGTTGAAGCGCGGCCCCGCCGCCACGGTGGAGGAACTGCTGCTGGCGGCGGAGTACATCCTCGACGGCGGCAACCGGCAGGTGATGCTCTGCGAGCGCGGCATCCGCACGTTCGAGACGCACACGCGGTTCACGCTGCCGCTGGCCACGGTGCCCTGGCTGCACGCCCGCACCCACCTGCCGGTGGTGGTCGATCCCAGCCACGGCACCGGCCACGCGAACCTCGTCGCCAGCATGGCTGCGGCCAGCGTGGCGGCCGGCGCCGATGGCCTCATCGTCGAGGTGCACCCCGACCCGAAGTCGGCGTCGAGCGACGGCGGCCAGACGCTCGACTTCGCGGCCTTCGAGAAGATGATGCAGGTCTGCCGCCGCGTGGCCGCAGCTATCGACCGCACGTGCTGAGTTCACGCGAAACACCGCATCCTGCGGTTTTCGCTTGGCGGGCATCCGCCCGCTGGTGCTGCGCTCGGCATCCTGCCTCGCAGCACAGAGGCGGCGCAGCCGCAGGCAGGCGCAGGCTTGACTGAAAACAGCCTCGTGTCGAGCTCCCGCTCGCTGGTGCTGCGCGTCACATCCATGCGACGCAGCACAGGCGCGTTGAATCATCGCCCGCAGCGTCCGTGAGGGGCTGCCGGTGCCCCGGGAGCCGGGCTATGGGAGCGAGCGCAGCCGGGCACCGATCCGCCGCAGGCGGATTGGTCGGGCGAAGCGAAGCGGACATGCAGTGAGCCGAGGCCTCGGAGGGCCGAGGCGAACGTCCGGCGACGGGGCATGGGCAGCCCCGAACCGTGACCGAAGTCATGACGGCCGCGATTGGAGCGGGGCTGCGACGGCGCGAACGTGACCAGAAGGCGAACGGCCGGCGACGGGGCACGGGCAGCCCCGAACCGCCCCCACAGCGGCAACCCTGCGTGTGCGGCTACTCCAGCATGAGCAGCGCGACCGTCATGTAGAGAACGATGCCCACGACATCCACGATGGCCGACACGAACGGGTTGCTCATCAGGGCCGGGTCGAGGCCGACCGACCGGAAGACCAGCGGCAGCACCGAGCCCACGAGCGTCCCCATCATCACCACGCCCAGGATCGTCAGCGGGATCACGAGCGCGGCGGCCGCGGTGGGCGCGTAGGCCAGCGCCAAACAGTAGCCCGGGATCGCGAGGAGCCCGCCGAGGAGGAGCCCGAGGGCGAATTCGCGCTTGAGGATCCGCGGCCAGTCGGCGAGCTTGCAGTCGCCCGTGGAGAGCGCGGTGATCACGAGCGTGGCCGACTGGTTGCCGGAGTTGCCGCCGCTGGCGATCACGAGCGGGATGAAGGCCACGAGCCAGGCGTGGGGCGACTTCCACTTGGCCAGCACCATCGCCGTGACCGCCGCCGTGGCGAAGAGGATCGCCAGCCACACGCCGCGCTTCCAGGTCATGGAGACGATCGCCGCGTCGAGGTAGCCCTCGCCGAGCGGCGAGATGGCGGCGATCCGCTGGGCGTCGTCGGTGGCCTCCTGGCGGACGGCGTCAAGCACGTCGTCGTGCGTGACGATCCCCACGAGCCTGTTCCGCTCGTCGACGACCGGGATCGCGAGGAAGTCGAACCGCGCCAGCTTCTCCACCACCTGGTCGCTCGGCTCGTCCAGCCGCACGCTGATCGGATCGCGCTGCATGAGGTCAGCCACCAGCGCCGTCGGCCGGGCGAGGATCAGGTCGCGGAGCGACACGAAGCCCACCAGCCGGCGCTCGGCGTCGAGAACGTAGATGTAGTAGATCGACTCGCTGTTGGGCGCCTGCGACCGCAGCCGCGACACCGCCTCTCCCGCCGTGATGTCGGCCGGCAGCGAAGCGTATTCGGTCGTCATCAGCGCCCCGGCCGAGCCCTCGGGGCAGGAGAGGAGCAGGCGGATGTCGTGCCGCTCGGCCTTCGCCACCAGCGGAAGGATCTCCTCGACAAACTCCGGCTCGAGTTCGCGGAGGAGGTCGTCGCGGTTGTCGGCGGCCATCCATTCGATGAGCGGCCCCAGGTGGGCCGTGTCGGCGGCCTTCATCAGCTCCACCTGCCGCGGCATGGAGAAGTAGGGGAAGATCTCCGCCTGCCGCTCGACCGGCAGGCAGTCGAGCAGCTGCCAGAGCTCGTGGTCGTCGAGCCCCTCGGAAAACTCCGCGACGGTCGCCGGATGCAGCTCCCGGGCGACTTCGCGGATGCCGTCCGCGTCGCCCTCGCCGAGCATGACCCGGAGTTCCGGAATCAGGATGGGGTTGGCGGTGACCATGCGACGGCCGGCGGGGCGGGGGAGGCGGGGTGGGGCGGCGGCCACATCGGACCATGGCCCTATACTGGCGGGAGTCTGGCGAGAGCGAGAGAACGAGGCCGACCGGTCAAGTATGCCATGAACACCTCCAACATCGAACGCCGGACTCGCGGGGCCTTCGGGCCGGTCGCCTGGCTGCTGCTGGCAGTCGCCCTCTGGGCGCAGGCGATCGCCGCGCACGGAGCGGAGCGGACGCCGGGCGGAACCGCGACGACTGCGGGCCGGGGCCTGGACCTGCTGCTGTCCCGCAGCTATCTCCCGCCCGACTTCGACCAGAAGGTGTTCGACGAGCTCTGGACCGCCTGGGAGGAGCCGCTGCGGTCGCGGGCCGAAGGGGCGAGCGTCGCCGAGCGGCGGGCCATGGCGATGGAGCGGTACGGGCTCACCCCGCATCCGGACGATCCCTCCCGGTCGATGCAGTACGTCGTCGACGCCGCGGGCAACTGGACGATGAGCTGCCTCGCCTGCCACCAGGGTCAGGTCGCGGGCCAGGTGATCCCCGGTCTACCCAACTCCAATTACGCGCTCGAGACGCTCACGGAGGAGGTGCGGCTGGTGAAGGTGCGGCAGCGAAAGCCGTTCGGCCACATGGATCTCGGCTCGCTGGTGCTGCCCCTGGGCACGACCAACGGCACCACCAACGCCGTGATGTTCGGCGTGGCGCTCATGCGGCACCGTGCCCCGGACCTGTCGATCGTCCAGCGTCCGCCCCGGTTCGACCTCGTCCACCACGACATGGACGCCCCGGCGTGGTGGCACTACGCCCGGCGCAAGAGCCTCTACGCCGACGGCTTTGCCCCCAAGGGCCATCGGATGCTGATGCAGTTCCTGCTCGTCAAGGAGAACGGCCCCGAGAAGTTCCATGAGTGGGAGGAGGAGTTTCGCGAGATCGAGCGTTGGATCGAGTCGCTTCAGGCCCCGCGGTGGCCCTGGCCGGTCGACGCGGCGCTGGCCGAGCGCGGTCGGCAGCTCTTCGAGCAGCACTGCGGCTCCTGCCACGGCACCTATGGAGAAGCCGCGGCCCGCGACTATCCGGACCGGATGGTCGACATCGCCGAGGTCGGCACCGACCGCGTGCGGCTCGACGCGCTCACCGCGAAGGAACGCGGCGATCTCAACGCGAGCTGGTTCGCCCACCTCGGCGACGACGCGGCCGCCTTGCGCGACCGCGAGTCTCCCACGGGCTACGTCGCTCCGCCGCTCGACGGCATCTGGGCCACGGCTCCCTACTTCCACAATGGCTCCGTGCCGACGCTCTGGCACGTGCTGCATCCGGCCGAGCGGCCCGCCGTCTGGAAGCGGACGGCCGCTGGCTACGACCGGTCCCGCGTGGGCCTGGAGGTGGAGGCCTGGAGCGAGATGCCGAAGGCGGGCCTCTCGTCGGCGGAGCGGCGACGGCGATTTGACACGGCGAAGCCGGGCAAGGGCGCCGCCGGCCACGACTTCCCCGACATCCTCGACGAGGAGGGGAAGACGGCGGTGCTCGAATACCTGAAGACGCTCTGACACCGGCCCCACGGCGGTGCGAACTTTTGCTACCGTATTGTCGTCCGAAAAACAGTCCAACCGGAGCGAGGCGATGACCCAGTACGAGCGTGCCAAGAGCGGCGAGATCACCCCCGAGATGAAGTTCGTCGCCCAGCGCGAAGACCTTCCCGAGGAGGTCATCCGGTCGGAGGTCGCCCGGGGCCGAATGGTGATCCCCGCCAACACGGTGCACCTCACGAAGCGGCTCGAGCCGATGGCCATCGGCATCGCCGCCCTCACGAAGATCAACGCCAACATCGGCAACTCGGCCGTCACCAGCGACGAGCAGACGGAACTCGAGAAGCTCCACGTCGCCGTGCACCACGGTGCCGACACGGTGATGGACCTCTCCACCGGCAAGGACATCGACACGATCCGCCAGGCGATTATCGACGCCTCGCCGGTGCCGATCGGCACGGTGCCGATCTACCAGATGCTCGAGGAGCTCGGCGGCGACATCGACGACATGCGTCCGCAGCATTTCCTCGACATGTGCGAGAAGCAGGCGAAGCAGGGGGTGGACTACATGACCGTCCACTCCGGCCTGCTGCAGGAGCACCTGCCGCTCACGATGCAGCGGATCACCGGCATCGTCAGCCGCGGCGGATCGCTCATCGCCCGCTGGATGATGACCCACCGCCAACAGAACCCGCTCTACACCCACTTCGAGGATCTCTGCGACATCTTTCGGGAATACGACGTCACCTGGAGCCTCGGCGACGGCCTGCGGCCGGGCTCGATCGCCGACGCCAGCGACGAGGCGCAGTTCGCGGAGCTGCATGTCCTCGGCGAGCTCACCCGCCGCGCCTGGAAGAAGGGCTGCCAGGTGATGGTGGAGGGCCCCGGCCACGTGCCGATGGACCAGATCGACATGAACATCAAGCGGCAGATGGAGGAGTGCGACGAGGCGCCCTTCTACGTGCTCGGGCCCCTGGTCACCGACATCGCCCCGGGCTACGACCACATCACCAGCGCCATCGGCGCGGCCTTGGCCGGCTGGAGCGGCGCGGCGATGCTCTGCTACGTGACGCCGAAGGAGCACCTCGGCCTGCCCGACGCCGAGGACGTGAAGCAGGGGGTGATCGCCTACAAGATTGCCGCCCACGCAGCCGACCTGGCCCGGCACCGGAAGAACGCCCGCGTCCGCGACGACGCCCTGTCGCGGGCCCGGTTCAACTTCGACTGGAACGAGCAGTTCCGGCTGTCGCTCGATCCCGAGACGGCCCGGAAATACCACGACCAGACGCTGCCGCAGGAGACGTTCAAGAGCGCCCACTTCTGCAGCATGTGCGGCCCGAAATACTGCTCGATGAAGATCTCCCAGGAGATCCGCGACATGGCCGCCGCGGATGCCGCGGAGAGCGAGCCGGTGACGATCCAGCTCCCATAGACCGCAGCCGGCTGACGTGTGGCGGGAGTCGTTCTGGAGCGATCGCCGCCGGGAAGGCAGAAGTCTCCTCGCGGGATGATTTCGCTCGACGTCCCGGACGCTGCATGCGTCTTGGAAGTGCGAAATCCTCCAAGCTCATCGAGCTTCCGCGGATCCCGGCTCCCCGTGCACCGAGTGCGCAGCGACGTCACACCGGCGGGCATGTATCTGGCCGAACGGCTCAGCCGCTCACGGTCAGGCAGCGGACCTGCGGAGCCAGAGGCCGGCGGCGGCGGTGGAGATGCCGCTGGAGAGCAGATTGATCCCGACGAGCACGCCGAGGTAGACACCGGCCTGGCCGGTCGGGCTCGTCAGCAGGATGCCGCCGAGCACCGCCGTGAGGATGCCGTCGAAGAGGAGCCAGCCCCGCGGAAACTCCCGGGGCACGGAGAACGCCGCCGTCAGCTTCGCCGCGGCCTCCAGGAGGATCACGATGCCGAGGAACGTCACCAGGGCGTGGATGCCCTCGACGGGAATCGCGAGCATCGCCGCGCCCGCGACGATCGAAAGCGCACCGCAGACGAGCACGAGCCAGAAGCCCCGCCAGGTCCACGTGCCGGCCGCGGCGGCGAGTTGCGAGGCTCCGGCGGCGATGAGCGTGCCGCCGCAGAGGTAGTCGATGACGGTCGACGCCGCCCAGGGCGCGGCGATCGAGAGAATCCCCAGCGCCGCCAGCACGCCGCCCAGGGCCAGGCACCAGGTGGCGACCCGCGGCAGGACGTCGACTTCACGCAGTTCCACACCATCGACCATGGCAGTCACTCCTTCAAAGCGGTTTCCGCACGCCGGGCACTACTTTCGCGACCACAGCGTCCCGTCGGCCCTATCCTCGAGCACGATGCCGGCCTCGGTGAGCTTGTTGCGCACAAGGTCGGCCGTGGCAAAATCCTTGGCCCCGCGAGCCCGGGCCCGGATCTCGATGACGAGCTCCATGAGCTTCGCCACCAGCCCCTCGTCGGCGCCGCCGGCCTTCGCCTGCGGGGCCTTGAGGAAGAGGCCGAGCGTGCCGGTCAGCTCCCGGAGCACGAGCATCATGACGTCGAGCGTGGCCAGGGCCTCTGGCACAGGCTTCTTCTCGAGCCCCTGCTGGTCGATGAACTTGTTCGCCACGCGGACGAAGTCGAAGAGCGTGGCGATCGCGATCGCCGTGTTGAAGTCGTCGTCCATCGCCGCCAGGAACTTCTCGCGGAGCGGCACCACGTCAACCCCGGCGGCCGCCACGGCCGCGTCGCCTGCCCGGCGGTCGCGGCAGGGCAGGGGATAGAACGGTTTCCCGCTGATCCGCTCGTAGCGGGCGAAGAGCCGCTCGAAGGCCTCCATGGCCCGAGCGCTTTCCCCGAGCGGCTCCTCGCCGAAGTGGATCGGGCTGCGGTAGTGGGTCGAGAGCAACAGCACGCGGATCGCCTCCGGCCGGTGCCTGGCCAGCAGGTTCTTGAACGGCTCGGCGCCGGTCGACTTGCTGATCTTGGTGGCTGCCTGCGTGGCCGCCTCCGCCGCCGCATCGTCGGCAGTCACCTCGCCGGCGGTCCGCGGCCGCCCGCCCACCTTGCCCGCCGCGCCGGCGGACTGCATGAGGCCGTTGTGCATCCAGAAGGTGGCCATCGGGCAGTCGTGGAGCGACTCGCTCTGGGCGATCTCGTTCTCGTGGTGCGGGAAGACGAGGTCGAGCCCGCCGCCGTGGATGTCGAAGTGCGGCCCGAGGATCGCCTTGCTCATCGCCGAGCACTCGATGTGCCAGCCGGGCCGGCCGGGGCCCCAGGGGCTCTCCCACGACGGCTCGCCCGCCTTGGCCTTTTTCCACAGCGCGAAATCGGCGGCCGACCGCTTCCGCTCCGCGGTCGACCCGCCCTCGCCCTGCGTTGCCTCGACCGAACGGTTGGTGAGCTTCCCGTAGTCGGCGTCCCGCGTGACGTCGAAGTAGACGTCGCCGTCGCTTGCATACGCGCAGCCCTTTGCGATCAACCCCTCGATGAAGGCGATGATCGTGCCGATGTGCTCGGTGGCCTTCGGCATCTCGTCGATGCTTTCCACGCCGAGCACGGCGAGGTTCTCGAGGTAGTCGGCCGTCATCTCCGCGGCAAGCTTCGCCATCGTCGTGCCGCGGGCGGTGCTCTCGGCGATGATCTTGTCGTCGACGTCGGTGATGTTGACGACCCAGGTCACCTTCCAGCCGGAGTATTCGAGATACCGCTTCACGGTGTCGAAGATCACCGGGCCGACCATGTGGCCGATGTGGCTCGGCTTGTAGACGGTGGGGCCGCAGAGGTACATGCCCACGTGGCCGGGCTTCACCGTGACGAGCGGCGCCTTCTTCTTCGTGAGCGTGCTGTAGACCTCGATCGCCGGGAGGCCTGCGGCCGCGGGTGTCGTCGCCTGCTTCGCCTGGGTCGTCGCCATTGAACTCGCCTCGCTCCTCTCGTCAGTCAATCGTCGCTGGTCGACGACGTCGGCCAGTCCCCGTCGGGTCAGCCTGCCGCCGACCGTTCCACAAGCACCACGCACTCCGCCGCGATCGCCTGCTCCTCGCCGACCGGCCCGACACCCTCGCCCGTCTTGGCCTTGAGCCAGACGGCGGCCTCATCGATCCCGAGGATCTCGGCGATCCGGCTGCGGATCCGCGGCCTGTGCGGCAGGATTTTGGGCCGCTGGGCGAAAATCACGCAATCCAGGTTCACGACCCGGTAGCCCGCCGCGGCCACGCGGTCGGCCGCGGCCCGCAGCATCTCCGCGGAATCGCGGCCCTTGTTGGCCGGATCGGTGTCGGGAAAGAGCTCGCCGATGTCGCCGCAGGCCGCCGCCCCGAGCAGGGCGTCGGTGATCGCGTGCAGCAGCACGTCGGCGTCGCTGTGGCCGACCGCCTGCCGGTCGTGGGGGATCGTCACGCCGCCGAGCACGAGCGCGGAGCCGGGGCCGAGCCGGTGCGTGTCGTGGCCGAGGCCGATGCGATGCGTGCAGGGAAGGGGCATGTGCGAAACGGCTCCACGGGGACGTCAAGGTTTTCCCCTATACTTTCCGCATGCACAACTCCAATCGGAGCGGGCCCGGCGACGGCACCGCCGTGATCGAGGTCGAGGGGCTCGCCAAGGAATACCGGGTCTACGACAAACCCGAGGGCCTGATGGCCAGCGTGAAGGGGCTCTTCCACCGCACGAGCCGGCTGGTCGAGGCGCTCCGCGACGTCAGCCTCTCGGTCGACGGGGGCGAGTTCGTGGCCCTGCTGGGCCCCAACGGCGCCGGCAAGACGACGTTCCTCAAACTGCTCTCCGGGATCATCACGCCCACCCGGGGCACGGCGCGGGTGCTCGGCCACGTGCCGTGGGAGCGGGCTGACGACTTCCGCCGGCGGTTCGCGCTCGTCATGGGGCAGCGGAACCAGCTCTGGTGGGATCTCCCCGCCGCGGAGAGCTTCCGGCTCCACAAGGAGATCTACAGGATCGACCCCGCCCGGTTCGACCGCACCCGCGACGAACTGGTCGACCTGCTCGGCGTCCGCCGCCTCGTCCTCCAGCCCGTCCGCGAGCTCTCGCTCGGCGAGCGGATGAAGCTGGAGCTGGTCGCGGCACTGCTCCACGAGCCGGAGGTGCTCTTCCTCGATGAGCCGACGATCGGCCTCGACGTCGTCGCCCAGCACTTGATCCACGACTTCCTCCGCGAGGTGCGGACCCGGCGGCGGATGACGGTCATCCTCACCACCCACTACATGAAGGACGTCGCCGCCCTCTGCGAGCGGGTGGTCGTCATCACGCACGGCCGCATCCTCCACGACGGGCCGCTCGAGGAGATCGTCGACCGCTTCACGACCCACAAGATCGTCACGCTCGACCTCGACGCGATGCCGGAGCCGGGCCGCATCGAGCGGTTCGGCTTTCCCTGCGAGATCGACGGGCCACGGGTCACGCTCCGCATCGACCGCACGCGGATCGCCGACGTGCTGCCGGAGATCCTCCGTGGCCAGAGCGTCCGCGACGTCTCGGTCGAGGACGTGCCGCTGGAGGAGATCGTCGCGGAGCTGTTTCGCGCCGCCGCGCCGCCCGAACTGGCGGGGGCGGCCCGATGAGCGTCGCGATGGCCGGCGATCCCGCCGCACCGCCCCCGGCCCACCAGGCCCGCGTGCGGCCCCTGGCCGGGCTACGAGCCTGGTGGACGATGCTCGTGATCTGCCTGGAAGAGCGGCTCGCCTACCGGGGCGACTTCATCCTCGGCACGCTGATGCGGTTCCTGCCGATCGTGACGCAGGTCTTCCTCTGGACGGCGGTCTTCAACGCCACGAGCCGCCCCGACATCGCCGGCTACTCGCGCAACGACATCGTCGCCTACTACCTGCTCACGATGGTGACGCGGGCCTTCTCGAGCATGCCCGGCCTCTCCGGCGGGATCTCCCGCAGCGTCCGCGACGGCTCGATCAAGAAATACCTGGTGCAGCCGGTCGACTACATCGGCTTCCTGCTGGCGGCCAGGATCGCGCACAAGCTCGTGTATTACGCGATCGCCCTGCTGCCATTCGCCGGGGTCTTCTACGTCTGTCGCGGCTATTTTCCGGAGCCGCCCGACGGCGGCACGATGGCCGCCTACCTCCTGTCGCTGGTGCTCTCGTTTTTGCTCGGCTTCTTCATGGAGGCCACGCTCGGCATGCTCGGCTTCTGGTTCCTCGAGGTGTCGAGCATCATCTTCGCCTACATGCTCGTGCAGTACCTGCTCTCCGGACACATGTTTCCGATCGACATGCTGGCCGGCATTCCCACCGGCATCCCGGGCACGACGGCGGCCGACCTCGTCCGCTGGCTGCCCTTCGAATACACGGCCTACTTCCCGGCCGCGGTCTGGCTCGGCAAGATCCGCGGCGCCGACCTCGCCCGCGACCTGGCGATCGAGGCCGGCTGGGTGGTCGTCATGGCCGTCGCCTGCCGGATCGCCTGGTGGCGCGGCACCAGGCGCTATAGCGCGTTCGGAGGCTGAGCGTGCGCTACCTCTCTATCTTCGCGACGTTCGCCCGGGCCTGCCTGGTCCGCGACATGACCTTCCGCGCCAATTTCCTGCTGGAGTGCGTCACGAGCCTCGGCTGGATGTCGATGAACCTCGCGTTCTACCTGCTGATCTTCACATTCACGCCGGAGATCGGCCAAAACACCGGCTGGTCGCGGGAGCCGTTCTTCGCCTTCGTGGCCACGGGGCTGATCATCAATTCGATCGTGCAGGCGCTCTTCATGCCGAGCGCCGAGGAACTCACCGAGATGGTCCGCACCGGCGGCCTCGATGCCGTCCTCGTGCAGCCGCTCGACGCGCAGTTCCTGCTCTCCATGCACCGGGTCGACTTCTCGTCGTTCGCCAACGGGCTGGTCGGCGTGGGACTGCTCGGCTGGGCGGTCTCCCGCATGGACCAGCCGCCGCCCGCCGCGGCCTGGCTCGTCTACCCGCTGCTGGTCCTCTGCGGCGTGGCGATCCTCTACAGCCTCGTGATCATGCTGGCGGCCGCCACGATCTTCCTGGGCCGCAACCAGAGCCTCTACGACTTCTGGTTCTACCTGACGAACTTCTCCCGCTACCCGGCCGAGATCTACTCCGGCCCCTGGGGCGGGCCGCTTCGCACACTGTGCACGTTCGTGATTCCGATCCTGCTGGTCGTGAACGTGCCGGCCAGGGTAATCGCGCAGCCCTTTGCGGCGGAGTCGTGGAGCCTCGTGCCGGCGGCGCTGGTCGCCGCGGTGGCGGCGCTCGTGGTCTCGCGACTGGTGTTCCAGGCGGCCCTGGCCAGGTACCGCAGCGCATCGAGCTGACGCCATTCCCATTTCCGTCGCACATGCGATGCAATTGCTGCGCGCAACGATCACGGGAGGGGGTGCCCACGCGACACGCCGATCGCAGGGTGCTGAACCTGGCAGGGTTGAAGAGGACCGCCTGCGGTCGCCGAACCACCGCGATACAATTCCCCGACCTGCTTTCCCGTCCGGCTCCGTCGTCTCGAGGCTCCGCGCCACATGCTCCATTCCCTGCTCGCCTGGATGCGGCTCGTGCGGCTGCCCAACCACGCCACCGCAGTCGCCGACGTGCTGGCGGGATACCTGATCGCGTCGCAGGCGTCCCGGCTCGACTGGCCCGGGCCGGCGCTCTGGTGGGCGATCCTGGCGTCGCTCGGTTTCTACGCGGCGGGGATGGTGCTCAACGACGTGGTCGACGTCGAACTCGACCGCGAGGAGCGGCCCGACCGCCCGCTGCCGAGCGGCCGGATCGGCCTGGGGGCGGCCGCGGCCGCGGGCAACGTCCTCTTCACGATCGGCGCCGCGGCGGCGTGCACCACCGCGTTCGTGGCGCGATCGCCCTGGCCGGCGCTCGTCGGCGGCCTGCTCACGGCCGCCGTCTGGCTCTACAACCGGCATGCCAAGTTCACCGGCCTCGGCCCGGCCGTGATGGGAACGTGCCGCGGGCTCAACTGGCTCCTCGGCATGACCGCGGCGGGCGTCGCCTTCCCGCCGTACCTCTGGCTCCTGCCGGTGGGCATGGGCGTCTACGTGATGGGAATCACGGTCTACGCCCGCGACGAGGCCGTCGAGAGCCGTGCGACCGCGCTGGCGGCCGGTGCCGTGATCATGCTCGCCGGCCTGGCCACCGCGGGGCTCGAGCCGTGGCTGGCGGCCCGCGCCGGCAACGGCGGGGCCTGGCTGGTCGGCTCGCGGCTCTCGTCGTGGCTCGTGCTCTGGGGCATGCTCTCCACGGCGATCCTGCTGCGGGCCATCCTCGGCATCGCCGAGCCGACGAGCGGCCGCGTGCAACAGGCGGTGGGCAATGCGATCATGTCGATCATCACGCTCGATGCGGTCCTCGTGCTCGCCACCTGCGGCGAGCCGTGGGCAATCCTGGTGCTCATGCTGCTGGCGCCGTTCCTGCTGGGCCGCCGGCTCGTGAGTCCCACCTGACCCGGCCCCGCGCCGCCCCCGCGACATCCAGCGCACCGCCATGCTCCTCGGCTTCTCGACCAATTGTATCGGCGACATCGCACCGCTCGACGCGATCCCGCCGCTTCGCGATCTCGGCTACGCATCGCTGGCGATCACGCTCGACCACCACACGATCGATCCGTTCTCAGGCCATCTCGCTGGCACCGTGGACCGGTGGCGGAAGCCGCTCGATGCCGCCGGAATGGCCCGCGTGATCGAGACGGGCGGCCGACACCTGCTCGACCCGCTCGTGAAGCACGAGCCGACGCTCGTCTCGGCGGACCGCGTGGGCCGCGAACGGCGGACAGACTTCCTGCGGCGGGCCGTCGACATCGCGGCCGACCTCGGCGCGGCCTGCGTCTCCCTCTGGGCGGGCGTCGTACGCGACGCTGCCGACGAGCACTCGCTTTGGAGCCGGCTCGCCGACGGCCTCGGCCCCGTGCTCGACCACGCGGCCCGCCGGGGAGTCGTGCTTGGCTTCGAGCCGGAGCCGGGGATGTTCGTCGACACGCTCGCGTGCTACGGCCGGCTGCTCGACCGGCTCGGCAGGCCGGAGCACCTGCGGCTCACGATCGACATCGGCCACCTCGAGTGCATGGGGGAGCGGCCGCTGGATGCGGCCGTGTCGCCGTGGCTCGACCGGCTCGTGAACGTGCACGTCGACGACATGCTCACCTGCCGCCACGAGCACCTGCCGCTCGGCACGGGCGATGTCGACTTTGCGCCCGTCCTCGCCGCGCTGGCCCGCGGCGGCTACCGTGGCGGACTGCACGTCGAACTGCCGCGGCAGTCGCACCGCTGGGTGGAATGTGCCCGCGAATCCGCCGCGTTCCTCCAGCCACTGCTCTCAGGGAGACAATTCGCATGACCGCATCAGCGATTCCGCACGTCCTCCTCCTCTCGATCCCGGGCCTGCGCCGCGACGACCTGCCCAGGATGCCGTTCCTCCAGTCGCTCGCGGCCGCCGGCGGCTGCGTGCCGCTGGCGCCCTGCTTCCCCGCGGTCACCTGCCCGGTGCAGGCCACGCTCACCACCGGCGTGCCACCCGCCGTGCATGGCGTCGTGGCCAACGGCGTCTACGACCGGGCCGCGCACCGGCTCGAGATGTGGATCAGCCCCGACTCCGTGCACCGGCACCCGCGGCTCTGGGACCAGCTCACGTCGGCCCGGCCTGAGCTGCGGACAGCCGCCTGGTTCCTTCTGCAGTCGAAACACGCCACGGCCGACCTCGTCTGCCTACCGGCGCCCAAGCACAATCCCGACGGCACGGAGACGATGTGGTGCCACACGAACCCCGAGCCGCTCTACGCGGCATTGCGGGAGTCGCTCGGCGATTTTCCGTTGCACAAGTTCTGGGGACCGATCGCGGGAATCGAGTCGTCTCGCTGGATCGTGCAGAGTTTTCTCGAGGCGGCGCGGCCGGCGCCGCCCCACTTCGCGGTGGTCTACCTGCCGCACCTCGATTACGCCGCCCAGCGGACCGGCCCCGACAGCCCGCCTGCGCTGGCCGCCTGCGGTGAGCTCGACGCCGAGATCGCCCGTCTCGTCGACGGCCTCGCCGGCATGGTCGGCCGCGATCGGCTCACGGTGCTCGTGGCGGGCGAGTACCGCATCCGGCCGGTGACGCACACGCTCTTCCCCAACCGCGTGCTGCGCGAGGCGGGTCTGCTCGCCGTGACCGACACACCAGAAGGCGAACTGCTCGACATGGAGCGCAGCCGTGCGTGGGCCCTGGCCGACCATCAGGTGAGCCACGTGTATCTGCACGAGGGGAGCGACCTGGATGAGAGAAACAAACTGGGGCTCGTCGACGAGATCGCGGCGCTCTTTCGGGGCAGGGCGGGGGTGGGCCGCGTGCTCGCCGGTGCCGAGCTCGTCGCGGCGGGCCTGACGGCGGCATCCCCACCGGGAGCCATGAGCCGCTGCGGCGACCTCGTCATCGAGAGCACGCCCGACAGCTGGCAGGCGTATCCCTACTGGCTCGATGAGGCGCGGGCGCCGGCCTTCGCCCGCACGGTCGACATCCACCGCAAGCCGGGCTACGACCCGGTGGAGCTGCACATCGACCGGGCGAAGCTGCCGGCGGTGAGCATTCCACTCGACACGTCGCTCGTGAAGGGCTCGCACGGCGGCGTCGATCCCGCCGCTCCGCACGAGACGATCTTCATCGCCTCACGGCCGGGACTCGCCGCTGGGCCGCTGGCCACTCACGAGGTCGCGGGGCTCGTGAAACGGATCTTCGGCGTGTAGCGCACACGCCCGGCTGGACGCCGACGTCGTCACGCCCACTCGGGTGGCGGCTCGATCGCGTCGCCGGGCCGGTGGCCGCAGTCCTTCCGGCCGGAGCCCGCCAGCCGGCTCGTGGCCCGCACCGTCATGTCGCCGTCGCAGGCGATCTGGCAGGAGAGCCGCAGGCCCTTCTGCCCGGCCAAGCCCTTGGCGGCGAGCACGTCCTTCTCAGCGTTCGTCATCCGCGTCGGCTCCCCCGCCACGAACTCCACGCGGCAGGTGGTGCACCGGGCCACGCCGCCGCAGGCATGCAGCTGGTCGATGCCGCACTCGTCGACGAGCGCATTCACCAGCCGCTTGCCCGCCGGCACCTCGAACGTCCCCACGCCTTCGACCGTCAGCTTTGGCATATATCGCTCCCGTCAAAGAGGGCCCGTAGAAGCGGGCCCGTGAAAGAAAATCCCGCAGGACGACTCAGGTCTTGGCCGGTGCCGCGGGCACCGGCGTGCCACCCTCCGGCTGCTTCGCCGGCTGCGGCTTGGGAGCCGGCTTGGCGTGCTTGTCATCGAGGTTGGCGGCGAGATCGTCGGTCGTGACGGCCGACACCACACCCTCCGCCGGCACGTCGAGGCCGGCAGTCCAGACCAGCGCATTGAGCATCATCCGCCGGAAGTCTTCGTTGGACCAGTTGCGGTGAAAGTGGGCCCCCGTGCAGCCGAAGCCCCGGCCGGCATCGGGCCGCTCGTACGCCCAGGCGAGCACCTCGCGGCTGCCCTTGCCGGCACGGACCGCGGGGTTGTTGCTGTGGGGGCCGTCGGGCCGCTCCCGTGTGTTGTCGGGCGGCACCGCCGAGAGGATCGCCGTCACGCCCGCCATCGGCTCGCGAAACCGCATGTGGTAGTACCACTCGTCGTTCGTTTCGAACGGCTTCACGCCCCGGGTGATCGGGTGCCCCTGGGCGAGCTCGGTCTTGGCGAGCGTCCAGTGGGGATTCACCGACCAGTGAGGCTCGAAGTAGCCGCCCATCCAGTTGAGGAACTCGGGGCCGCCCTTCTCCTTCGGCACCTCGACGGCGTAGTGGAGGCAGGCGACGCCCACACCCCGCTTGGCCAGCGCGTCGACCTGGGCCAGCCGGCTGCTCTGCAGCACCGGATGGCCTGCGCCACCGTCGGCGAAGAAGAAGACAGCGTCGGCGTTGTCGAAGGCCGTCGGATCGGCGGGCCAGCCGCCGGTGTAGGTGGCCGTCACGAGCTTCGGCCCGCCGGCCGCCGCCGCGGCGTCGAGGCATTTTTCGAGGAGCAGGGTGCCGGCGCGATGCTCGTGCTCGCCCGGGGCGTGGCTCGGCTTGCCCGCCACGAGCACGAGCTTCTTGCGGCCGTCGGCGAGCTTCGTTCGCTTCACGTGGATGTCCTTGAACTCCACCTTCATGGGCGGGCCCGCGTGGAGCTGCAGGGCGAGGATCCCCTCGGCGGCCCGCTTCCCCTCCTGCTCGTCGACCGTCTCCGACATCAGCTGCCCGTTGATGAAGTGCTGGAGCTTCGGCCCCTTGGCCACGATCCGAAACTCGTTCCACTCGCCGGGCTTGATCACCTTCTGCAGATCCTCGGTCTTGCCGATCGGCTCGCCCATCGTCTTCGTGCCGTCGGCGGCGATCGCCACCCGCTCCCCACGCTTGGCAAGGATGCCGCGGCCCTTCTCCTCGTAGAGGATGCCGGAGTAGGTGGTGCCGGCCTCGAAGTCGCCCTGGTAGCCGCCCACGACCGAGTCGCCGAGGTCCTTGCTGCGATACTGGATCCCGCTGTTGCCCCCGGTGATGCGGTAGGAGAGCGTGAGCTCGAAGTCGTCGAGCGTGCCCTGCCTCCAGATGAGGAACGTGTTGCCCTTGGTCGGCTTCTCCGCCGTCGTCTCGCCGACGATGACGCCATCCTTCACCGACCAGAACTCGGGCTTGCCCTCCCAGCCCTCGAGCGATGTCCCGTTGAAGATGGGCACGAAGCCGGCGGGTTCATCCGCGGCGGGAGCAAGGCGAGCGTTCGACACGAGCAGGGCTGCGAGCAGGGCGACGGGCGCCACGGCCGCGCGGCAGGGCAGGGCAGGAGTCACGTTGCGGGCCTCCGAAAACGGGTGGACAGACTGGACTGAACCGGGACGGGCCGGCGATCCGCCGGCCGCGTCGGGTCGTCAGTATGCCACGTTTTCGGGCCGTGCAGGAGCGGCCCTCTGGTCGGCCGGAACGGGCAGCCGATTGGCCCCCACGGCATCGAGTTGCAGCCCCATCATCCCCAGGAAGGGCTCCATGGCCACCACCTTGATCCCCAGCCTGGAGGCCTCCTTGAGCTGCTTCTCCCGCAGCCGCTTGTCCTTGTCAGACATCGTCTGCTTGACGGATTGGACGTCGGGGTCGTTGCCCTTGAGCTTGGGAATGCCACCATCCACGACGATCGTCGTGGATGGACTGACGTCCGTCTCGACGGTGCCGCCGATCCTCTCCACGATCCGTTTGAACCGCGTCGCATCGGCCTCGGCCATGCCGCCGAACTGTGGCACGCCCACGAGCACGACCTCGAGGGATGCCCCGGGCGCCCAGAGGTTGGTCGCCACGGCGTCACCGGGAAGAATCGGCTTGCGCGTGGCGTCCTGCCGCACGCGGGCCCGCACCAGGGAGCCGCCCTCGACGCCCACGACCTCGACGACCCCCTTCCTCGCCCCGATCTGGGGCTGCGGGTCGGTGGGATCGTAGACGTAGAAGACGAGGCCGGGGCGAATGCCATCGGTCGACCCCAAGGCGATGAGCACCGTTCGGTCCATCTCATTGACCGAGAGGATCCGCCCGTCGAACCCGTCGATCCGATCATCCTTCGGGATGGCATCCCGCACGATCTTCTGGAGCGCCGGGTCGGCCACGCGAAGCTGCGCGACCACCTGATTGAGGGCCGCGATGGCCCTGTCCTTGTCCCGCATCTCGACGAAGAGCAGCTTCAGCCGCTCGATGTCACTGCCGCCCTCGGCCGCGGCATCCCCCTCGCCCGCTCCCGGCCACTGCTTCTGACGCTCGGTGGAGAGGTGGTCCTTGCACCGCGCGATCTCCTCGCCGAGCGACTTCAGCAGCGCCAGCTTGTCTTCAGCCTTCTTCTTCTCGGCGACGAGCTCGTCCTTCTGCTTCGTGGTGTCCTCCTGGTACTTGGCGAGCTCCTGCTGCTTCTCGTCCAGCGCGGACTGCAGTTCCTTCAGCTTGCCGTCCTTGTCCTGAAGCTCCTTGTCTTTTTCGGCGACGAGCTTCTTTTTTTCAGTCTCGAACGCCTCCTTCGCGTCCTCACAGGCCTTCATCTGGCCGTTGTGCGTCTTGATCGACGAAGCTATCCAGTCGAGGGTCTTGGTGTACGTCGGCGGATCGACATTCGCGCTGAAGACGTCGTCGACCTGCTTCTTCTTGCGGGAGAGGATCTCCTCGTTCTGCTTGAGAATCTCCTCGACGTTGTCGGTGTCGACGTTGTCCATATCCATGCCGAGCACGTCCTGCACGACCGTCTTCCGCGAGAGGATGGCCGTCCGCATCTTGCTGTTGGCCTCGGACTCCTTCTTCTGGGCCTCCTCCATCGCCGTCTTGTTGTCGAACCCCCACTTGTAGGCAAAGTAGTTGGTGACGGCGAGCACGAATGTGAGCAGCACGAAGATGATGAGCCCGATGATGTAGGGCTGCTTGTCGTTCGCAGACTTCGCCATGCGCTCCCCCCGTTCCACGGGCCCCGACGGACATGCCCCGCCCGCCCCGCGTCGACAGACCTCGGAAGATCATCGTCGCCGCGGGCCGGCCCCATCCACGACCACCCGATTATACCGGTCGTGCCGAGGACGCAGCCGGTCAGGCGAACTCGTCCCCGGCGAACTCGTCCCCGGCGAACTCGTCCCAGGTGATCCGCCGGCCCGCCTCCGCGGCGGCGCGACCCATCACGGCCGTCATCGTGCTTAGACACATGGCCGCCCCCTCGTGGACGACCCTGCCGGCGAGAACAGCCCGCACGAGCGTGGCCATGGCCGCCTGGTGACGGCCGGGACCGCCCGGAGCCGGGGTGGCGACAGCCCCGTCGATCGCCCCATGCACCAGGTCGCAGGTGCCGGCCGTGCCCGAAATGGCCTCGACGCGGCGATCTCCGCCGCCGCCGCGCCGATCGAGCGAAGCGTCGAGGGTGGCGCCGTCCGCGAAGCGATAGCGCACGGCCGTGCCTGAGGCGGACTCACCGAACGCACCAGCGGCGGCGATGCCGACCGGCGTGGAGCACAGCGGCTCCGCGGTGCAGGGTGCGGCATCCCCCATCAGCCATACCGCCCGGTCGATCGCCTCCACGTGGTGCTCCACGAAATGCCCGCCCGACAGGGCCGTGAACGCGATCCAGTTGCGCAGCCGCCAGGCACCGGCGGCGTCGCCCGCGACCGGCGGCCTCCACCAGGGCAGCCCGATGGCCGCGTGGGCGTGCAGGGACAGCGGCCGGCCGATCTCGCCGCCTCGAATCCGCGCAATCAGGTCGACCGTCGGCGCGTCGTGCCGAAAACAGAATCCCGACACCAGCGACAGCCCCGCGGCACGGCCGCGAACTGCGGCCGCCGCGGCCCGGACGACGCCGGCCGCGTCGACCGCCGCGGGCTTCTCGCAGTAGACGTGCCGTCCCGCGGCGATGGCGGCCTCGAGGTGCGGAGGCCGCACGTGCGGTGGAGCCGCCAGGAGCACCAGATCCACGTCGCCCCCGATCACGTCGCGGAACGCCTGCTCCCCGACGAAGCGGCGCTCCGGCGGGCAGTCGAACTGCCCGCCGATGCCGCGGCTGAGAAGGTGGGCGGCCGAGGCGACCTGATCGGCGAAGAGGTCGCCGAGCGCGACCACGCGGACCGCGGGATCGGCGGCGGCGGCCTGAAGGGCGGCCCCGGTGCCGCGGCCGCCACAGCCCACGAGCCCGACCCGGAGACGCTGACTTCCGCCGGCAAAAACACCGCCGCGCGGCATCGTCGCTGCCGCTGCCGTGGCGCCGAGGAACAACCGCCGCGACGCGACTGGCCCGCTCGCGGGGCCGGCGGCCGGGTGGGAGGGCAGGCCGGGAAACGTGGCGTCCGTGTGCATCTGTCGGTCTCCGGAGTGACGGGACGGGGGCTCCACCGCCGCATACTCTACGGCGTCTTTCGGCGGCGAAGCAAACCGCCTGATCACCGCGACGGCCGCCGCAGCCGCGACAGGAACCGCAGCAGCGGCTCTTCGAGCGCCCCGGGCGCGGCACCAAACGCCTCCGTGAAGTCGCGCAGCCGCTCCTCCGGTGAATCGTCGGCGAGCGGCTCCTTGCGGGCAATGGTCCGCAGGTAGTCGACGAAGGCCTCGCGCCTGGTCTGCATCAGGAAGAAGGTGACCGCCCAGGCGCGGGCATAGGCATCGACGGCGCCCTCCGCCTCGCGAAACACCTGGTCGTCGACCACCATACGTTCCAAGAACCCGGGCTCCTGCCGGGAGAGGAACCGCTCCAACCGCGGTCCGTTCACGCTGCCGATTCCCTTCCAGCCGCGCTGGCTGGAGAGATCCGGCGTCTCGAAGTACGTCGCCACTCCCTCGCTGACCCACACCGGCACGGGCGCGAGGCGGCGATGGAGGCCGCCGTTGAACGCCATCTGGTGCGTGGCCTCGTGCACCAGCGTCGCCACCAGTCCGGCGGCCTGGGGGCTCGTGAGGATGTCGAGTCCCGCCCGCGATGCCGCCTGCCCCGCCGGCCGCGCCACCGCGGCGCTGCCCGTGAGGTCGTAGGTCGTCACGCGGTTGGTCAGCAGGTTGTAGGAGCCGGCAACGCGCTCGACCGCGGCGCCGAGGTCACGGGCGGCGAACTCCTCGTACCGCTGCCGGTCGGCGAAGATGACGACCACCAGCGGATGCGTGGGCTCCACGATCTCGACTCCGGCCTGCTTCCAGAAATTGGAGAAGGCGTCGTGGAGCCGCTCGAACAGGGCTGCGCACCACTGCGCGTAGGCCCGCGACGTGTCGTGGCAGACGCAGTAGTGCCGGGTGAGCAGCAGGTCGAAGCCGGGCGGCAGCTCACCGAGAATGCGCTGGCCGACGTCACGCGGCGAGTCCTTGCCGGCGGCGTCCGCCGCGGATCGGCCGCGGATCACGTCGGGCTGCAGCAGTTCCAGCCGCTGATCGAGCCGCTCGACCAGCAGCCCGCCGTCGACCGCCTCGACGACCACCGTCCCCTCCACGGTCCGGCGGCCACCGGTGTCTTCCACCTCGATGCGTTCGACGCCGGCCTCCGGCTGCGCTTCCACCGCCGGCGGCCCGGCCGTCGCGGCCAGGGCCAGGGACAAGGCCAGGGCCGCGACGATCGCCGCCGCCGGAGCGAGGGCACCGCACCGGCGCGACGGCCGGCGAGCCGGCCGCTGAGCGTGGGTCTGCATGATGCTGGAACGCCGGGGGACTTCGCGGGCGGGAGGTTCTCACCATGCGAACAGGTTTGGGCGGGCTGGGAAAGCCGAACTGGTGCGAAAGAACACCTGGGCGGAATTTTGCCGGCCGCCCCGGGCCGCGTTGGCACGGGGCCGACGGGCCCGACGGCACTCGGGAGCCGTCGATTTGGTCTGGCCCGTCCCGCCCCGAGCGGATACGGTCCCGCCGCCACAGCCCGCCAATCCCTCATCCCGCACCACCTTATCCATGACGCTCCCGCAGCGACTCCCCACGCAGCGACTCCCCACGTATGAACACCCGGCGCATGAGAACCGCGCGCCGCGAGGCTGGTCACACCGCGGGTCGGGGCCGGGCGTGTGCCTGGTGGTGCTCGCGGCCCTCGCCGCCGGCGGATGCGCCGGCTGGCGGCCCTGGAAGAGCAGCGACAAGCTCGCCCGCGCCGAGGAGAAGTACGGCCCCTCGGCCGACACCCGCATCAAGCGGCTCGCGGAGCGGTCCAAGGCGGTCGGCTCCTCTGCAGGCGAGCAGAAGCGGATCGAGTTCACGCAGGAGCTGGTGGGCATGATGCTCACGGAGCATGACCCCAGGGTGCGTTGCAGCATCCTCACGACGGCCGCGGAGTACGACACAGCCGCGGCCACGGCGATCTGCAAGGGCGGGCTCGAGGATCCCGACGACCGGGTGCGCATGGAGGCCTGCCGCGTCTGGGGCAAGCGGGGCGGCGCCGAGGCCGTGGAACTGCTGGCGACACGGTTCCGCACGGATACGGAGCTCGACGTGCGTCTCGAGGCCCTGCGGAGGCTCGGCACACTCAAGGACAAGGACGCGATCCCCGTGCTGGCACGGGCCCTCGAGGACGGCGACCCGGCGGTGCAGTACCGGGCGGTGGCGTCGCTGAAGGAAGTGAGCGGCCGCGACCTCGGCAACGACGTCAACGTCTGGCGTGAATGGGCCGCGGACCCCAACGGCAAGGCCGGCGAGTGGACGATCGCCGAGGGCTTCCGCCGGCTTCTCTGACGGACCGCGCAGGCGGCTGCTCCCGTCGCAGGGCCACCCCAGGGCCTCCACACCGGCGCTGCACGGCGCTGGCGTCTTCGCAAACTGCGCGGGGCGGATGATCCGGGCAGGCTGCGCGGGCTGCTCTTCCTCGGCAGCCTGCCGCGACCCTCGGGAATTCAAGGCGGCGGGCAACTGTCGAAGGGCCCCATCAGCCGATACACCCCGACACCGCCATGCAGCCGTCCGCCGAGACTCCGTTGTCCGCCCGCGATCCCCGCGTGGCCTCCACGATTCACACCATGCCCTCTACCACCTCCCGGCACGCCCCCGCCATCGCACGTTGCGGCAGGATCGCGGCCTGGATGCTGGCCGCGTCGTTCACGCTCGCCGGCCCCGGCTCAGCCCTCCAGCACGCCGCGCCGCCGACGAGCAAGACGTCGGGCCCCCGTCGCTTCCTCGACTCGCTCCTCGGCAAGCCACCGGAGGCGGAGCCGGCGTTCATCCAGGCGCCGATGCCTCCGGGCCCCGATCAGGTGAAGGAGCTCGAGCGGCTGGCGCGGGCCCCGAAGCCCACGACAGTAGCGGGAACTCCTGCGGCCCGGCCGCCCGTCGCAGCGCCACCGACAGCACAGTCTGCCGCCGCTGTGCAGCGCCGCGAGGAGACGCCGGCACGGCCGCCCACGTGGGCCGAGACGGTCACGTTCGCAACGTCGCTGCGGTCGACCGCCGCGAAGGTGGCCGCCGACGCCGTCGACCCGTCGTTCAAGCCGGTCGCCAGGCCGCAGCCTCCGCGGCCCCCGGCCGTCACCACCGCCGCGGCGAAGAAGCCCGCTCCGGCCCACGCCGCGCCGACCGGCGCGCAGAAGCCATCGGGCAGCGCCGCCCCGCCGACGGCCCGCTTCAACCGGCTGCGCGGGCAGATCGCCCAGACGCTCGCCGCCTACCAGCGGCGGCCGCTCAACACCGCCCAGCACACGCCCTGGGAGGTCATGCACGGATTCATCGCCTTCGGCATCCCCACCAAGGTCCGCGTGGGCGGACCGGGCGGTGATCCGGTCAATGCGATCGGCTGGGTCAACACCGGCGGCCGGTGCCACGGCCAGGTCATGCTGGCGGCGAGCGGCGACCGGCTGACCGCGCTTCGCGGCATCGGGGTGCAGGGGCACTCGGCACAGTACCTCGCCATCATGGCTCAGTGCCGCGTCGCCATGAACTCGCCGATCACGATCCAGTCGAAGACCTACACCGTGGCCGATCTCGTGGCCGAGGAGAAGCTGTCGTGCAAGTCGGGGACCGAGCTGACGTTCGCACTGATCGCGCTCGCCCACTACCTGCCCACCGACGCCGAGTGGCAGTCGCGTGACGGGAAGGACTGGTCGCTCGCCCGGCTCGTCGAGGAGGAGATCGAGCAGCCGATCCGTGGGGCCCCCTGCGGCGGCACGCACCGGCTCTTCGGCCTCGCCTACGGCTGCCAGCGGCGGCTGCGGGCCACCGGCCGGCTCGACGGCGTCTACCTGCGGGCCGACAAGTTCGTCCGCGACTACCAGCAGTTCGCGCTCACGAAGCTGCAGAACCGCGACGGCTCGTTCAGCACCGAGTGGTTCAAGTATCCCGCCGACCGCGACGACGACATGGACCGGAAGATCCAGACCACCGGCCACATCCTCGAGTGGCTCGTGGCGTCGCTCGATCAGGAAGCGCTCTTCCAGCCGCGGGTCACGGCAGCCGTCGAGTTCCTCACCGCGTCACTGGCCCGCGAGCCCGGCCGCGACTGGAAGATCGGGCCGCTCGGGCACGCCCTGCACTCGCTCAACATCTATCAGGAGCGGGCCTGGGGCACGGTGCTGCCGGGCGGCATCGCCGCCTTCCACGGGCCGATGAAGGCCGCCGACGCCCAGGTCGCGAAGCTGCCCGACGCTGCCGGCGAGGCGGCGCCTCAGGGACCGGTGCGGCGCTAGCTGGCTCTGGAACGGGCTGGCTCTGGAAAAAGCCCTCCATAGCCTTGTTCCACGAGAGCGAGCGGCAAAAAGCCAAGGTTTTTCGTCGCTCGCTCCCGCCGCCTCCAGCGGCGGATGTCTCTATCCGCGGCCTGCGAGCTGGCTGTGGAAAGAGCCCTCCATAGCCATTGAGCACGGGCAGCCGGCGGGCCACGGCGGTGCGCCGACAGCGCCGCGAGTTCTTGAACCCGCCGCGAACACGCCGTAGGCTTGCCGCACGGAGTCCCGAGGGGCGACGCCAGCGTGGCCTGGTGGCCTCGCGGCCGCGTTGCGCCGGCCGCCAGGTCGTTCCGCGTGCGGCAGGGAATCCGCCCCGGGTGCGGCCCATGACCTCCGTCGACCTTTCGCGACAGCTCGAGCAACTCCTCGACGCCGCCGGTCGGCTGTACGAGGCGACGTCGTCGGCGGCGATCCTCCTGCTGGTCGAGCAGCGGCTCGACTGGCCGCGGGTGCGGAGCCTCGCGGGATCGGTGCCGGTGCTCGTGGCGGCCGACGACGAGGCGCATCTCGCCGGCGCCGCCGACTACGGGCTGCGGGGCGTGCCGCTCGACGTGGCCGGGCTGCCCGTGCACGAGCGGCTCACGCAGGCGTTGCTGGAATGCGTGGCGGCGGAACTGATCGCGCCCGAGGCCCAGGTGGTGGCGATCTACAGCGGCTTCGAGGCGGGCACGATCGACTCGGTGAGCGTGCTGCGACTGGAGGAGCACCTCGGCCAGCTCACCAGCCGCGACCTGCGGAACCTCGAGACGAAGGTGCCGCTCGAGACGCTCAAGATCGTCGTCGACCTCGCCGTGGAGATCGGCCGCGAGGGCCGCGAGGGCAAGCCGGTGGGTACGCTCTTCGTGGTGGGCGACACCCGCAAGGTGCTCCAGTCGAGCCACGCCACA
>JBILVO010000201.1:0-5517 GCA_044370415.1 Pirellulales bacterium
GCAGAAACGACCAGGTCGCTCACCGGATCCACCGCGTGCTCTGCCTTGTAGGCCATCCGCGTCGTGCCGTTCTTCATCCGCGTGATGTGAACGCCAGGATCGCCCGGGTTATCCCCATCGTCATTCGCAGCGTTCTTTCCGGGTAGTTTCTGTCAGCACAACTGCATCGCGATAGTCCGGATGACACCTGGGCCTTCCGGCACCTCACAAATGACGTGCTGCGACTTGACTCGCAGGTTGAACGGGGGAGCAGTCAAAACAACTCCGCTGGACAGTGCCAATCGAGTACCGGCACCGACTTGCTTATCCACATTTGGACGAAACGTCTCAGTCGCCGGAAGATGCTCGGTCAGTACGAGGAGCTTGTATTGCGGCAACTTTTTGACAAGCCGGGATATCCGTGCATTGTCCAAGTGCTGGAGAACCTGCCGGATAAAAATCACCTCTCCATCCGGAAGAGGGTCTTCGGCCATATCCAACACAACAAACTCGACGCCAAGGCCTGAGAAAATGTCTTGGTTTCGCTTAATGAGTTCCGGCACCACGTCACAAGCGACATAGCGTGCGCACTGACTCCGCAACTGCCGCCCCACGTGAAAGTCACCGCACCCAAGATCAACTACGTCGAGTTTGTCTGGCATCGCAGCGAGAAAGCAGCCGACCGCTTCAATGTAGCGATGAACGATCTCGGGACTGTGAGATCCGGAGCCCGAGTAGAAATCGCCGGAGCCACCGCCCCCCCATGCATGCGATGCATAGACCGTTGAGAACACCGCACGCGCGGGCATTCCAGCGAATTCCGCGTCGAGCGCACGCTGCCGCGCGGCAAGGAACTTGGCTGCGAGTCGCCTCGATCGCCATCGCAAAATCGGCTTCTGAACAATCGCTTTGACTGCCGCTTTCAGCCTGCTCAAAAGGCCCGGAAGTGTCATATTCAGATCACATTACTTGAAAAAGCATCGAGTGTCGCCGCATGCGGGTGAGGAACGTCACGGGAGAACCTTCGGGGGCTTTCTCGGCTGCGTGCCCGGTCACGCGGCGCTCCTGCCGCGGGCGGCCGCCACGAGGTGCTGGACGACGCCTTCGAGGTCGCAGGTGGCCTGCCAGCCCAGTTCGGCTCGGGCCTTGGCCGGGTTGGCGGCGCTCACGCTGATGTCGGTGGGGCGGACCAGGCCCGGGTCGGCGTCGACGTGGTCGCGGGCGGCGATCCCCACCGCGGCGAACGTGCGGTCGACGAATTCCCAGAGGGAATGGCTGCGGCCCGTGGCCACGACGAAATCATCCGGCCGGTCGTGCTGCAGGATCCGCCACATCGCCTCCACGTACTCCGGGGCCCAGCCCCAGTCGCGGCTGATGTCGACGTTGCCGAGTCCCAGCCGCTCGGGCGAGCCGTCGGCGATCCGCACCGCGGCCGACACGATCTTTTGCGTGACGAAGTGCGGGGGCCGCAGCGGCGATTCGTGGTTGAAGAGGATGCCCGTCGAGGCGAAGAGCCCGTAGGCCTCGCGGTAGTTCGCCACGGCGTGATGGGCGGCGACCTTGGCGATCCCGTAGGGGCTGCGCGGGTTGAATCGCGTCGACTCGTCGGCGGGCTTCGTGGTGTTGCCGAACACCTCGCTCGAGCCGGCATTGTAGAACCGCACGGGCCGGCCCAGCAGCCGCAGGCACTCGAGCAGGTTCATCGTGGCGACGGTGATGCTGTCGAACGTCTCCAGCGGATGCCGGAACGACTCCGCCACAGAGCTCTGCCCGGAGAGGTTGTAGATCTCGTCGACCTGCAGCCGCTGCAGGAGCGACATCACGCTGCTGAAGTCGGCGGGCATCGCCGAGTGGATGTTCACGCGTTCCCGGACGCCGAGCCGCCGCAGGCTGGGAAACGACGCGGTCTCATGGTCCCGCGAGCTGCCGTGCACCTCGTAGCCCTTCTCCAGGAGCAGCCGCGAGAGATACGCACCGTCCTGGCCGGAGATGCCGATGATGAGCGCCCGCTTCATGAAATCGCCGTGTGGGGGGCTCCGGAAGGCCGTGCCACGAGGGCGGGCAGCGAGGCTGCCGCGGGGCCTGACCGAAGTCTACTCCGCGTTTTCCGCCTGTTCGTGTCGGCCGGACACCCTCGGGCTGTCCGGCCCCAAAGCGGGCGGAAACCCGGGTGTTTTCCGGAACGGCCGGCTTGGTAAAATGCCGGGTTTCCCCCACGGCCCCACGGGCCGCGCCCCGCAAGGATCCTCCGCGACGTGGCCAGCACCCCTCCCATCAGCAAGGCGCAGAAGCAGGCCATCCAGAAGGCCGACACGCTCATCGAGGCGCTCGGCTGGATCCGCAAGTTTCGCGACACCACCACCGTCATCAAGCTCGGCGGGAGCGTCGTGGAGCACCCCGACTCGCTGCGCCACCTGCTGCTCGACATCGTCTTCATGTCGACGCTCGGCATGCGGGTGGTGGTCGTGCACGGCGGCGGCAAGGCGATCAGCCGCGCCATGGACACTGCCGGCATCCAGCCGCGGTTCGTGCAGGGCCGCCGCTACACCGACGAGGCGACGCTCCGGATCGTGGAGAAGGTGCTCGCCACCGAGCTCAACCACGAGCTGGCCGCGAAGATCGAGGAGTACGGCGGCCGCGCCGTCTCGCTCAACTTCCTGTCGACCAACGTGCTCTTCGGCGAGAAGCTCGCGCTGGCCGATGCCGACGGCCGTCCCGTGGACCTGGGCCACGTCGGCGAGGTGACGCGGGTCGACAGGCTCACGATCGACAACCTCACCTACGCCGGACAGGTGCCGGTGATCCCGTCGATGGCGATCGGCCCCGACGGCGAGAAGCTCAACGTCAACGCCGACACCGCCGCCACGGCGGTCGCGGCCGCGATCGGCGCGGAGAAGCTGGTGGTGCTCAGCGACATCCCCGGCGTGCTCCGCGACGTCAACGACCCCGACAGCCTGGTCCACTCCCTCACCGCCACGGAGGCCCGCCGCCTGATCGTCGACGGCACGATCTCCGCCGGCATGATCCCCAAGATCGAGGGCTGCCTGACGACGCTCGAGCAGGGCGTGAAGAAGATCCACATCATCGACGGCCGGCTGCGGCACTCGCTCCTGCTCGAGATCTACACCACCAGCGGCGTCGGCACGGAACTGATCCGCGACGACGCCGTGGCCCTGTCGACCCGCTCCAGTCAGGCCGCGGCCGTCGGCCGCTAGCGTCGTCCCGTCCCCTTCCCTCCTCTCCGCGAGGATTCATCCATGGCCACCCTCGATGCCTCCCCCGCCGCCGTGGGCCCGAAGACGCAGGCGGTGATCGACGTGTTCGACCGCTACGTCGTCCCGAACTACAGGCGGTTTCCGGTGTGCCTCGTCCGCGGCGAGGGCTCGCGGGTGTGGGACGCCGAAGGGACCGAGTACCTCGACCTCTTCCCCGGCTGGGGCTGCAACCTGCTCGGCCACTGCCCGGAGCCGGTCGTGCGGGCCGTGCAGCAGCAGATGGCGACGCTGATCCACG
The DNA here is from genome assembly GCA_044370415.1 of Pirellulales bacterium. Taxonomy (GTDB): domain Bacteria; phylum Planctomycetota; class Planctomycetia; order Pirellulales; family UBA1268; genus CAMCQY01. The sequence goes on from JBILVO010000201.1 coordinate 3,493, forward strand.
TGCCCAACACGTGGTACACGGAGCCGCAGGGGGAGTGGGCCCGCCTGCTCTCGGAGCGGTCGTTCGGCGGCCAGGCCTTCTTCTGCAACTCGGGCACCGAGGCCAACGAGGCGGCGATCAAGCTCGTGCGGCTGCGGACCGACGGCAAGCGTTACAAGATCATCACGTTTCAGGGCGGCTTCCACGGCCGCACGATGGGGAGCGTGTCGGCCACGGCGCAGCCGAAGTATCACGAGGGGCTCGGGCCGATGGTGGCCGGCTTCCAGTACGCCCCCCACGGCGATCTGGCAGCCGTCGAGAAGCTCGTCGACGAGCACACCGGCGGCATCCTCGTGGAGCCGATCCTCGGCGAGGGGGGCGTGGTGCCCGCGCCTGAGGGCTTTCTGCAGGGGCTGCGGCGGATCGCCGACGAGCGCGACCTGCTGCTGGTCTTCGACGAGGTGCAGTGTGGCTGCGGCCGCACGGGCCGCTGGTTCGGCCACCAGCACTTCGGCGTCACGCCCGACGTGATGACGCTGGCCAAGAGCCTCTGCGCGGGCGTCGCCGGCGGCGCGATGCTCACCACCGTGGAGCTCGCAAAGCACCTGCGGCCGGGGATGCACGCGGCCACGTTCGGCGGCAATCCGATCGCCGCGGCGGCCGGCATCGCGGCGATCCGCATGATCGAGGACCAGGGCCTGCTCGCAAACGTCGACCGCACCGCCGCGATCTTCCGCGAGCGGCTGACGGAGTTGAAGTCCCGCTGCGACGCCGTCCGCGACGTGCGCGTGCTGGGCATGATGATCGGCGTGGAACTGTCGATCGACGGCGCCGCCGTCGTGCAGTCGTGCCTCGAGAAGCGGCTGCTCGTGAACTGCACGCAGGGCAGGGTGATCCGGCTCTTGCCGGCGATGACCCTCTCGGCGGACGAGGTGCACGACGGCTGCGACCGGCTCGCCGAGGCCATCGTCGAGGTGGCCGCCCGGTCCTGACCCCATGCCCACCACAGCCATGCGTCACCTGATCGTTCCCGAGGACCTCACGGCGCACGAGATCGAGGCCGTGTTCGCGGTCTCGCACGACCTCGAGGAAAAGTACGAGGCGGGCCGCCGCGACGCCCTCCTGCCGGGCCGCGTGCTGGCGCTCCTGTTCGAGAAGCCGAGCCTGCGCACGCGGGTGAGCTTCGAGGCGGCGATGGTGCACCTGGGCGGCTCGAGCCTGTTCCTCGGTGACGACGCCGGCTTCTCGTCATCGCGTGAGAGCGTCGCCGACTTCGGCCGCGTGCTCAGCGAGTATGTCGACGTGATCGTCTGCCGGTCGAAGTCTCACTCCACGATCGAGCAGCTCGCGGCCGCGGCGAGCGTGCCGGTGATCAACGGCCTGTCCGACTACTGCCACCCCTGCCAGGCGTTGGCCGACGTCTACACGCTGCGGCGGCACGTCGGCCGCGTCGCCGGCCTGACGTTCACCTTCGTGGGCGACGGCAACAACGTGGCCCGTTCCCTGGCGATGCTCTGCGGCCTGCTGGGCATGCGGTTCGTGCTGGCGGCCCCGGAGGCCTACCAGTTCGACGAATCGTTCCGCGCCCACCTGCGGTCGGTCGTGCCGCAGGCCGACATCGTGGAGACCACCGATCCGGTCGCGGCCGTGACGGGGGCGGCGGTCGTCTACACCGACGTCTGGACGAGCATGGGGCAGGAACAGGAGCGGGCCCGGCGGCTGGCCGACCTGCGGCCCTACCAGGTCAACGACGAATTGATGCATCACTGCCCCAACGCACTCTTCATGCACTGCCTGCCGGCGCGGCGGGGCGAGGAGGTCACCGACTCGGTGATCGACGGCCCGCAGAGCGTGGTGGTGGAGGAGGCGGCCAACCGCATGCACGTGCAAAAGGGTCTGCTCGCCTGGCTCCTCGGCCCGCAGAAGTGAGCCCGCTTAGCATCACGAGCGCGGAAATATCGTGACCGCAGAGTAACCAACTCGCCCAACCGGCCCGGGGCAACCCCGGCCCTCGCTCGGACGTTCGCTGCGGACATCGTGTCCTTC
>JBILVO010000016.1:0-45427 GCA_044370415.1 Pirellulales bacterium
AATTCCAGGGCGAGCAGGGCAGCTAGCAGTCGGTGGAAAAAGTCATCCGCCGCTGGAGGCGGCGGCGGCGGGCGCCGAAAAACCTCGGCTTTTTCGCCGCTCGCCCTCGTGGAAAAAGGCCAGGGAAGGCTTTTTCCACAGCCAGCTAGACTGCATCCGGCGGACGACGCTGCGACTGCCGATCGCGAGCCGTCGCCCCGGAAGAGCGGGTCGCGGCGGTCGATGTCCGGCTCCGTGATCGCGGTCGTCGCGCGAGGCCTGCCACGATGCGCCTGTTTCCCTGCGACCGCTATCGCCTGCCGCTGCCGGAGGGGCACCGGTTTCCGATCGACAAGTACCAGCTGCTGCGGCGGCGGCTCGAGGCGCATGCGGCCGCCGGCGCGGCGCTCGAATTCATCGAGCCGCACGCCGCGACCGACGACGAATTGCGGCGGGTGCACGCGGCCGACTACCTCGGCCGCGTGATGGCGGGCACGCTCTCGCGGGACGAGGTGCGGCGGATCGGCTTTCCCTGGAGCCACGCACTCGTGGAGCGGTCGCTGCGTAGCACCGGCGCCGCCGTGGATGCCGCCGCCGCGGCGCTCGAGGACGGCGTCGCAGCGAGCCTCGCCGGCGGGACGCACCACGCCGGCACCGATTGGGGCGAGGGCTACTGCGTGTTCAACGACACGGCGGTGGCGGCCCGGGAAATGCAGGCTCGCGGCGCTGTCGAGCGGGTGCTGATCCTCGACTGCGACGTCCACCAGGGGAACGGCACGGCGGAGATCTTCGCGAACGACCCGACCGTGTTCACCATGTCGATCCACGGCGCCCGCAACTTCCCCCTGCGGAAGGTGCCCGGCTCGCTCGACGTGCCGCTCGAGGACGGCACGGGCGACGACGCGTATCTCCGGTCGCTCGCGCCGGCCGTCGCCGAGTCGTTCACGCGGGCCCGGGCCGACCTGGTGCTCTACATCGCGGGCGCCGACCCGTACGAAGGGGATCGGCTCGGCCGCCTGCGGCTCACGAAGGCCGGCCTGCTCGCCCGCGACCGGCTGGTGCTCGACGCGGCCCGGGCCACGGGCACGCCCCTGGCGATCGTCTGCGGCGGCGGCTACTGCCAGGATCTCGAGGCGATCGTCGACATCCATGCCGCGACGATGCTGCTCGCGGCGGGCGTGATCCCGGGCCGCGGCACCGCTGCACCGTGACAGCCGTCGCCCGGGAGCGCGGTGATCCCTCTGTGAGGTCGCCCTTGCGAGGATGCATCCCGCGCGGGGCGTCCATCCCGCGCGGGCATGCTCCTCGGTAGGCGGCGTCCGCGGCTCAGCGGGTGGACGACGTCAAGACGCTCCTCGCGACGGCCGGCCGCGGCTCGGCCGCCGGCGCGGCATCGGCCACGACGGCCCTCGTCGCCTCCGCCGGCCGCTCCGTGGCGACGATGCGGCCGTCGCAGCACGTGGTCGCCGGCATGATCACGGTCTCGCGGACCACGCTGGAGCCCCATTCCGTCCGGGAGCAGCAGGCGGACTCGACCCTCCGGCTGACGTACACGCTCGCATAGGCCGGGGTGCGGCACGGATCGCAGACCGTTTCGCAGACCGGCTCATAGACGACCCGTTCGCAGCAGACCGGTTCGCAGCAGACCGGCTCGCAGCACGACGCCTGCCGGTGATGCCGTCGCCAGCCCGCCTCGGCATCCCACCCGGTCGCCACCGTTGTGACGAAGGCCACGGCCGCCAGCACGCGCACGCCACATTTCCGACTCGTGAAATCCAGACGCATGGAAGAAACCCTCTGAGAACCCCGGGGCATGGAGTGGACGGCCCGGACGCGGGCCGGCCTTCCCGGGGGCCGCAAACGGTATGAGGGGGGGCGAGGACCGGCAAGGCAGCGGCCGGGCGGGACCCGCCGGGCAGGAAAAAACGGCTGCCTGCAGCCGCAACTGGGGGCGTCGCGGCTGTGACGCACACCTCTGTGCCAGGCGATTCCGACAGGACAGGCTCCGCGAATGCAGACTGCGGCGCCAATCGCGGTTGCTGCAGCGTGTACAGTGCCGGCGTCCGACACGGCACTCCGAAAACATCTCCATGAAATCCCTCACCGAGCACCTCTCCTTCACGATCCCTGCCCGCATGGCGTTTCTCAACATCACGCCGCAGATCGAGGAGATCGTCGAACGGTCGCGGATCAAGGAAGGTCTGTGCCTGGTCAATGCCATGCACATCACTGCTTCCGTCTTCATCAACGACGACGAGCCGGGCCTGCACGAGGACTACGCAAAGTGGCTCGAGGAGCTGGCACCGTTCGACGCCTCCCCGCGACGCTACGCGCACAACCGCACCGGCGAGGATAACGCCGACGCCCACATGAAGCGGCAGGTGATGGGACGCGAAGTCGTCGTGGCCGTCACGAAAGGCAGGCTCGACTTCGGACCCTGGGAGCAGATCTTCTACGGCGAGTTCGACGGCCGCCGGCCCAAGCGGGTCCTCGTGAAGGTGATCGGCGAGTAACGCGGCGTCGGCCCGGGCCGGTGGCCTCGAGAGGCCGCGTCAGGGCCGGCAAACGGGGCGGGGTGGCGAGTCACGGCAGGCTGGCGAATGCGGTTGACGCACGCGTCGCGGCGGTCGGCCGTCGACGTCGGCCGTTGGCATATTCCCGACGGCGCGTGGCTGCTACACGCTCCGCCTACCCTGCCAAAGTCCCCTGGAGGCCCGCCCGTGTCAGCACCCGCAGTGCTCCACCGCATGCATCTCGTGGCGGCGATCCCGACGGTGATGCTCCTGCTGCTGAGCACAGCGCCGGCGGACACTGTCGGTGACATCGGCGCGGACGAGCGGCTCGTGGTTCGCGGCATGACGCGGATCGAGCCGGAGCGACTCCGGCTGGCGCTGGTCGACGACGACGCTCTCGCGTGGCTGTCGCGACCGAACGACTCGCGCGAGGACTTCATTGCGGCGGTCGTGAGCAAGGCGACCCTGGCGCTGCAGCGGGCCGGGTTTCCCACGCCGCAGGTGCGGGCGACCGTCGAGTCGTCCTCCGGCGTGGAGCGGCTCGCGCTCGACGTGATCGAGGGGGAGCGAGTCACCGCTGGACGCATCGAGGTCACGGGGCTGCCAGAGGAGACCGCCACGCGGCTCGTCGGGTTCCTCTCCACTCGTCAGCCGCCGCTCGACGCGGTGCCGCGGTCGGTCGATCGGCCCGATGGATCGACGCAGACGATCTGGGTCGATACCGGCGACCGTCCGGCCGCGCTGCTCGACCCCGAGTGGACGCCGGGCGGGCCGGCGGCGTGCGACGCGATCGCCGAGCGGTCGGTGCGGGTCGCGGTGGCCAGATTCCTGCGCGAGGAGGGGTATCTGGCGATCGCGCCGCTCGTCGAGCGCACGTCGTCCGGGAAGCTGCCGCGCGGCGGCGCGACGCTGACCGTCCGTTCGAAGTGGATCGACACCTCGGGCACGCATGAGGCGTTCGACGTGTCGCTGCGGCGGGCCGACGGCGTCGCCGACCTGGTCGTCGCGATCAAGGACCTGCCGCCGAAGGCGACACTGCGAGAGATCGAGCTGTCCGCGGCATGCAAAACCCGCAGGGAGGACCTCGCGGCGTTTCTCGGCATCATGGTCGGCGCTCCGGTGACCGAGCGGGATCGGATCGCATGGCGGGACAGGCTCAGGAGTTCGGGGCGGTTCCTGCGGCACGAGGTCGACCTGCGGACCGACGCCGACGATCCGGCGGCGCTGGTCGCCCGCTTCGACCTCGAGGAGTATCCGCCGGCCACGCCGCTGGCCGAGCCGCTCACCCGTGCCGAGGAGACGATGCGGCGATTCCACGAGTGGATCGTCTCGGCGACGGGCCGCGGCGACCTCGTCGTCGACGTGCGCCGCCGTGCCGCTGGGGAGGCCTCTGCCGACGTCGCCGCGAGGCTGGTCGTCTCGCCGACCGACGGCTTCGTGCTGACGGCCCTGCCGGAGGCGGACGTGACGTGCGGGCTAGTCGCCAGCGGCACGCAGGTCAGCCTGCTGTCCCCCGGCAGTGCGGGCCGGCTCGACGTGCCGCTGCCCACGCGGACGAGGCTGACGGCGACGATCGGCCTGTCGCTCTCCCGCGAGGCGGCGGGAAGGGAGCCGCCGAAGTACCTGCGCAACCTCTCGTGCGGCTGCGGGCTGGCCGCCGGAGATGCCGCCGACGACGGCGGCGTCGAGCTCGAGATGCAGATCGAGCCCGTGGCGTGCCTCGCCATGGTGCACGAGGGCGGCGCCAGGGTCTCGTTCGAGGGCGAAGTGCTCGTCATCGCCACCGACTCCGCGACGAGCCGGTTCGACGTCGCGTCGGGCAAACCGCTCTCGCTGGCCGTCGGTGGCTGCGAGGTGTTGCTCGACGCACGGGCCGGCGGCATGGCCGCCGCCCTCGCATCCCTCGGCCGTGCGGCCGGCCCGAATCACTTCCGGGATGCGTCGCCGGTCACGTCGGCGGTCGAGTTTCTCACGTCCGACGGCGTGGCCGAGGCCTGCGGCCGACTGGCCGAGGCGGCGAGCATGCCGCTCGGTGAATCCCTCGTCGCCGCGATCCTGCCGGTCGTCACCACGGTCCGCCGCTACCTCGCCGGCTGCCTTGCCGACGGCGTGATCGCGCCGTGCGACGCGGCGGTGGCGGCGGTGTGGGCCGCCGCGCCGCCGCGCCCGGAGCCGCTGGAGATTCCGCAGGATGACGCGGCCGGTGGGCCGCAGGCCGTCAAGAAGGCGGTCACGCGCAAGATCGCGGCGTTCGCGTGGGAGTGCACCGAGGATCACTGCGGCCGTGACTCGTGGCCGGCGTCGCTCGCGCGTGCAGCCGCGTGCGGAATGGCGGGCGACCCCGCGATCTTCAGGGAGATGACCGACTTCATGACGCAGGACGACTACGGGCCGCTGGCCTATGCCTGCGCCGCCACGATGGCCCCCGTGCCGACGGTCGCCAGGTCGTTGGCGCTGCGCGGCCAGGAGCGGCTCTCCACCGTCGCCTTCCACACCGACTGCCGTCCGCTCCTCCAGGCGCTCGAGCGGTACGGGATCGACGACTGCTGCGTGTCGGTCCTGCGGTCGTTCGACGACGACGCGGCCCGCGACCTGGGGCGGTCGGCCTGCGGCGACCCGGATCTGCTGCTGCCGCTGGTGCATGCGCTGCGGTCCCACGAGACGCCCGTCGATGCGGCGGACGTGCTGCAGCCCGCCCTCGACGCCTGGTGGGAGCAGACGCTCCGTGCCCGGGTCGCCGCGTGGCTCGACGCCATCGTCACGCCGCGGACGGCAGCCAGCCCCGCGGGCGACGACGCTCCGGTGAAGAAATAGCCGCACGGCCGAGGCGAGCCGTGAAGGCGACCCGGCGGTGGAATCCCGCGCACCCACGTCTTGGCGGCCGCGGCGCAGGTGTCCTACGCTATCGTCTGCGGTTCGTGTGTCGGCGGACCGTCCGTGAGGAAGTCATGCCTGTCCTTGTTTCCGCCCGAAGGAGTGTCCCCGTGAATCACGGATGTGCGCAGAGCCTGCGGTATGTGGCGGTCGTGCTCGTCGTCGGAGGCCTCGTCGCCCCGGAGGTCGCGCTCGGATCGCCGGCACGCCGGCTTGCCAGACGCGGTGTCGTCATCGGGCCGCCCGCGGTGATCGTCGTGGCCCCCGTGCCTGCGCCGCCCAGGGCGTGGCGGAGGCTCGGCCCGCCGGGCGTGGTGGTCCTGCCGCCATTCCCGGGCATCGTGCCGCCGCCCACCGTGATCGTGGGCCGTGCGACCACGCCGGCGACGGCGCAGGTCAGTCCTGGCGTTGCTTCGTCTTCGGCACCCGCACCGTCTGCTGCACCCACACCCGCGCCGCCCGCCGGCGTCGCGCCACCCGTGAGCAGGCCCCCGTCTGCGAGCGTGCCGCAGACGGCTCGTGTCGCGCCGTCGGCCGACGCGGCCGTGGCCAACGCGGCGCAGGCTCCCGTGGCAAAGCCTGTGGCTGCGGGCGGCGTCGAGGAGATCCCTGCGCCGCGGCCCGCCCCGGCGGCCGCCGCCGGCTTGCCCGCCGGCGCAGCGACTGCCTTCTCGACCGCGTGGTATGCACAGCACCCCGAAGCCTGGAAGCCCGCCCGCATCCCGACGACCCCCTGGAAGGTCGCCGACGTCGCCACCGTCACTGAGTGGATCGGCCAACCGGTCGTCCGCGCCGACGGCTCGGCGGCCACCGGCACCGTGACGCCGGCTTCCGCCCAAGCACCAGTCCAAACCGCCTCCGCGCCGGATGCCGACGGGCTCCGTAGCGTGCTCGTCCTCCCGTCGGGCCAGGGCGAGGATGGGGCCGCGGCCGACGAGTGGCTGCCGCTCGGTGTTTTTGCCGTGACGCCGCCGGGCGGTGCCACGGGCCACAATTATCAGCAACTGGCGGTCGATCGCTCCGGTGTGATCAGGGGCACCTTCTACGACGCGATCTCGGACGCCGTCCTGCCGATCAGGGGCAACGTGGACAAGGACTCGCTCCGCGCGAGGTGGACCGTGGGCGTGAACGGCAGCCGATTCGAGGCGGCGGTGGCGGCCTTCTCGGCGACACCGCACGCCGTGGCGGTCACGTCCGGCGGCGTGACCCGCGATCTCGAACTCGTGCCGATCGACGGGCCGTGAGCGGTCCGCCGCGAAAGCCGCCGCCGCGAAATCGTGCCTGGGACGGCGGTCGCCGCCGCACGCCGTCATGAAGCCCACGATCCTCCGCGATCGGGCCACGACGCCCGACGGAAAGCCGCTCACGCTGCACGAGCACGATGGTGCGTTCGCCATCCGCGTCGACGGCGTGGAGCTGATGTCGACCCGGCAGCATCACTCCGAGGAGCAGCTCGCCGAGGCGGTGTGCGGCCGCATGCCCGGCCGCGGTCGGCGGCTGTTGATCGGGGGCCTCGGCCTGGGGTTCACGCTGCGCGCGGCGCTCGGCCGGCTCGGCGCCGACGACCGTGTGGTGGTGGCCGAGATCGTGCCGGCGGTGGTGCGGTGGAACCAGACGCCGGAGTACGGCCTCGCGGCCGACGCGCTGGGCGACGCACGGGTCAAGATCGTGGTCGGCGACGTGGCGGACCTGCTGCGGACGAGCCCGGGCCGGTTCGACGGGGTGATCCTCGACGTCGACAACGGCGCCAGCGGCCTGAGCACGTCGGCCAACAACGGGCTCTATACGGCGCGCGGCCTGACGACGGCCCGGTCGGCACTGCGGCCGGGCGGCTGCCTGGCGATCTGGTCGGCGGGCCCCGACCCGTCCTGCGTGGCGCGGATGCAGGCGGCCGGATTCGACGTTACGGAGGAACGGGTGCGGCCGCACGCCGGCGGCGGCGGCTGGATCCACCTGCTGATCGGCGTCGCCTCACATTCTGGCCGGGCACCGCGGGCGGCCCGCGGCTGAGCGGGGACCGCAGCGGCCGCCCGCCCAGATGATCACCGCTTGATTCCCGCGCGGCCTGAATCATCGTGACTGTGTGCCGAGGGTGACGCGCCGCTCCTGGCAGACGTCCGCTGATGCACTGCTGCGAGGAGAAGCCCCGTGAACGGTCTGGTAGAATCGGGAGCCGCGAGGGCTCGCAGGCATCGTGTTCGGCCGCTCGGCCGGCGGTGCCACGCCCTGCGATGGGAAATCTTTGGAATCGTGGGACTCGCGCTCGTGCTTTCGGCGACGACCACCGCGCTGGCCACCGACCTCACCGGCTGCTGGACCGGCTCGTGGGAGAGCTGCACGAGCGGGCACTCCGGCCCGTTGAACGCGATGTTCACGCGGTGCGGCGACACGGAGTACCGCGTGAAGTTCACGGGCAGGTTCCTCAAGGTGATCCCGTTCCGGTACACGGTGACGCTCACGGTCGTCGAGGAAAGGGGCGACGAGCTGATCCTCGAGGGCAGCTCCTACCTCGGCCGCCTCTTCGGCACGTTCTCGTACCGTGCCACGGCGACGGACGGCCGGTTCACCGCCGACTACACGTCGAAGAAGGACGACGGCACGTTCCGGATGACGCGGTCGGCGCGGTAGCCGGGATGCCCACCCGCCCGATCACCGCTGTGCGCCGCCAGATCGGCGGCGTCCAGGTCGGCGGCGTCCTCGTGTCGCTACCTCGGCGGCGCCGTCTGGCCCGCCATCTGCCGCGCCTCCCAGGGGCTGAAGGCGGCCCAGACCGGGTTGTGGTCTGAGACCTCGAGGGCCTTGTCGAGCGGGATGTGAAACGTGTCCTGCAGGTCGAGCACGCCCCAGCGGCCGGTGTACTCGGTGGTGACGGTGCGGTCGAAGATGAGGTTGTCGTAGGTCTTCGACCGCCGCGTGTTGGTCGTGACGCCCGACACGGCCCAGCCGATGCCGGGGATCTGCTTGATCCTGCCGAACTGCGGCGGCCCGGCGTTGAGGTCGCCGAGCACGATGACGTCGTCCTCGTCCGGTCGGAACGACCGCATCGACACGAACGCGTCGGCCAGGGCGTCGACCTCCTGCGGCACCTCGTCGGGATCGGTGTGGATGTCGACGAGCCAGAAGCTGAAGCCCGCCTCGGGCGGATTCGTGCGGACGCGGAACCGGGCTCGCAGCGGCGGACGGTGGAACTTGTCGCCGGGGTTGGGCAGCGTGCCCACCGACGACGGGTCGAGCTCGATCCGGTTGCTGTCGTAGATGAACGTGTACTGCTCCTTGCTCACCGTGCGGCCCAGCCGCGGCCCGATGACGAACTGGTAGCGGCTGCCGTCGGCGTTGATCTTGGACACGAACGTCGGGACGACGCTGTCTGACTTCGCCCGCACCTCCTGCACGGCGACGATGTCGAACTGCCGCACGACCTTGGTGAGCACGTCGACCACCTGCGGCTTGGCGAGCTTCGATTCGCCGAACACCTGGATGTTGAAGCTGGCGATCATGACGGAGTCGGTCGGCTTGCCGGGGCCCGATACCGCCGGGCTGGCCGGAGCGGACGCCGCGGCCGGTGCGAGCGGGCCCGCCGACGTGGGCGATCCTGCCGCGGCTGCCATCGGCGCGGCTGCCATCGGTGCGGAGGCCATCGGTGCGGAGGCCATCGGTGCGGAGGCCATCGGTGCGGAGGCCATCGGTGCGGAGGATGGGAGCGCGGGCGGCAATGCAGCCGCGGGGGCGGCGGCCGGCACGGGCAGTGGCACGGCTGCGACCGGCAGCGGGCCGACAGGCAGCGGGGCCACGGGCTGTGACGCAACAGGCAGCGGCGGAGGCAGTGTCGCAACGGGCAACGGCGGCGGCAGTGGTGCGGCGGCGACCTGCGGCGCGGATGCTGCCGGCTGCATGAGCGACGGCTGGGCGGGGATTGGCAGCGGTGCGTAGGAGACCGGCCGCGGCACGGGCAGCGAGGTGACCGCCGTGGCGGCTGCGGCGATCGGCGGCTGCGGCGTGGCTGGCGGCATCCGTGGCTGCTCCACGACCGGCAGCGAGCGGAGCGGTTGCCCCGGCTGGATCGGCGCGAGTCCCAGTGCGGCCAGCCCCGCGGTGCGGGATGGCTCTACCGGCGGGAGCGGTATCGACCGAATCGTGGCGAGCGGCTGCTGCGGCGCCAACGCACCGGGATCGTGCCGCGCCGCGCTGACACGCTCCGGGCTGATCGGGTGCGGCAGCGTCGGCATCGTGATCGGTCGCAGCGGCGGCAGGCCCGACGCCACCGGCGCCGGGCCGGGCAGGGATGCGGATGACGCCAGGGGAATGACGCCCGACGGCGGCATGGAACCGCGGCCGACTGCGGAGGCGTCGATCGGCACGAGCGAGGGCGACCACGGGGCGGCTGTGGCAGCGGCGGCACCGCTGATGGGCACGAGATCACCGGCCCACGCCGTTCCTGCCGCGGACGGCATCACAACGACGCACATCACGACGAGGCTCTCGACAACGAGGCCCCTGAAGACGGGGCATCGGGAGGCCGCGCCGGTCGTGACACCCGGCGGTGGAGTGGCAACGCCGCTGCGCCGTCGGCCGGCGATGCGGCGCCGCAACGGTGCTCGTGACTCTGCCGTCACCGCCGCCCCCGTCGTGCGCCGCGCGACCGTCGCGGGCGGTGCGGAACCTGGTCCGGCCGCCCTCCATGGCGGCCGACGTCGGCCGGTCCCGTGCACTCTCTATCGGCAGCAGCCGGGGCGTCGGTTCGGCTCGTTCCTGCGGGACGGTCCGGCTCCCCAGGCTGCGGGAGCCGGCTAGCCCCCGATCTCCTCGAGCGCCTCGGTCGCGAGCCGGGCCAGCCGGGGGTCGGCCTGACCGGCGGCCCTGGTCAGGGCATCGCGGGCCGCCGCGGCTGCGGGCCCGATCTTTCCGAGCGCCCATGCCGCCCTCTGCCTGACCGCGAGATCGGCCGTCGAGTCGACGCATTTCGTCAACGCCGGCACCGCAGACTCCGCATCCTCTCCCGCCCGCCCGAGCAGCGTGGTCGCCCAGTATCCGACGAGCGGGTCCTTGTGATCGACGAGAGCCACGAGCTGTGCGATCGCGTCCGCCGGCGGTGGTCCGAGGTCTTCGAGCGCCGCCACGGCGTGCTCGCGGACCTGCTCGTCGACGTCGCTGCAGACCCGCACGAGGGCGACGGCAGCCGGCGCCGCGTCCTCGCCCATCCGGGAGAGGATCTCGGCCGCTGCACGGCGCAGCTCGAGGTCGGTGGACTTCAGCTGCGTGGCGAGTTCATCGGCGTCGGAAGCGGTGTCACTCATGGGCGGATCTCCTGACCGGTTCCGGGCGTACGGCAGTCTGCGGACGACTCTGCGGACGGGATGTCGGCGAGCATGTCGACTTCTACGGCCCGCGGGGCGAAAAGTGAAGAGGTCTTCCTGCGCGTGCGTGCGTCCGCTGCTGCGACTCCGCGCGCACCTCGACCACAGAGCGGTGGCGGGGCGGGCAGCCACCGCGGTCACGAGGCGAGGTGCGACGCGAGGTAGGCCACGGTGGCCTGCTCCGCCCAGAACGTGGGCGACCAGGCCGGGCCCGACACGAAGCCGCAGTGCCCCCCGCGATCCGCGAGGGCGAGTGTCAGGCGGGGATTGGCGGCGATCGCGTCGCGGGGCACGTAGTCCGCCGGAAAAAACGGATCGTCCGCCGCGGAGAGGATGAGCATCGGGCGATCGATGCTCTCGAGAAAGCGGCCTCCCGACGCACGGTGCCAGTAGTCGGCGGCGTCCTCGAACCCGTGGATCGGCGCGGTGTAGATGCCGTCGAACGCCGCAAACGTGGCGGCCGCCCGCAGATCGGCGACAGAGGCGGGGATGCAGCCCGGAAACCGCGAGAGCGTGTCGAGCGCCTTCGGGCGCAGGACGCGCAACAGCGCGTGGCGATAGACGCCCTGCGGCCGGAACGGCCGGTCGAGGAACGCGGCACAGCGGGCCAGATCGAAGGGAGGCGAGATGGCGACCGCCGCCGCGAGCGGGGCGGGCAGCCGCGCCGCATCCTCGCCCATGAGCTTCATGAGCATGTTCCCGCCGATCGAGAAGCCCACGGCGGCGAAGGGGCGGACCGGACGCGCGGCGCAGAGCCGCTGCATGATCGCCAGCACGTCGTCGGAGGCGCCGCCGTGATAGGACCGGGGCAGCCGGTTCGGCTCGTCCGAGCAGCCGCGATAGTTCATGAGGCACACCTCGTGGCCGGCAGCCACGAGCGCCGCGGCCATGCCGCAGACGGCGGGGGAGCGTGACGAGCCGGCGAGGCCGTGGAGCACGAGCACCCAGGACATCGGCTCGAGCCCGGCCTGCGGCGACGCCACGTCGACGTCGATGAAGTCGCCATCGTCGAGTTCGATCCGCTGCCGTCGCAGTGTCGGGAGGTGTGGTGGTCGACGCGCCGTCGCCGCCAGGATCGTCTGCGCGTGGCGATTGCACAGCCACGGGGACGGCAGGAACGGCGGTGGAAAGTCTGGGATCGACACGTCTGTGCTCCGCGCTGCCCCGTGAACCTCGAGGGCATCTGCGTGCAGCGTAGCGTTCCAGCGGGAAGCGATCGCCGCCGGGCCGGCGGGCCTTCCCTGGCACGAGGATGTCGCGAGCCCCTCATTCCTACGGGGCGGCCGGGTTTTTCGGAGGTTGGGCTCTGCGGGCCAGCGACGCGGAGATCGGCGAAGTTTTGCGAAAGGCAGGCCGCTCCAGCGGGCGATCGTGCGGTTCCGTCAGGCGGGTCGGCCGAAACCTTCACCGTGGTGGGGCGTTGAACGCCGGGCTGCGCGCGGGGGCACCGGGTATGCTCGAGTGTCCGATGCGACTGGCGGTCGACGGAAGGTGAGTTGAGTGAGGTGACGACATGGCGACGATGACGGCGGATCAAAGGCGGATGCTCGATGCCCTGACGGCGAACCGCGAGGAGGGATCGGGCGGCATGGTCCAGAAGGTCGCGATCGGGCTGACGGTGGCCGCGATCCTCGCCCTGCTCATCCTGTGGCTCATGGGATTCTTCTCGTCGACGCCGAAGGAGGTGCTGGAGATCCGCGCCATGGTCGACCAGCAGATCGGCGAGCTCCGGCGGGTGGCCCGCAACGAGGCGCCGATGAGCTACGAAGGCAGCAGCTTCGGGCCGATGTTCGAGAAGATGCGGGACATGCCGGAGCGGTCGCGGGAGCAGGTGCGGGCGGAGATGGATCGGCTCTTCCGCGCCCGCGAGCGTGCCGAACTCCAGTCGTACTTCGCGCTGCCGGCCGACGAGCGGCGGGCGGAACTCGACCGACGGATCAAGGCTGATGAGGCGCGACGCAAGGCCTGGCAGGAGCAGCGGGCCAGCCGGGCCGGACAGGGAGGCAACGGCGGCAACGGCCAGGGCCGCGGCGGACAACAGATGGCGGGCGGTGCCCCACAGCGTGGCGGCGGCGGTCCTCCCAGTGGCGGTGGTGGTGGCCAGCGGGGTGGCGGAGGCCAGGGTGGCGGCCGTGGCTCCGAGGACGGTCGCAACGCCCGCGCCAAGCAGCGGATCGACTCGAGCACCGCCGAACAGCGAGCACAGAGCGCTGAGTACCGCCGCGTGATGGACGAGCGCCGGCAGCAGATGGGCCTGCCTTCCGGCCGGGGTCGCGGCGGCTGACAGCCGGTGTGCGCGGCCCATGCCCGGCCCGCTTGCCAGACACAGGTCATCGGCAGGACAATTGCGTGCGGAGGGCGTCCACCCGACCGTCGTCGCCCACTGTTTGCGGTCTCGCGCCACCGATACGGCCGGCCGGCAGCCCCCAGGAGATTCGACCCATGGCCGGCCTGCGGGAAGCCACCGCCGCGATCGAGCCGCAGGAGGAGACCCTCCGGGCCGGCGGCGGCGAGGCCGGCCGGGAGCGGCAGCGGAAGCTCGGCAGGCTGCCGGTCCGTGAGCGGCTCGCCCGGCTGCTCGACCCCGGCGAGCCCTTCCGCGAACTCGGTCTCTGGGCCGCCTGGAAGATGTATCCGGAGTGGGGCGACGTGCCCGCCGCGGGAGTCGTCACCGGCATCGGCACGATCGGCGGGCAGCCCTGCATGGTCGCCGCCAATGACGCCACGGTGAAGGCGGGGGCGATGTTCCCGCAGTCGGTGAAGAAGCTGATCCGGGCCCAGAAGATCGCCCACCGTCTGCGGCTGCCGGTCGTCTATCTCGTCGACTCCGCCGGCGTCTTCCTGCCGCTGCAGGACGAGATCTTTCCCGACGAGGACGACTTCGGCCGCATCTTCCGCAACAACGCCGTGCTTTCGGCCGAGGGCATTCCCCAGTTCGCCGCCGTGATGGGTAACTGCATCGCCGGCGGCGCCTACCTGCCCGTGCTCTGCGACAAGATTCTGATGACGGAGGGGAGCCAGCTCTGCCTCGCCGGCCCCGCGCTCGTGAAGGCCGCCGTTGGGCAGACGGTCGACCCCGAGGAGCTCGGCGGCGCGGCGATGCACGCGGCCATCAGCGGCACCGTCGACTTCCGCGAGAAGGACGATGCCGCCTGCCTCGCGCGGCTCAGGTCGCTCGTCTCCCTGCTGCCGTCACGGAGTGCCGCGGCGGTGGTCGCCGAGCCGCCGCCGCGGACGAAGCGGAGCGTCGAGGATGTGTACGGCATCGTGCCGGCCGACGGACGCGGCGAATACGAGATCCGTGACGTGCTCGACTGCATCGTCGACGCGGCAAGCTTCCAGGAGTTCAAGCCCGAGTTCGGCCGGACGCTCGTCACAGGCTACGTGCGGATCGGGGGCCGGCCGGCGGGCATCGTGGCCAACGCCCGCCGCCGTGCGACCGACGCCCGTGGCGAGGTGCAGATCGGCGGCGTGCTCTACGGCGATGCCGCCGAGAAGGCCGCGCGGTTCGTCGGCGATTGCGAGCAGAACCGGGTGCCGCTGGTGTTCCTGCAGGACGTGCAGGGCTTCATGGTGGGCAAGCAGGCGGAGCAGTCGGGCATCATCCGCTCCGGCGCCGAGCTCGTGCGAGCGATGAGCACCGCCACCGTGCCGAAGTTCACCGTGATCATCGGCAGTTCCTACGGCGCGGGGCACTACGCGATGTGTGGCCGGGCGTACGATCCTGCGCTGATCCTCGCGTGGCCGAACGCCCGCTACGCCGTGATGGGGGGCACACAGGCGGCCGACACGCTCCTGTCGCTGCGGGTGCGCGACGCCGAGAAGTCGGGCACGCCGCTCACCGAGAAACAGGTGGCGGAGCTGCGCGATTCGATCCGGCAGACCTACCAGGAGGAGACCGACATCCGCTTCGCGGCGGCGCGGGGCTGGGT
This sequence comes from Pirellulales bacterium, assembly GCA_044370415.1. Taxonomy (GTDB): domain Bacteria; phylum Planctomycetota; class Planctomycetia; order Pirellulales; family UBA1268; genus CAMCQY01. The sequence goes on from JBILVO010000016.1 coordinate 14,653, forward strand.
CGACGCTGTCATCGCACCGCACGAGACGCGGGCCTGGCTGGCGGCGGCGTTGGCCGTGATCCGGCCCGGCGATCTCGCTCGGCCGCGGTGCATCGAGAGGGACGTGTGAAGAACGTCGTCCGCATCGGCAACGCGCAGGCGTTCTGGGGAGACCGCCCTTCGGCGGCCCGTGATCTCCTCGCGCAGGAGCCCGGCCTCGACTACCTCACGATGGACTACCTCGCCGAGGTGTCGATGTCGATCCTCGCCCTGCAGCGGGAGCGGGATCCGCGGCTCGGCTACCCAGGCGACTTTGTGGAGGTGGTGCGGCAGCTGGCGGAGTATTGGGCCGCGGGTGGCCGCTGCCGGCTCGTCGCCAACGCGGGCGGGCTCGACCCCGCGGCCTGCGCGGCGGCCTGCCGGGCGGCGCTCGAGCAGGCGGGCTGCCGGCCGCTCACGATCGGCGTCGTCTCCGGCGACGACGTCCTGCAGCTGCTGCGCGACGGCGGAGCGGACGAGTTCCCAAACCTCGACTCGGGGGAGCCGCTCGCGACCGTCCGCGACCGGCTGGTGACGGCCAACGCCTACATGGGCTGCGCGGGAATCGTCCGGGCGCTCGACGCCGGCGCCGACATCGTGATCACCGGCCGCGTGGCCGATCCGTCGCTCGTCGTCGGTGCGTGCGTCCACGCCTTCGGCTGGACGCTCGACGATTGGGCCCGCCTCGCCGGCGCCACCGTGGCGGGCCATCTCCTCGAGTGCGGCACGCAGGTGACAGGCGGCATCGCCACCGACTGGCTCGACCTGCCCGATCCGGCCCACGTCGGGTTTCCGATTGCCGAGGTCGATCGCGAGGGCCAGTGCGTGATCACGAAGTCGCCGCGATCCGGCGGCGCGGTGACCGCCGCCACGGTGCAGGAGCAGCTGATCTACGAGATCGGCGACCCGACACGCTACGTGAGCCCCGACGTGTGCGTGTCGTTCCTCGACCTCACGGTCGAGGAGGACGGCGCTGACCGCGTCCGGGTCACCGGCTCGCGGGGCGGGCCGCGGCCGGCGACACTCAAGGTGAGCGCCACGCACCGCGACGGTTTTCGAGCGGCCGGCACGCTCACGATCGTCGGCGACCACGCGCGGGTGAAGGCGGAGCGGTGCGGCCGGATCGTGCTCGGGCGGCTCGCCGAGGCGGGCTGGATCTATCGCGACGCGATCGTGGAGTGCCTGGGGCAGGGGGGCAGCGTGCCCGTGGCGGGCATCGTCGCGACCGGCGCCGACGCTCGGGAGACCGTGCTGCGGATCGCAGTCGAGGCGGAGGCGCGGGACGCGGTCGAGGCGTTCGCCCGCGAGCTCATGCCTCTGGTGACGGCCGGGCCCCAGGGGACGACGGGCTACGCCGAAGGGAGGCCGCGGGTGCATCCCGTCTTCCGCTACTGGCCCTGTCTGATCGACGCCGCGCAGGTCGAGACCCAGGTCGACACGCTCGCGACCGCCGACACGCTCGGCGCGCGGGCCACCGCGGCGCACTGGCCGCCGGCAACACTCGTCGGCGGCGGTCCGCGGGCCGCCGTCGCCCTGCCGGCCCGGCTGGCCGTGCCCCGCGAGCGGGCGGTGACGCTCGCCGAGATCGCGCACGGCCGCAGCGGCGACAAGGGGACGGCGGCCAACGTCGGCATCCTCGCACGGTCGCCCGACGACTATCCCTGGCTCGTCGAGTGGCTCAGCGCAGACCGGATGACGCGGCACTTCGCGCCGCTCGGCGTGACGAAGATCGAGCGGCACCCGTTGCCGAACCTCGCCGGCCTGAACTTCATCCTCCACGGCGTCCTGCGGCGAGGCATCCGCACCGATGCCCAGGGGAAGGCGCTGGCCGAGGCAGCGCTCGCGATGCCACTCCGCGAGGCGGACCTCGCGGCGCCGCTGGCCGAAGAGGCCGCACCCTGGGTCGACGGCCTCACCATCGGCCAAGTGCTGCGGGAGACGAGCCGCCGCGTGCCCGACCGGACCGCCGCCGTCTTCGCGGCGTGCGGCTGGCGAACGACCTGGGCCGAGCTCGACCGCGAGGTCGACCGCGTCGCGAGGGCGCTGTTGGGCCTGGGCGTGCGGCACGGCGACCACGTCGGGGTCTGGTCCACCAACGTGCCGCAGTGGCTCCTGCTGCAGCTCGCGACGGCGCGGATCGGCGCCGTGCTCGTCACGGTAAACCCTTCCTACCGGCCCGCCGAGCTCGCCTTCGTCCTGCGGCAGGCCGACATCAAACTGCTCGCGGTCATCGACCGCTTCAAGTCGACCGACTACCTCGCGTCGCTCGTCGAGGCGGTACCGGAGCTGGCGACGAGCAGGGCCGGCCGCATCGACAGCCAGACGTTCCCGCATCTGCAGGCGGTCGTGCAGCTGCGGGGCGAGACGGCGCCGTGGGCGCGGTCCTGGGAAGACTTTCTCGCGTTGGCCGACGCCGTGCCGCCCGTCGAACTCGCCCGGGCCGAGATGGCCTGCGCGTGCCACGACCCGATCAACATCCAATTCACCTCCGGCACGACCGGCCAGCCCAAGGGGGCCACGCTCTCGCACCGCAACATCCTCCTGAACGGCTTCTACGCCGGCACGAGCCAGCGGCTCTCCTCACGCGACTCGATCTGCGTGCCGGTGCCGCTCTACCACTGCTTCGGCTGCGTGCTCGGCTCGCTCTGCGGGCTGGTGCACGGCGCGACGCTCGTCTTCCCCGCGGACGTGTTCCACGCCGACACCACGCTCGCGGCGATCGAGGCGGAGCGCTGCACGGCGGTGTACGGCGTGCCGACGATGTTCATCGCGATGCTCGAGCACGCCGACTTTCCGCGGCGCCACCTCGCGTCGCTGCGCACCGGGATCATGGCGGGCAGCCCCTGCCCGATCGAGCTGATGAAGCGGGTGACCGGCGAGATGGGGGCGGCGGAGATGACGATCGGCTACGGCCAGACCGAGGCGTCGCCGCTGGTCACGCAGACTCGCTTCGACGACGCGATCGAGCTGCGGGTGGGCACCGTGGGCCGCGTACTGCCGGGCTGCGAGGCGAGGATCGTCGATCCCGAATCGGGCCGGCCGCTTCCCGACGGGCAGGCGGGCGAGTTCTGCGCCCGCGGCCACGGCGTCATGCTCGGCTACTACAAGATGCCGGAGATGACGGCCCGGGCGATCGATGCCGAGGGCTGGCTGCACACGGGCGACCTCGCGCTCCGTGAGCCCAACGGCTGTTTCCGGATCACGGGACGGCTCAAGGATCTCGTGATCCGCGGCGGCGAGAACATCTTCCCGCGGGAGATCGAGGAGGCGCTCTACGCGCACCCGGCCGTCCGCGACGTGCAGGTGATCGGCGTGCCCGATCGGAAGTTCGGCGAGCAGGTGATGGCCTGGGTCTGCCTCCGCGACGGCCGGCAGGCGACCGCCGAGGAATTGAAGGAGTTCTGCCACGCGCGGCTGGCCTACTTCAAGGTGCCGCACTACTGGAAGTTCGTCGACGCCTTCCCGACGACGGTGACGGGCAAGGTCCAGAAGTTCCGGATGCGGGAGATCAGCGTCGTGGAGCTCGGTCTCGAGGACGTGGCGCGGATCGAGACGGCATAGCGGCCCGGATCATCGTCGCCACGCCGTCAGCCGGCGCGGGAATCGATGCCGATCGGCTCCACTGTCGCCACGTGAAACATCGGGCAGATGCGAAACTCGGCCGGCGTGCCGTCTTCAGCCAGATCGATGCCGACGAGGATGTCGTTTTTCGTGACCCAGGCCATCTCCGGGTGCCGCACGTCGTATGACTCGCCACTCGACATGACCAGTCGAAAAGGACGAAACGGCAGCTGCCGCAGCAGGTCACGAAACGTCGCCGTGGTCATCGAGCCACCTCTCGTGCAAGACTTTGAAATCACGTGATGCCGAAGTCATGACAATGATATACGTCCGTACATCGATCGTCAATCTGCCCTCGGTGCCGCGTCGGCCAAGGGCTGACGATCATGCATGGCAGCAGCGGCTCACCGCCCGGTCCGGCTCATGAGCCCCAGACCGGCGGACGCTTCTCGATGAAGGCCTGCAGGCCCTCGGCGGCCTCGGGACTGCGGCGGGCGGCGAGGTGCTCCGCGATCGGGCTCATCTCCGCCTGGGAGGAGTGGGCGTAGGCGGCGCGGAGGAGCGCCTTGGTGTGCTCGATCGTCTGCGGCCCTCCTGCCAGCACGCCGTCGGCCAGTGCCAGCGCCTCGTCCATGAGCCGGTGCGCCGGGACCACCCGCTGCACGAGGCCGATCGCCCGGGCCCGCTCGGCGTCGATCGCATCGCCCACGAGGAACAGCTCGGCCAAGTCGCCGCCGCGGACCTTGCCGCGGAGCACGTCGGTGATGAGCGCGGGGAGCAGGCCGCGCCGCGCCTCTGGGAAGCCGATCTTCGCATCGGCCGCGGCCACCGCCATGTCGCAGGCCGCCATCAGGCCCGCGCCGCCCGCATAGACGCCGCCGTGCACGGCGGCGATCGAGATGAGCGGCGAGTGCTTCAGCGCGTGCAGCGCCGCCGACACCCTGTGGGCCGACTCCTCGACGAGGTCGGGGTTCGCCGCCTCGGCGAGGTCGAGGCCGGCCGAGAAGACCGGGCCCGCGCCCCGCAGGATCACGACCCGGGCCTCGCGCCGGGCATGGAGGCCGTCGAGCTGGCGGACGAGGTCGGAGAGCAGGGCGATCGAGAGGGCGTTGCGGCGGTCGGCGCGGTCGAGTGTGAGCAGGGCGACGCCGGGACGAAGCGATTCGACGAGGACGGAATCGGGCATGGGTGGTCTCCGAGGGGGCGGTTCAGGGCGTGGTGATCGCGACGGTTCGGGGCTGCCCGTGCCCCGTCGCCGGACGTTCGCTGCGGCCATCCTGGCCTCCGCTCACTCGAAGCTGACTTCGCTCCGCACGACCAATCCGCCTGCGGCGGATCGGTGCCCGGGCTGCGCTTGTCAGCTACACCGGCTCTCGGGGCACGGGCAGCCCCTCACGGATGCGGCGTTCGTCACGGGCTCTGGTCAGGGGTGGGTCGCGCAGGGCTCAGACAGCAGGACTCAGATGTAGTCTCCGACCGACCGCGGGTCGAGCGGGATCTGGCTGACCTCGATGTCGGCGATCAGGTCGCGGTGGAGCGTGGAGGCGGGATCGATCACCAGCCGGCCGATCTCGGCCCAGAGCCGCTGTAGCGCCGACGTGGGGGATCGGCCGCGCAGGAGCGATTCGGCCTCGAGGTCGAGCGCCTCGGCGACGAGCTTGTATTCGGGGTGGTTGTCGGCGAGCGCGATGGCGTAGGCGAGCGCTGCGGTCGACGCGCAGAGCTGTTCGAAGACGCCCCCCTCGTCCCCCAGCAAGAAGCTCTCCTCGATGAACGATCTCTGATAGCGGGCGATGACCAGCAGGATGCGGCGGCCCAGGACCCGGTTGCGGCGGAAGCCGCGGCCGATCCACTTTCGTCGCGACGGCGTGAGGTTCGCGAGGCCCTCGAGCGACCCCTGCCAGGGCAGAAACGACCCGAGCACCGTCTTCGCCACGAAGAGCCCGAAGGCCGCCTTGGGGACCAGGCCGAAGGAGCCCTTCGCCTCAGCGAGGCCGATCGGCTCGAGATACCGTGTGCGGATGCCGCGGGTCATGGCGTTGGGGGCGCCGACGTCGGCCAGCACGGGGTTTGGTCCCTCGTAGACGGTGGCGATGGCGAACTCGTGCATGTTCTCGCCGATGTAGTTTTCGATCGGCACGCGTTCGGCGGGGAGCCGCTCGTGCCGGCGGGCCGCCTCCCGTCGCTCGTCGACGTGCACCGACCTGCCGCCCTGCACCTGGTAGCCGCGGATCGCCATCTCGAGGAGCGACTTCGTGGCGTAGACCTTGGCGATCATACCCATCGTCTCGTCGCGGACGCCGTTGGCCGCCAGCCGGAAGCAGATGTCGCCGAGCACCCGGCTGGCGAGCGCGTGCGTCACGCCCTTGCCCATCCAGGTGCGGATCCGCGGCGCCTCCCCGAGCGGCCGGCCGAACGTGCTGCGAAACGACAGCCAGCCGCCGCGATCCCGCGTCGCCGACGCGGATCGCTCGCGCGGATCGGCCGCCTGAGCCGCCTGGGCACCCTGGGCCGCGGGATCCTTCGACAACTGCGCGATGATGCGGAAGATCTTCACGGCGCTGTTGACGCAGATACCCCCGCGGCCCTTGGCCAGCGAGCTGAAGGCCTGGGCGAGCCCCTTGCCCGGCGGCCCGAGCAGGTTGTCGACGGGCACCGGGCAGTCGGTCAGCCGGAACCGGGCGTTCCACAGGTAGTCGAAGGCGTTGAGCCGGTTGCGGATCATCGTGAAGTGATCGGTGTCGTGCCGGGGCACCTCGAAGATCAGCATCGCGGAGTCGCGGCCGGCCGGCAGCCCCTCTTCCTCCAGCTTGAGCACGAGGATGCAGAGGCCGCCGTAGAGCACGTTGGTGATCGGCCACTTCACGCCGGAGACCAGCCAGCGGTCACCGTCGCGGCGGGCAGTCATCGAGAGCCGGCTCGGGTCGGCCCCCGCGCCGGGCTCCGTCAGCGCGAACGATCCGAGCAGCTCGCCGCGGGCCATCTTCGGCAGGTAGCGGTCCTTCTGGGCGGCGGTGCCGAAGTCGAGCAGCGGCGTGACCGGCCCGAGGAAGTTGTGCACCTCGAACATGACCGCGAGGTCGGGATGCACGAGCGTGAGCGCCCGCAGCAGCGGTCCCAGGTCACCGAGCTTCGCGCCGCTGCCGCCGTACTGCTTCGGGATGGCCAGGCCGAAGAAGCCGCGGGCCGCGAGGCCGGAGATCGTGTCGGCGTGGAAGAGCATCCGCTCGTGGTCGAGCAGCGTGCCCTCCTTCTTCCGCGCCATCACGAACTCGAGGCAGGCGGCCATCGTGGCGGCAACCTCCGGCGCTGGGCTGAAGCGGCCGGCGTCGAGATCGGCGGCCTGCGCGGTGCCAAAGAGCGTGGCCAGTGTGGGGGCCTCGCCGGAGAACTGCCCCTCGGCGGTGCGGTCGGCGTCGTCGAGCGTCGCCAGCGAGGCGATCTCCTCCGGCTTGCGGCCGGCCTGAGCGAGGATCAGCGAGATTGCGTCGGAACCACCGGCGGGAGCCGCGGCGGACGGAGTCGATTCGGCGTCACGGAGCAAGGGCCCACCCTCCTTTCCGACCGGAGTTCGCACTGCGGCGGGGGCAGCATGGGGATTCCCGACGGCCGTCATTCATACGCACGCCGACCGCCGCAGGGTCCCGCTGACGTCCGGGAGAATTGTATCGCCAAGCGGCCGCAGAAGGCGGGAGCGTGCCGGGCCCGACCGGATCGCAAGGGCTCGCCGCACCGCACTGCATGGCGGGCGGTGCAGGCCGGCGGTACAGCGAGGTCCCGAGTTTCCCCGGTGGTTTACACGCCGGGATGTCGACATCTGCCGCCACGCCTCCGGACGTAACGCGCGATGGGACGACGTGCCGTCAGTCACCCTGGGAGGGCTTCGACGCCTAATGCGGCAGGTACAGATTCAGCTTGGAGACCGGCTTGTCGACCGTGATATACAAAGGGGTCGTTTCGGGAGCGGCGAGAATGCCGGCAAGCGCGGGCTTGCCCGTCGACCTAGCGGTGATCTTGTACGAGCCCCGCCGCAGCCCGGCAGCGAACTCGCCGTTCTTGGCCACGACGACCCGGCCGACCTCCTGCAGGGAAGGCACTGCATGGAACACGAGTTCGACGCCCGCAGCCGGGGACTTCTTCACCCATGCCTTGCCCCGCACGGGCACGCCCGCCCAGAGCGGCGACATGACGAGCAGAGCACCGTAGAGGACGAGGCCCACGATCGCGCCGACCGCCGCCTTGAGAATGACAGGGTTGCGGCGGATCGCCATCTCGATGGGACTCGGCGGCACGAGGGCCGCGTCGTTGCCGATGTTCACGCCCTTGACCATCGCCACGAACTCGGCGTCCACGATCTTTCCGGACCGCTGCCTATTTTGCATTTCGAGCAGCAGGCCGACGGCCTCGTCTGCGGCGTTTCGGGACGATGCTTCTGCTGTCGCCTTCGATCCGCCCGCTGGCTTGAGCGACGGGTGCGCGGGAGTCACGACGGACCTCCTCTCGACGAACGGGGCCATGCGGGCCGCAGCGACCGAATGCATGGACTGCAGCGGCGCGGTCGCACCGAGCAGCGAGCACTCTAGTGGCGGGCAGCCCCGTCACCCAGTGAGAAGTTTGTTTCGGGCCTGTGAGAAATCGGTGTGTGGCCGGCCGCCTGCGGCGTCGTGCGCGGGTGGTGGATCGCTTCGCCGGTCCCCCGTCGTAACGCGCGCCCTTCGGCCGCTCACGGCTCGGGCACGAGCGTGAACCACCCGCGGCCGTCGGGACGGACGCGGACGCACGGCGTGGCCGGCTCGTGGTCGAGCACGAGCAGCCAGTCGCGGGCCGCGGCCTCGGTCAGGAGCCACCGCTTCGTGAGCATCGTCGTGTAGGGCTCGACGTCGTAGGCGAGACTGTAGGCAGCGCCGACATGGTGCACCGTCGGCATGACGTCGGGCACGAAGACGACCGTGCGGCCGCGGTCGTCGCCGAAGAGCACCGCCTGCTGCCCCCAGGTGTGGCCGGGCACCACGAAGACGAAGATGCCCGGCAGCACCTCGGTGAGCCGGTCTTCGAGCGGCGAGGCCGGCAGGGCGTCGCGGTCGGGCACCGAGCCGGGCGGAAACGGCGGCGGCGACTCGACGAGCCGCAGCCGCGGCGCGATCGGCTCGAGGTTCTCGCGGAGATACGTCCGCGTCATCACCGATCGGTTCGCCGCCGCGTCGTTCCACTCCCGCGCCTGCACCACGATCTCCGCGTCGCCGAAGGAACGGACGACGCCCTGCCCGGTCGCCGAATCGGTCCAGTGCGGCGGCTCGCCCGCACGGGCGAGGCGTGTCAGGCCGCCCGCGTGATCGAAGTGCAGGTGCGTGACGATCGCATGCCGTACGTCGGCGGGCGCTGCGACCTCGGCCACCGCGTCGAGGACCGTGCGATCCGAGAGGCCGTAGATGTCCCGCAGCTTCGCGTCGAACGTGCCGCCGCTTCCCGCCTCGACGAGCACCCGGCCGCCGTCGGGGGCGTCGAGCAGGAGGCAGTTGTGGGCCACGACGATCCGGTGCCGGTCGTCGGCCGTCACGTCACGGCCCCAGACGACGCGGGGCACGATCCCGAACATCGCGCCGCCGTCGAGCGCGATCGTGCCGGCGCGCAGGAGCCTCCAGGAATGCCTGGCAGCAAACAGGGGGGCGGCTGGCATGTCGGTGTTCCTCCGGCTTTCCCTCCGCGTGCCGCCGGTGAAGAATACCTCGGCCCCGGAGATCCATCATGCACGAGCCAGGCGGATCCGACCCAGTCAGTGGAGAGCCTGCCCCTCGCGACCCAGTGCGCTGGGAACTGGACGCCGATCGCGTCATGCACGTCTGGTTCGATGCCCCGGAGAAATCGGTCAACACGCTCTCCGTCGCCACCTGGCAAGGGCTCGACGCCGCCGTCCGCGAGATCGAGACCGCTCGGCCCGTGGGCGTCATCTTCGCCTCGGCGAAGCCGCGGTCGTTCATCGTCGGGGCCGACCTCTTCGAACTGCAGGCGATGGCCGATGCACAGCTCGACGAATACCTCGTCTGCGGCCAACGGATCCTCGATCGGATCGCGGCGCTGCCGATCCCGACCGTGGCCGCGATCAACGGCGACGCGCTCGGCGGCGGCCTCGAACTCGCGCTTGCCTGCCGGTTTCGCGTGGCGGCCGACGACCCGCGGGCGAAGCTCGGCCTGCCAGAGATCACGCTCGGCCTCGTGCCGGGCTGGGGCGGCACGCTCCGTCTGCCGCGGCTCCTGGGGCTCGAGCCGGCGCTGGCGCTCTTGCTGGCGGGAAAACCGATCCCGCCGGGAGAGGCGCAGGCGATCGGGCTCGTCGACCGGATCGTGCCGCGGGTGCAGCTCGACGCGGCGGCCACGGGCCTCGTGCTCGCGCCGCCCGCGGTGCGCGAGAGAAAACACGATGCCGACCCGCAGGAGCGTCAGGCGACGCTCGACAGATGCCGCGCCGACGTCCGCCGCCGCTCGGGCGACCACCTGCCGGCGCCGCTGCGGCTCGTCGACATCGTGGAGACCGGCTTCGGTGGGGACCTCGAGGCGGCCGCGGCGGCCGAGCGACGCGGGCTCATCGACCTGCGAAGGACCACGGCCACGAAACATCTGCTGCGGCTCTTCTTCCTGCGGACGGCCGCGAAGAAAGCGGCTGCCGTCGAAGCGGCGGGCCGGCCACGGCCGGTGCAGCGGGCCGTCGTGATTGGCGGCGGCACGATGGGCGCAGGCATCGCCGCAGCGCTGGCGGCCGCAGGAGTGGATGTGCAGGTCGTGGAGGCGGACGAGCGTGCGGCGGCCGCCGCCGCCGCACAGCTCGCCGGTCCGGCGGGAAGCACCGCGGTGCCGGTGACCACGGGCTGGGGGGCGGTCGTCGACGCCGAACTCGTCATCGAGGCGGTCGTCGAGGATCTCACAGCAAAACGCGACGTCTTTCGCCAGCTCGACCGGTCGGCCCGGCCCGACGCCGTGCTCGCGAGCAACACGAGTTCGTTGAGCATCGCGTCCCTCGCAGCATCGGTGCGCGACCCTGCCCGGGTGATCGGCCTGCACTTCTTCAATCCGGTGGCGAAGATGCCGCTCGTCGAGGTCGTGCGGCCGCCGGACGCCGAACCCGACGCGGTCGCCACCGGCGTGGCCGTGGCGGCCCTCGTGGGCAAGACGCCGGTCGTCTGCCGCGACGCGCCGGGGTTCATCGTCAACCGCGTGCTCTTCCCCTACCTGCGGGAGTCGCTCCTGCTGGCCGCCTCCGGGGCGGACATTCAGCAGATCGACGCGGCCGTCAGGGCCTGGGGCATGCCGATGGGCCCCTTCGCCCTGATGGACGAGATAGGCCTCGACGTGACGCGGCTCATCTTCGAGTCGCTCGAGCAGTTCCTCGGGCCGCAGCTCGCGCCGCCGCCGCTGGTGGCGGCGATGGTCGCGCGCGGCTGGCTGGGGCGGAAGTCGGGCCGCGGGTTTTACGAGCACGCGCCAGCTGCGAAGCCGGCGCCGAACCCTGAGTGGGCAAAGGCGTGCGGCGCGGCGGGAGTTGCCCAGGTCGTCGACGAGCCGCTGGTGGAGCGGCGGCTGATCGGGGCGATGGCCGACGAGGCCCGGCTGCTGTTCGACGAGCAGATCGTCGCCTCGGCAGACGCGATCGACCTGGCGACGGTGCTCGGCATCGGGTTCCCTGCGTTCCGCGGCGGCCTGGCCACCTACGCGGGCGTGCGCGCGATGCCCGCGACGTGAACGCGACCGGCCACTCTTCCAATCGGGAACCGTTGCTCCTGACCCCGGGACGGCCACACCGGAAAGGGCATTGCTGAACCAGATCACGGGCAACCCCGGCCTTCACGAACGCGTGGATGCGTGGTCACCTTCCATCGTGGTCACTTTACATATAGAAGCCGCCATTGACGTGGATCACCTGGCCGGTCACGTAGCTCGTCTCAGCCGCGCAGAGGAAGAGCACGGCGTTCACGACGTCGTCCACCTGCCCCAGCCGCCCCGCCGGGATCTGCTCGAGGAACTTCCGCGTCACCTCGGCCGGCATGTCCTTGATGATGTCCGTCTCCACGAAGCCCGGCGCCACGCAGTTGACCGTCGTGCCCTGCCGGGCGAACTCGCGGGCGGCGACCTTCGTGAGTGCCACGAGCCCCGCCTTGGCCGACGCGTAGTTAGCCTGGCCGAAGAATCCGGTGAAGGCCGCCACCGAGGAGATGTTGACGATCCGGCCGCCCGGCCGCACGAGTGACGCCGCGTGCTGGAGCGTGTTGAACGCCCCGCCGAGGTTCACCTTCACCACCGCCTCGAAGTCGGCGGCGGTCATCTTCTTGAGCGTCCTGTCGCGGAGGATGCCGGCGTTGTTGACGAGGACGTCGAGGCCGCCGAGCTGTTCGACGATTGACCGCATGGCCTCGCCCACGCGGTCGTGGTCGGCGACGTCGCACTCCACCGTCAGCGCGGCGCCGCAGTCGCTGGCGACCGCCTCGGCCTCGGCCCGGTTGCGGCCGTCCGCATCGGCGACGTAGTTGACGACACAGGTCGCGCCGCGGGCGGCGAAGGCCCGCACGAGCCCCGCACCGATGCCGCGGGAGCTCCCGGTGACGAGAACGACCCTGCCCGAAAACTGCCCGGCCGTGTTCGTGACCGCCATGATCCCTGCTCCCCTCGTCGATTGCTCCGCCGTGAGCGACGGCCGTAGAATGTACACGTCGGGTGCGATCGGCGCGGTCGCGGCGCGGGCGGAAGGCTGCGAGGCCACCATGAACCGGCGGGTGTATGTCATCGGCGCGGGCCGGACCGACTTCAAGCGCAACCTCCGCAAGGAGGGGCTCGGCCTGCGGGACGTGATCGTCGAGGCGGGGCGGGCCGCCATCGCCGACGCCGGCGTGCAGCCCGGCGACATCCAGGCGGGGATCGTCGGCAACTTCGCCGCCGGCCTCTACACGCGGCAGCTGCATCTCGGGGCGCTGCTCATCGGCATCGATGAGTCGCTCCGCGGGATCCCCACGTTCCACACCGAGGCGGCCTGTGCCTCCGGCAGCGTGGCGGTGCTGACGGCTGCGCAGTGGGTCGGCTGCGGACTCCACGACCTCGTGCTCGTGGTGGGCGCCGAGCAGCAGAAGACGATGGCGCCGGCGGAGGGGGCCGACGTGCTGGCGGCCGCGGCCGACTGGCGCGACGAGAAGCCGCTCTACGGTGAGCACATGATGCCGAAGATGTTCGCCGGGATCGCGGAGGCCTACGCGGCGCGGCACGGCCTGGCGGAGAGCGGGCTCGCGACCGTCGTCCTCAAGAACTACGCCCACGCCCGCTTGAATCCGCTCGCGCAGATGCGCGATGCGTCGATGACGGCCGAAAAGGCACTCACCGCCTGCGATGCCAATCCGCGGTTCGCGCCTCCCCTCAAGATCACGGACTGCTCGCAGATCACCGACGGCGCCGCGGCGGTGGTGCTCGCGTCGGAGCGGTTCCTGCGACGCGGCCGGTCGCTCGCGCTCGCGGGGTTCGGCCACACGACCGACGTGCTGCGGCTCGACGGCAAGAGCGTGCCCGACTTCCCTGTGGTGCGGCGGGCGGCCGAGCAGGCCTACGCGATGGCGGGCGTGTCGCCCCGCGACCTCCATGCCGCCGAGGTGCACGACTGCTTCTCCATCTCGGAACTCGTCGCCTACGAAGCGCTCGGCTGGGCCGAGCCGGGCCGGGCCGCCGCCCTGCTCGAGTCGGGGGCCACGACGCTGCCGCAGGTCCGCGGCGACATTGGCGTCGGCACGCGGCCCGCCTTCACGATGCCGGTGAACACCGGCGGCGGCCTGATCGCCGACGGCCATCCGGTCGGCGCCACGGGCGTGCGGCAGGTGGTGGAGACGTTCCGGCAGACGAGCGGCGAGGCGGGCGAGCGGCAGGTGGAGGGGGCAAAGACGGTGATGACGTTCAACATGGGCGGGTCGCTCACGACGAACGTCGCCATGATCTGGCGGGGGGCGTGAGCGGGCGAGCGGGGCACGGGGCTGCGACGGCCATGAAGAAGCCAGTGTCGGGAAAGCCTTCGTCGGGAAAGCCAGCGCCGCGGATCCTCACGGCCGTGCCGATCTGCGACGGCCACGACAGCGCCATCAACACGATCAACATGGAGCTAGTCCGCGCAGGGGTGGAGGTGATCTACCTCGGCTACCACCGCACCGCCCGCGATATCGTCCGCGCCGCGATCCAGGAGGACGTCGCCGCGATCGGCATCTCCAGCTACAACGGCGGTCACGTGGAGTTCTTCGCCGAGGTCCGCGGCCTGCTCGAGGATCGCGGCGCGGCCGGCATCGGCCTCTTCGGCGGCGGAGGCGGCACGATCACGGCGGCCGACGCGAAGGCGATGGTCCGTGGCGGCGTCGACCGGATCTTCTTTGCCGGCACGCCGCTCGACGAGATCGTGTCGTTCGTGCTGGCCTACGGGAAGCGGCGATCGGCGGGCCGCGTGGCCGCCGGGGGCGACCGCGACGGAGTTTCCTCCGACCGGTTTCCATCGGACAGACGGATCGCGACGCTGCTCACGGCGCTCAAGGTGCCAGCGATCCAGGCGTCGGCGCGGCGGCGCGGCGGCCGGCCGCGGACCGTGGGCATCGCCGGCCCCGGCGGCGCCGGCAAGACCACGCTCATCGACGAGCTCGTCCGTCGCGTCCTCGCGGAGCGGCCGCGGGCCCGGGTGGCGATCCTCTCGCATGATCCGAGCATCGCGGGGAAGGGGGCGCTGCTCGGCGATCGGGCCACGATGATCCATGCGCAGGACGACCGGGTCTTCATGCGTTCGCTGGCGACGCACGGCACCGCCGGCGGCGTGGCCGTCGAGACGACGAGATGCCTGGAGATCCTATCGACGCTCCCGTTCGACCTCGTGCTGGTCGAGACGGTGGGGATCGGGCAGGAGTCGCTGCCGTTCGCCCCGGGCGTGGTCGACCTCTCGGTGCTCGTGATGAGCCCGGAGTACGGCGCCCGGCTGCAACTGCAGAAGATCGTGATGCTCGACGTGGCCGACGTGATGGTCGTCAACAAGGGAGACATGGCGGCGGCGAAGACGGCGGTCAGCGAGATCGACCAGCGGCTGCGGATGAACGGCCGCGACCAGCGGATCGTCGCCACGGTCGCCAAGGCCCACCGTGATCCGGGCGTCGACGAGCTGGTGCGGGTGGTGCTGGGCGGGACGGAGTGAGCGGGAGCGGGGTGCCTCCGATGGGAATGCTGCAGAGCGTGATCCGGGCCTGCGAGGCGCACGACGCCGGCGTCGAGACTGAGGTGCGGCGTGCGCGGGCGGATGCCGAGGCGGGCCGCGGCTGGGGCGAGCGCTGGCGGCAGATCCGCGCCGCGATCCCACGGGGGCGGACGCCGACGGGCCTGGAGCTGCCACGGTTGGCGCTGCCCGCGCTCGACGAGCCGGGGGCGATCGCGCGGTTTCTGCTGGGGCAGGGGATGCCGGGAGAGTTTCCGTTCGTCAACGGCATCCATCCGCAGATGTATCTCGAGCCGGCCGGCGAGCCCGCGGGGAAGCGGCCCGAGGAGCCGACGCGGCTGTTCGCGGGGCTCGGCCTCGCCGAGGACACGAACGCCCGCTTCCACTACCTCACCCGGCACCAGCAGAGCCACCGTCTCTCCACCGCCTTCGACGGGCCGACGCTCTACGGCCTCGACTCCGACGCCGAGGCCGTCTTCGGCAAGATCGGCGAGGGGGGCGTGGCGATCGACACGGTGGAGGACATGGAGCGGCTCTACGCGGGCTTCGACCTCGCCGACCCGAACTGCTCCGTCTCGATGACGATCAACGGGCCCGCGCCGATCCTCCTGGCGATGCACGTGGCGGCGGCGAAGCGGCGGTTCGGCCCCGGCTGTCTGCCGACGCTGCGTGGCACGGTGCAGGCCGACGTGCTCAAGGAGGTGCAGGCGCAGAACGAGGTGATCTTCCCGGTCGACGCGTCGCTGCGGTTCCTGGGCGACATGGTCGAGCACTGCGTGCGGGCGCTGCCGCGGTGGTATCCGATCTCGATCAGCGGCTACCACATCGCCGAGGCGGGCGCGACTCCGGTCCAGCAGGCGGCCTACACCGTCTCCAACGGCTTCGCCTACGTGGAGCTCTTCGCCGCGCGCGGGCTCGACATCGCCGCATTCGCCCCGCGGCTCTCGTTCTTCCTCGACTGCGGCCTCGACCTGGAATACCTGGCGCTCGCCCGCGCCTGCCGCAAGATCTGGGCGGTGGGGATGCGGGAGGTGTTTCAGGCCGACGACCGCGGCCAGCGGATGCGGCTTCACACGCAGACGTCGGGCCGGTCGCTGATCGCGCAGTCCTACAAGAACAACCTCACGCGGACGGCCGTCGAGCTGCTGCTGGCCTACATGAACGCCACGAACTCCTGCCACAGCAACAGCGCCGACGAGCCCTTCACGACGCCGGGCGAGGAGTACGTGAAGCTGGCGGCCAACGCGCAGGCGATCCTGCTCGAGGAGTCGGGCCTCTTCCGCCACATGATGAACACGTTGGCCGGCTCGCCGGGCATGCAGGCGGTGCAGGAGGCGGTCGAGCGTGGCATCCTCGCGGAGTTCGGCACGATCGACGGCCTGGGGGGCGTGCTCGCGGCGGTGGAGCACCGCTACCAGCGGAGCCAGATCCAGTCGGCCGCGCACCGGTACGAGCGGCAGATCTATGCCGGCGAGCGGCCGATCGTGGGCTTGAACCGTTACCGCGACGATGCGGAGCGGTTGCCCGACGTGGAGATGGTGCGGACGAGCCGGGCGAAGAAGCTCAAGCAGGTGGCCCGGCTGAGGGCCTTCAAGAAGCGAAACCGCGGCGCGTCCGTCCGGGCGCTCGACGCGCTCGCCCGCGTGGTGGAGTCGGGCGGCAACGTCTTCGCCGAGCTCGTCGACACGGTGGAGGTCTGCTCGCTCGGCCAGATCACTGGCCGGCTGCACGAACTCGTGGGCCACTTCAGGCCACTGGTGTGAGCCGGTGCTGCTCTGCTCCTCGCACGACGGGAGGCTTCGGGCCGCCCGTGCCCCGAGAGCCGGCGTGAGCCGACAAGCGGAGCCAGGGATGGCGAAGCGCAGTCGGGTTCGAGTGAGCGAAGCCCAGGATGGGCGCAGCGAACGTCCGGCGACGGGGTGCGGGCGGTCCGATGCCGAGCCATGCCCAGCGACGGTGATCTGGAGCCGCAGCCCTCACTTCGGCTTGTCGGCGAACGGCTGGAATGGCGCCGCCGCGAATCGCTTCCATTCCCGCTCGATCGCCGCGGCGTCCACCGTGCCGCCGTGCACGAGCAGCCCGTGTCGCAGCCGCAAGGGCGCGTTCGGCTCGATGACGTGCGCGGCCCGGTACGTGGTCGCGGCCCCCATCCAGCCGTCGTCGCGGACGTGGAATTCGACGGGGTGGTGCAGGTTGTCGGGATGGTCCATGAGCGTGAGCCCCTCGTCGAGCGACGCCGTCACCGGCCCGGTGTAATCCACCCAGCGGGCCGGCTTGCGGAAGCACGCCGCCTCGTTCACCGCGCCTTCCGAGTTGAGGATCCGCCCGCCGCCGTCCTTCACGCCGATCGACTTCGCGACGCGAACGGCCAGCAGGCCGAAGGCGGTCGCGCCGAGCGTCACCGGGGCGTCGACGGCATGGAGTTCCGTCTCGACGTCGATCCGCCAGACGTCGGCGGCGAGCGGGAGGAGGCTCACCCGGCGGTTTTCGCGGAGCACGAGCCCCTTCTCGCCGGCCCGCCAGGCCGCCTTCAATTCGACGGCGGCCCGGTCGTCGCCGTCCTCGAGCCGCGTGATCTGCGTGACCTCGATCGTGCCGCCGTCGTCCGCCCAGAACGTGGTGCCGCCGACGTCGGCGTGGGCGAGCCAGACCGAGTTGTGGTGGGAGTGTGAGATCGGATCGTGCGGGTGTCCCAGGCGGGTGAGGGGCACACCCGCGGGGCCGAGCACCGGATAGAGGAACGGCCGTCGCATCCCCGCGCCGCCGTCGAGGCCGAGCACGAGTCGGCCGTCGACGAGGAACGAGACGCCGTGCCGCGGCTCGGGCCGGGCCTGCACCCGCGGCGGAACCTTTCGCGCCGGCGGCTCGGCCCGTGCCATGGTGGCGGCGACGAAGGCGAGCACGATGGCCGCGTAGCGCCGCATGAGATGCCCCCGGATGCTGGGTCGCTGACGCAGGCGGAATATCGGCGCGAGCCGCTGACGTGGGATTCTCCGCCGCCGGCCGCGGAGATGCAACGGCCGGTCCGCTCGGTGGACTCGCCGCATCCCGCTCACCCCAGGATCAGCCGGGCGGCGGCCGCGGCCGTGAGGCAGAGCACCAGCGTTTCGAACACCCGTTGGGGCAGCCGCCGCAGGATCGATCTGCCCAGGAACAGCCCGATCACCACGCAGGGGGCGAGCACGGCGTTGACCGCGAGCGTCGCCGGCGCGATGAGCCCGAGGTTCGTGCTGAAGGGTACCTTGGCGAGGTTCACGATGAGGAAGAACCAGGCGCCCGTGGAGATAAGCTGCGACTTCGGCAGCGACACGGCCAGCAGGTAGAGGGCGACGACCGGGCCGGCGGCATTGGCGAGCATCGTGGTGACGCCGGTGAGGATGCCCATCATCCAGGCGAACCAGCGGGCGTGCGGCACGCGGGCGAGGAGGTCGGGCCGCCACATGCGCACGAGCTGGCCGGCCGCCAGCGCGAGGATGAGGCCGCCGATGACGGGCCGGCAGACGTGCTCGTCGAGCCGGTCGAGCAGCAGCCAGCCCGCGACGACGCCGACGAGCGTGGGCGGCAGGAGCCGGCGGACGGAGTCCCAGACCACGTCGCGTCCCACGAGCCACACGGCGCAGATGTCGCCCACGATCAGCAGCGGCAGCAGGGCGCCCGTCGACGCCTTCGCGCCGAACACGAGGGCGAAGACGAGAACGTGCACGACGCCGAAGCCGGCCAGGCCGCTCTTCGACACGCCGATCCCCACCGCGCCGATCGCGAGCAGGAGCCATTCATAGGGAGCCAGCTGCGGCATCGTCGCCTCGGGGGGCGCGCGGCCCGACCGGGCGGCGTGCGAGCAGACAATACCATTCATCCGTGGCACGTCCGCGACGTTCCCCGCGGCGGCAGCCCCTGCATGCGAGGTGGATGCGAGGTGGATGCGCGGGGCCGGCGACGGTCGACGCCGCCACGACCGGCACGATCCCTGCGGCCGGAATCCCGGGCCGACGGTCGGCCGCGGCGACGGAAGGGCACGGTCCAAAACGCCCTGTCGAAAGGGTAGGATGACGGAAGTCCGGGAACTCCCGGGATCGAGGGCGACCGCGTGTTGGCGGAGCGTGTTCCATGACCGTCGAGGCATCCGTCAGCGACCAGCCGGCGCCCGCGCCGGCCCCCCGACGGCGGCGCCGCTGGTGGTCCACGCTCCTCTGGCTGGCGGTGCTGGCGGCGGCTGGCGTCGCCTGGCTCCGCGATCCCACGCTCGTCGAGCGGGGCTGGGAGCGTGGGCTCGCCCTCCTGCGGCCGCCTGCTCCCGAAGCGAAGCCGCTGCCCCCGCGGGTCGTGCCGGTGACCGCGATCGAGGCCCGCACGGCCGACATCGATCTCTTTTTGAACGGGCTCGGCTCGGTCGTCGCCTTCAACACCGTCACCGTCCGCAGCCGCGTCGACGGCGAATTGGTGAACGTCGCTTTCCAGGAGGGGCAGTCTGTCAATGAAGGGGATCTCCTCGCCGAGATCGACCCGCGGCCGTTCGAGGTGCAGCTGCGTCAGGCGGAGGGGCAGCTCGCCCGGAACCAGGCGGTGCTGGAGGCGGCCAAGCTCGACCTGGAGCGGTATGAGTCGCTCGCCAGCCAGAAGCAGATCACGGCCCAGCAGATCGACGCCCAGCGGGCGCTCGTGCGGCAGAGCGAGGCCGCCACGCAGATCGACCGGGGCGTCATCGACAACGTGCGGCTCCAGCTCGATTTCTGCCGCATCACCGCGCCGATCTCGGGCCGCATGGGCCTGCGTCTGGTCGACTCCGGCAACATCGTCCGCGCCAATGACCCCACGGGGCTCGCCGTCATCGCGCAGCTGCACCCGATCGCCATCGTCTTCACCATCCCGCAGGACGAGATCATCCGGGTGCAGCGGGCCCTGGCCGCCGGTGGAAAGCTGCCGGTCGAGGCCTACAACCGCGATTTCCGCACGAAGCTCGGCAGCGGCGAGCTTCTCGCGATCGACAACCAGGTCGACACCGCGACCGGCACCGTGCGTCTCAAGGCCGTCTTCCCCAACAACGACAACACGCTCTTTCCCAACCAGTTCGTCAACGCGCGGCTGCGGGTGGAGACGCTCTCCGGCGCCACGGTCGTGCCCGCCGCCGCCGTGCAGCACGGGCCCGACTCGAACTTCGTCTACGTCGTGCAGCCCGATTCCACCGTGGCGCTTCGGACCGTCGAGCCCGGGCCCGGCCAGGGGGACGTGGTCACCATCACCGCGGGCCTGAAGCCGGGCGACCTCGTCGTCACCGACGGCATCGACAAGATCGCCAATAAGGCGCGGGTCGCCGTCCGCGGGCCGGCCGGCCGCGGATCCGAGGCCGCCGCCGTGGCCACGGGGCCGGCCTCGGGCGGGGCCGCCGCCGCGAGGCCCTGAGCGTGAACGTCTCCCGGCCATTCATCCTGCGGCCGGTGGCCACGTCGCTCCTGATGGTGGCCCTGCTCCTGGCCGGCGCCGTCGCCTACCGGCAGCTGCCGATCTCCGCGCTGCCGCAGGTCGACTACCCCACGATCCAGGTGCTCACGTTCCATCCCGGCGCCGGCCCCGAGGTGATGGCCTCCTCCGTGACGGCGCCGCTGGAGCGGCAGTTCGCGCAGGTCCCCGGGCTCACGCAGATGACCAGCAGCAGCTCCGAGGGCTGCTCGCGGATCACGCTGCAGTTCGCGCTCGACCTCGACATCGACGTGGCCACGCAGCAGGTGCAGGCGGCGATCGCGGCCGCCACCGCCTACCTGCCCCGCGATCTGCCCAACCCGCCGATCTACACGAAGACCAATCCCGCCGACGCCCCGATCCTCACGCTGGCCCTCACGAGCGAGACGCTGCCGCTCACGCGCGTCCAGGACCTCGCCGACACGCTCCTGGCCCAGAAGATCTCGCAGCTCTCGGGCGTCGGCATGGTGAGCCTGTCCGGCGGGCAGAAGCCGGCGATCCGCATCCAGGCAAACCCTGTCGCCCTCTCCGCCGTCGGCATGAACCTCGAGGACCTGCGCGGGGCGCTCGTGCAGGCGAGCGTCAACCAGGCCAAGGGGAGCTTCGACGGCCGACGGCAGGCGCACACGATCGCCGCCGACGACCAACTGCTCACCAGCGACGCCTTCCGCCGGCTGATCATCGGCTACCGCAACGACGCGCCCATCCGGCTCACCGATGTCGCCACGGTCGTGGACGGCGCCGAGAACCTGCGGCAGGCCGCCTGGATGAACGATGTGCCCGCCGTGATCGTCAACATCCAGCGGCAGCCCGGCGCCAACATCATCGACGTCGTCGACCGGATCAAGGCGCTCCTGCCGCAGCTCGAGGCATCGCTCCCCGCGGCGGTCACCGTCCACCTGCTCACCGACCGCACCACGGCCATCCGCGCCGGAATCGAGGGGGTGGAGCACGAGCTGGTGCTCACGGTGGCGCTCGTTGTGCTCGTGATCTTCCTGTTCCTGCGCGACCTGACGGCGACGGTGATCCCCGGCGTGGCCGTGCCGCTGTCGCTGGTCGGCACGCTGGCCGTGATGCTGCCACTGGGCTACAGCCTCAACAACCTCACGCTCATGGCACTGACGATCTCCACGGGCTTCGTCGTGGACGACGCGATCGTGATGATCGAGAACATCGTCCGCCACCTGGAGAAGGGGAAGCCGCCGCTCGCGGCTGCGCTCGACGGCGCCGCGGAGATCGGCTTCACGATCGTCAGCCTGAGCGTGTCGCTCATCGCCGTGCTGATCCCGTTGTTGTTCATGGGCGACATCGTGGGGCGGCTGTTCCGCGAGTTCGCCGTCACGCTGAGCGTGACGATCCTCGTGTCGGCGATCGTGTCGCTGACGCTGACGCCGATGATGTGCGCCATGCTGCTGCGGCACCGCGATCCGGCGCGGGCCGGCTGGCTCTACCGGGCCAGCGAGCGATTCTTCGACGGCTTCCTGGCCGTCTACGCCGCCACGCTGCGGTTCGTGCTCCGGCACCAGGTCGCGACCATGGCAGTGGCGGTGGCTACGATGGCGGCGACCGCACTGCTCTACCGGGACGTCCCCAAGGGATTCTTCCCCACGCAGGACACGGGAGTCCTGCTCGGCATCTCCGAGGCGGCGCCCTCGGTGTCGTTCGAGGGGATGGCCCGGCGGCAGCTCGCCCTCAACAAGGCCGTCCTCGCCGACCCGGCCGTGGAGAGCCTGTCGAGCTTCATCGGCATCGACGGCGTGAACACCACCGTCAACAGCGGCCGCATGCTCATCAACCTGAAATCTGTGGAGGAGCGGGGCAGCGGGGTCGCCGACGTGATCCGCCGTCTCCAGGAGCGGCTCGCGGCGGTCGACGGCGCGACGCTCTACCTCCAGCCGGTGCAGGACCTCTCGGTCGAGTCGCGGGTGAGCCGCACGCAGTACCAGTGCACGCTGGAGTCGCCCGACGCGGAGGAGCTCGTGGAGTGGGCACCGCGGTTCGTGGCCCGCCTGCAGGCACTGCCGGAGCTGGCCGACGTGGCCAGCGACCAGCAGGAGGGCGGGCTGCAGGCCCGGCTCGTGATCGACCGCGACAGCGCCTCGCGGCTGGGGATCACGCCGCAGATGATCGACGACGCGCTCTACGACGCCTACGGCCAGCGGCAGATCTCGATCATGTTCACGCAGCTGAACCAGTATCGCGTGGTGCTCGAGGTGGAGCCCTCGTTCCGCACCGCCCCGCAGGACCTCGGCAAGCTGTACGTGCGGACGGCCGCGGCCGGCGCCGTGGCGGGCACCGGCGGCGGCCGCGTGCCTCTGGCCGCCGTGACGCGGCTGGAGGAGACGACCGGCCCGCTGGTGATCAATCACCAGGGAAGGTTCCCCGCGGTGGCCGTGTCGTTCAACCTGGCTCCGGGCACATCGCTCGGCCGGGCGCTCGAGGCGGTCGAGCGAGTCCGCGGGGAACTCGCGCTGCCCCCCGCCATCGAGACGGAGTTCCAGGGGACCGCGGCCGCGTTCCGGTCGTCGCTGGCCAACCAGCCGCTCCTGGTGCTGGCGGCGATCGTGACGGTCTACATCGTGCTCGGCGTGCTCTACGAGAGCACCATCCACCCGCTCACGATCCTCTCCACGCTGCCGAGCGCCGGAGTCGGCGCGCTGGCGGCCCTGATGCGGGAGGGGCTCGAGCTCGACGTCATCTCGCTGATCGGCATCATCCTCCTCATCGGCATCGTGAAGAAGAACGCCATCATGATGATCGACTTCGCGATCGACGCCGACCGGCACGGCATCGACGGCCGCCGTGTCGGCACCGCCGAGGCGATCGAGCAGGCGTGCCTGCTGCGGTTTCGCCCCATCATGATGACGACGATGGCGGCGCTGCTCGGCGCCGTGCCGCTGGCGCTGGGCACCGGGGTCGGTTCGGAGCTGCGGCGACCGCTGGGCGTGACGATCATCGGCGGCCTGCTGGTCAGCCAGTTCCTCACGCTCTACACCACGCCGGTGATCTACCTCTGGTTCGACGCGGCGGCCCGCTGGCTCCGCGGCGCCGCCGCCGGCCCGGCGGACGGCCGTGGCGGGCAGGAGACCACGTCATGAACGTCTCCGGCTGGTTCATCCACCGTCCCGTGGGCACCACGCTCCTGTCGCTCGCGGTCACGCTGGCGGGGGCGATCTGCTACTTCCTGCTGCCGGTCTCGTCGCTGCCGCAGGTGGAATACCCGAGCGTGAGCGTGAGTGCCGCCCTGCCCGGCGCCAGCCCCGAGACGATGGCGTCCGCGGTGGCGGCACCGCTGGAGCGGCAGTTTGGCCTCATCGCCGGCATCACGGAGATGACCTCCATGAGCATGCTCGGCCAGACATCGGTGTCGCTGCAGTTCGACCTCGACCGCGACATCGACGGCGCGGTGCGGGACGTGCAGGCAGCCATCAACGCCGCCGGCGGCCGGCTGCCCCAGGAGCTGCCGGGCGCCCCGACGGCGCGGAAGATCAACAGCGGCGACAGCCCCGTGATGATCCTGGCGATCACGTCGCCCGTGCACGACCGGGCCCGCCTGCAGGACGCGGCAGCCACGATCGTGCAGCCGAAGCTGTCACAGGTGTCGGGCGTCGGGCAGGTGGTGGTGAGCGGCGGCTCGGCGCCGGCGGTCCGCGTGAGCGTCAATCCGATGGTGCTCGAGCGGTACGGCCTCGGCCTCGACGACGTGCGCACCTGCCTCCAGCAGGCCAACGCGAACCGGCCCAAGGGCGTGATCGACGATGCCGACCGCGCCTGGGAGATCGCCACCACCGACCAGCTCTTCGACGCCGCCGAATACCGGCAGCTGGTGGTCGCCGCCAGGGACGGGGCGGTCGTGCGGCTGGGGGACGTGGCCACCGTCGAGAACGCTGTCGAGGACGTGCGGGTGGCGGGCGTCTACAACGGCGAGCCCACCATCCTGGTGATCGTCTACCGCCAGCCGGCGGCGAACATGATCGAGACCGTCGACAACGTGCGGGCGCTCCTGCCGCAGCTCCGCCGCCAGATCCCGGCCGGCATGCAGCTCGACGCGGCGATGGACCGCACGACGACGATCCGCGCGAGCATCGCCGACGTGCAGCACACGCTGCTCTTGTCGGTGGCGCTCGTGGTGCTCGTGGTCTACCTCTTCCTGCGGGACGTCCGGGCGACGCTGATCCCCAGCGTGGCGGTGCCGGTGTCGCTCGTGGCCACGTTCGCCGTGATGCACCTGCTCGGCTACAGCCTCGACAACCTGTCGCTCATGGCCCTGACGATCGCGACGGGTTTCGTCGTCGACGACGCGATCGTCGTGCTGGAGAACATCGCCCGGCACCGCGAGGCCGGCATGCGGCCGCTGGCGGCCGCGCTGCTCGGGGCCCGTGAGATCGGCTTCACGGTGCTCTCCATCAGCGTGTCGCTGGTCGCCGTCTTCATCCCGATCCTGCTCATGGGCGGCATCGTCGGGCGGCTGTTCCGCGAGTTCGCCGTGACGCTCTCGGTGGCGATCGGGATCTCGATGGTCGTGTCGCTCACCACCACGCCGATGATGTGCGCCTGGCTGCTGCGTCCGGCGCGGCACGACGGGCGGCACGCCGCCGCTGGCGGGGGGCTGGTGACCCGGGTCTACGGATGGCTGCTGCGGATCGTGCTGCGGCACCCGCGGACCACCATGGCCGTCAACCTGGCCACCATGGCGCTGACGGTCTATCTCTACGTGATCATCCCCAAGGGATTCTTCCCCGCGCAGGACACCGGCCGGCTCACCGGCACGCTCGACGCCGACCAGGACTCGTCGTTCCAGTCGATGAGCGGCCTCCTCACGAGGTTCTCGCGGGCGCTCGTCGAGGATCCGGCCGTGGTCGGCGTGACGGGCTCGACCGGCGGTGCCGCGGGGGGCAGCCCCAACACGGCGCGGATCTTCATCAGCCTCACGCCGCGCGAGGAGCGGGGGCTCTCCGCCGCGGAGGTGATCGCCCGGCTCCGCAAGAGCCTCGCCTCGATCCCCGGCGGCACGCTCGTGATGCAGCCGGTGCAGGACCTGCGGATCGGATCCCGCCCGAGCAGCTCGCAGTACCAGTACACGATCCGCAGCGACACGCTCTCCGACCTGAACCTCTGGGCTCCGCGGCTCCAGGCGGCGCTCCGCGAGCTGCCGCAACTGGCGGACATCCGCAGCGACCTGCAGACCCGTGGGCTGCAGGCCCGGATCTCGATCGACCGCGACGCCGCCGCGCGGTTCGGCGTGACGCCGCAGCAGATCGACGAGGCGCTCTACGACGCCTTCGGCCAGCGGCAGGTGTCGATCATCTACCGTTCGCTGGGGCAGTATCGCGTGGTGATGGGGCTGGAGCCCGAGTTTCTCGAGGGGCCGGAGTCGCTGAAGCTGCTGCACGTTCCCGGCCGCGACGGCACGCCGATCCCGCTGGAGTCGCTCTGCACCCACGATGCGGCCACCACGGCGCTGCTGGTGAACCACACCGGCCAGTTCCCCTCGGCGACCGTGTCGTTCAACCTCGCGGCCGGCGTCTCGCTCGGCGAGGCCGTGGACGCCGTCGAGCGGACGGCCGCCGACCTCGGCATGCCGGCGACGGTCCGCGGCAGCTTCTCCGGCACGGCCCGGATGTTCCAGGCGTCGCTGGCCGGGCAGCCGCTCCTGATCCTCGCCGCCGTCGTGGCCGTCTACATCGTGCTCGGCATCCTCTACGAGAGCTTCATCCACCCGCTCACGATCCTCTCCACGCTCCCCAGCGCCGGCCTGGGGGCCCTGCTGGCTCTGCTGGCCTGCGGCATGGAACTCAACGTGATGTCGCTGATCGGGATCATCCTGCTGATCGGCATCGTGAAGAAGAACGCAATCATGATGATCGACTTCGCGATCGAGGCGGAGCGGTCCCGCGGTCTCACCCCCGCGGAGGCGATCGTGGAGGCGTGCCTGCTCCGCTTCCGGCCGATCACGATGACGACGCTGGCGGCCCTGCTCGGCGGCCTGCCCCTGGCGCTGGGCACCGGACCGGGCGCGGAGCTGCGGTGGCCGCTGGGGGTGGCGATCGTGGGCGGGCTGGCGGCCAGCCAGCTGCTCACGCTCTTTACGACACCGGTCGTCTACCTGTGCCTCGACGCGGTCTGGCCGGCGTCGCGGGTTGCCGCGGCCGCGCCGTCGACGCCGTCGCCGCCGCCGTTCGTCGCGGTGGAGACGGCGTGAGGGGCCGGGGTTGCCCACGCCCCATCGCCGGACGTTCGCTACGGCCCTCCTGGGCCTCCGCTCACTCCGTGCCGGCTGCGCTTCGACATCCTGTCTGCGCTTGCCGCCAAGGCCGGCTCCTGGGGCATGGGCAACCCCTCCCGGAAACATGTGGTGCGGAACGACCAACACTGCCGGAGGTCTGAGCGGCAGCTCGTGCGACGAGGAAGACTTTCCGGGACCGCTCAGTCGCCGACTGGGAGCCGCAGGCTCGCGAGCGTGCCCGGCACCGCCGCCCGCTCGCGGGCGTAGAATCGCCGCAGCTGCCGCGTGTCGATCCCGAGCTCACGGCGGACGTCGCCGAGCGGCTGGTCGAGCATGTCGTCCCGCAGCCGCAGGTGGAGGTTCCTCGCGCCGAACTCGCGGCCCGCCTCCAGCCCGAGATCGTACGCGGCAAGCATCAGCGAGTGGATGCGGTAGGGCTCCGGATAGAGCCGCGACACCGCGCAGCGGAAGAACCACCGCTCCAGCCGCGACACCGACTTCGTCGAGCCCATCGTGAACCCGATCACGAACGCTTCGTCCTGGTCGAGCAGCCCCCGGCCGAGCAGGACGTGGATCATGTCGTGGTGCCGGAGGCTCACGGCTCCGTGGAGCCGCAGCCAGCCCTTGTCGTTCTCGAACAGGCGGACGATCCAGGGGATTGCGGCTGGCGGCGCGGCCGGCAGCTCGGCGAGCACGTCGCGGAGTGTCCGCGCGTCGTTGTCGAGCCCTGGAAACCATTCCCACCAGGACGTCGTGTGCGTGTCGCAGTCCCGCGGCTCGCTGCCCGGCTGCTCGAGCGCCGCCGGCGCGTCGAACCGCGTCAGGAGTGCCGTCCTGTCGGGGGCGTGGGCGGCGACGATCGCCTGCCCCTCGCCGAAGCGGTGCAACTCGTGGGCGACGAACTCGCGGACTGCGCCGAGCGTCTCCGGCGGCAGTGGGCCGCCGGGCAGGAGCCCGTCGAGGCCGGCGACGATCCGCTCGGTCGTCGCCGCGACGTCCGGCGACCCCGACGGCAGGAGCGATCGCCGCAGGAAACCGCCCGTGGCAAGGCTGCGGGCGGCGGCGACGGCGACGGCCGTGGCCGCATCGGCAGCCGTCGCGTGGCCGGCCGTGTGCCGTGGCGCCGCCGCATCGGCGGCCCGCACGAGCACCCGCGCAGCCACACAGCCTTCGGCCGCGTGGCCTTCCTCCAGCACGGCGGCGTCGATCGTGAAGGGCATGACCGACAGCGGTGCGAACGCCGCGGCGACCGCGGAGGCGAGATCGGTGCCGGCGCCGCACAGCATGGTGACGCAGCCGCGGGCGTCCCGCGTCGGAATCGTCAGCTGCATGGTCGCCGCAGCGTGTCCGCCGCCCACGAGCGTCGCGCGGCCGATCCCGATCCTTCCCACCGGGGTGAATGCGTTTGTGTCGTCGCGTGGCGGCATCATGGGTCCACACGCACCATGGGGCCACAGCGGTCGATCTGAGTTCATCTGCATGACGTCACCTGCATGGAGCCGCCTACCGCACGAGGCTATCGGCCCGGTGGCGGATGGCCGCAGCTCGTGACCGCGGCTGTCGAGTCCCGTTCGAATGATATGCGGCGGACGCATCCGCAGCCGGCGTCTCCGCGGGCTTCGTCGGCGCCGTGGCGTGCCGCGGCCTCGGCGGCGGGACACCTGGTCGGCTGCAACAGATGGCCCCGCTGCTACGCCGCGGCGACGCGATCCGACGCCACATCCCGCGGATGCGGCGAGACGGCCGTCGCGGGCAGCGACGTGAGCACGACCCAGATCGTGTCGGGGGCCGGATCGGCCCAACAGAGCGTGCCGGTCGAGCCGGTGTGCCCGAGCGTCCGCGCGGACACTCCGGCTCCGCCCGCCTGCGGCCCGACGGCGAACGCAAGCCCGCGGGGAATCGATGCCCGGGGGATGTGGTTGCGGATCATGAGCCGCGCGGTGTCAGGGGTGAGGATCGTGGCCCGCTCGTGCAGGAACTCCGCAAGGAACTGGGCGAGCATCGGCCGGGCGACGAGCTGTTCCCCCGGCCTGCTCGTGTCGGCATGGCGTGCGTGGCGGTAGACTTCCGCGACACGGGGCCGGGTCACAAGGAGTCGTGCCACAAGGGGCCACGCCACAAGGAGTCGTGCCATGGGCCGTGCTGGACGGGTGACGAGGACGGACATCGCCGTGGCGACGCTGGTTCTGCTCCTCGCACATGCGGCTGCCGATGCGGCGCCGACGGTTTTTGTGAACGGCCGCATCGTGATGGTCGACCCGGCTTTCACGATCGTCGACGCCTTCGCCATCGACGAGGGACGGATCGTGGCCGTGGGGGCCGCGGCCCGCCGGCTGGCGGAGACGCAGGCCGATGCCGGGCGGATCGACCTCGCCGGCAGGACGGTGCTGCCCGGCCTCATCGACTCGCACACCCACCCGGTGGGCGCCGCGACCCACGAGTTCGACCACCCGGTTCCGGACATCCGCTCCATCGCGGACCTCCTCGCCTACCTCGCCGCCCGAGCCGCGGCCGTGCCGGAGGGTTCGAAGATCGTCGTGCGGCAGGTGTTCATCACGCGGCTCGCGGAGCAGCGGTATCCCACCCGCGAGGAGCTCGATCGGGCGGCGCCGCGGCACCCCGTGGTCTTCAGCACGGGCCCCGACAGCATGCTCAATTCGCTGGCGCTCTCGCTGGCGGGCATCACGCGGGAGACGGGAGATCGGCCCGTGGGCCCCGGGCGGATCGAGCGGAACGCCGACGGCGAGCCGACCGGTCTGGTGCGGGGCTTCACGCCGTCGATCGACGCGCCGTCCGCGGCGCGGTCGCCGACGACCGCCGAGACCGACGGCCTGCTCGCACGGCTCTTCGCCGACTACAACCGCGTCGGCCTGACGACGATCGCCGACCGCGGTGCGTCGCCCGACGGCATCGCCGCGTATGGACGGCTGCGGGAGCGGGGCGAGCTCACGGTGCGGGTGCGGCTCTCGCACACGCTGCCGAGCCATCCCGAGTGGGACCGCGTCGCCGAGGCGATCGCCGCGCTGGGCAGGCATCCGCTCCGCCGCGAGGATCCGCTGCTGCAGATCGTGGGCACGAAGATCTGGCTCGACGGCGGCATGCTCACCGGCAGCGCGCTCATGCAGGAGCCGTGGGGGGAGAGCCGCATGTACGGCATCATCGACCCGGCGTATCGCGGCGCGCAGAACGTCGACCGCGACCGGCTCGTGGCACTGGTGCGGGCGGTCGCTGCCGAGGGGCTGCAGTTCACCGCGCATGCCGTGGGGGACGGCGCCACCGCCCTCCTGCTCGACGCCTACCGCGAGGTCGATCGCGACCTGCCGCTGCGGGCCACACGGCCCTGTCTCACGCACTCGAATTTTCTCACGCCGGAGAGCGTCGCGGAGGCCGCGCGGATGGGCGTCGTGGTCGACCTGCAGCCGGTCTGGCTGCACCTCGACGGCGACACGCTCACGCGGCACTTCGGCGAGGAGCGGATGCGGCGGTTCCAGCCGCTGCGGCCGCTCTTCGACGCCGGGGTGCCCGTCGGCGGCGGCAGCGACCACATGCAGAAGATCGGCAGCTTTCGTTCGGTGAACCCCTACAACCCGTTCCTGGGCATGTGGGCCGCGGTGTCGCGGCAGGCGCGGCGGATCGGCGTGGACGCATGGCCGCAGGACGGTGCGCGGTTCGTCGCGGGCCGCGCGCTCCGGCCGATCCATCCGGAGCATGCGGTCACGCGGCAGGAGGCGATCCGCATGTACACGATCGAGAACGCGCGGGTGCTGCTGATGGATCGGGAGGTGGGCTCGCTCGAGCCGGGCAAGCGGGCCGATTTCGTCATCCTCGACCGCGACCCGCTGGCCTGCCCGGTCGACGACATCCCCGACACGCGGGTGCTCGAGACCTGGCTCGACGGCCGCCGGCTGGCGGTCTCGCCGTAGGATCCGGATCCGGTCGCCGCGAGCGCGGCCCGACGCGTCCAGCGTCGCTCGCTGCCGGCGGGTCGGAGGCCCCGATATCGTTCGACACGTGGTCATGGCGTGATTACGCTGTCTCAATCGTCTGGAGCCCTCTCGTCTCGAGGAGAGTCATGGTGACACGCGCCGCACATCCGGCACCATTGGTGCCCATCGGTCGATGCCCGTTCCGCGCCGTGACCGCGAGGCTGGTGGTGGCCTTGGGAGTGGGGTTCGTGTGCGCGTCGCTACTGTCGGGCCGGGCGGGCCAGGCGGTCGAGGCGGTCGAGGCGGTGGGATCGCCTGCCGACGTGGCCGCCATCCGCGCCGCCGCGGCGGCCTATCGGGCCGCGCTCGCCAAGGGAGACG
>JBILVO010000078.1:0-17224 GCA_044370415.1 Pirellulales bacterium
AGGCGAGCGGCATGAGGATCGCGGCGGGCAGCCGCGATCGATCGGCTGAATCGCATCGGCGCCGCACCGCTTCCGCCACCGCCATGCCGAGCGCGACGACGATGCCGAGCACGCCGCAGCGGATGACGCCCACGAGGGCGTCGTGAGCCGGTCGGCCCACGGGCCTCCACCAGCCGCCCAGGAGGGACAGCGGCCCTGCGCACGAGCCGGTCATCGTGCCGATGAACACGCCCGCCAGCATGGCGGCCGCGGCGACGAGCACGCACCGTCCCCAGCGGGTCCGCGCCGCGGTGGCGGCGTGCGCAACCACCCACGGCAGGCAGAAGAGCACGACGGGCAGCACCTTCTGCGCGGCCTCCGCCACGATCTGCGCCACGCCGCCCGCAACGACCCGCACGTCGAGGCTGGCGCCGGCCGGCAGCTGCGTCGGGATCGCATAGGGCTGCCGGTTGAACCAGGCCGTGCCCAACGCGATCGTCGCCACGCCCACGAGGACGCAGGCGCCGGCGACGATCCGCACCGCGGCCGCCGGGCCGCGCCGCAGGCAGAGCACCGCCGCACTCGTGACCGGCGCAAACCAGTACGCCTGCCGAATCGTGCCCCCGAGCAGGCCGGCCGCCATGCCGACGGCCAGCCAGGCGATGGCTCGCCACGCGACCCCACCGGCGGCGACCGGCGCGGCGGCCCGCGCGAAGCCATACCAGCAGCCGAGCAGGCAGAAGAGCGCCGGCACGTCGCTCATGAACGTCGGGACCAGCGGCAGGTAGGGCGTGCTCAGCCCGGTCATGAGCGCCGCGAACAGGCTGTCCTGCGACGTCAGCCCGGCCCGGCGGGCCAGCAGATACACCAAAGCGATCGCACCGGCCGCGAAGGGCAGCACGCTCATCCGCACGAGCGTGAACGAGAAGCCGCAGAGCCACACCCACGCCGCCCCCCACCACACCTGGACCCCCAGCATCGCCGTGGGCCAGCCGTTGTAGGCGAAGCGGCCCGTCTGCGCGAGCGTCTTCGCCATGTGGATGTAGGAGAAATCGTCGACGAACCCGCCCTCGGCGAACGGCACCGCGAGGGCCGTTGCGGCCAGGGGCACGAGCAGGCAGAGGACGATGGTGCGGGCGTCGCTGCCCATGAAAGATCCGCCTTTTCTCGCGGTGGTGCCGGGCACCCGACTTCCCATGGTACCCAGGCCACCGGGCATCCCGGGCCACTGGCGCCGTCGTCTGCGGCGGACGGACTACCATGGTGGGGACGCCACCATGGGATTTCGCTCGCTCCACGACTGTGCCGCCGCCCTCCAGCGTGAGGGCGAACTCGTGGAGATCTCCCATCCCGTCGATCCGCACCTGGAGATCGCCGAGATCCAGCGGCGGCTGTTCCGCTCCGGCGGACCGGCCGTGCTCTTCACGCGGCCGCAAGGCTCCTCCTTCCCCGTGCTCGTGAACCTCTACGGCACCCGGCGGCGGATCGAGCGGATCTTCTGCGACACGCTCGACCGCGTGCGGCGGCTGGTCGAACTCAAGATCGATCCCACCCGCGCCCTGGCCCGCCCCGCGCGGTATTGGCGCAGCCCGCTCGACGCGCTGACGACGCTGCCCCGCCGGGTGCGGTCGGGCCCGATTCTCGCGCATGAGATTCCGCTGTCGCGGCTGCCGCAGGTGACCGGCTGGCCGGGAGACGGCGGCCCGTTCGTCACGCTGCCGGCCGTCTACACCGAGCACCCCGACCATCCCGGCACGCGGCATTCCAACCTCGGCATGTACCGCGTGCAGCTGGCCGGCAACGAATACGTGTCCGACCGCGAGGTCGGCCTGCACTACCAGCTGCACCGCGGCATCGGCGTCCACCACGCCGCGGCCCTGGCCCGCGGCGAGCCGCTGCGGGTGAACGTCTTCGTGGGCGGCGCGCCGGCCCTGGCCGTCGCCGCCGTCATGCCGCTGCCGGAGGGGCTCTCCGAGCTCACGTTCGCCGGGGCGCTCGCCGGGCACCGCATGCCGATGATCGCCCGAGGCGACGGGCCGTCGCTCTACGCCGACGCCGACTTCGTCATCGAGGGCACGGTCGTTCCTGGTGCCACCAAGCCCGAGGGCCCCTTCGGCGACCACCTCGGCTACTACGCCCGCCGGCACGACTTCCCGGTGATGCGGGTCGACCGCGTCCGGCACCGTGCCGGGGCGATCTGGCCGGTGACGGTCGTCGGCCGGCCGCCCCAGGAGGACACGCTCTTCGGCTGGCTCGTGCACGAGCTCACCGGCCCGGTGATCCCCACGGTGCTGCCCGGCGTGAAGAGTGTGCACGCGGTCGACGCGTCGGGCGTACACCCGCTGCTGCTGGCGGTGGGCAGCGAGCGCTACCTGCCGTGGCGGCCGTCCGACCGCCCAGCAGAGCTGCTCACGCAGGCCTCGGCCATCCTCGGCCAGGGACAGCTCTCGCTCGCCAAGTATCTGTTCATCGTCGACGGCGGCGACGCATCGCAGCTCGACGCACACGACGTCGCCCCCTTTCTCGTCCACCTGCTCGAGCGGGTCGACTGGCGGCGCGACTGCCACTTCCACACCGAGACCTCGATCGACACGCTCGACTACTCGGGCACCGGTTTCAACGCCGGCTCCAAGCTGGTCGTCGCCGCCCGGGGGCCGGCCCTGCGGACGCTGCCCCGCGAGCTCGGCGGCACGGTGCCGCTCCCCGCGGGCTTCCGCAGCCCGCGTCCGTGCCTGTCAGGCGGCACGGCGGGCATCCTGGCGGTCGAGGGTCCGCGGATCGAGCCACGGCCCCGGCTCGACTCGGCGACCGACGCCGCCACCTGGGAGCTGGCGGCGACGGCGCCGTGGGCGGCTGACATCGGGCGGCTGACGAGCGCGATCGGTCCCGGACATCCGCTGCATGATTGGCCGCTCATCGTCGTGGTCGACGACGCCGACTTCTGCGCGGCCTCGCTCGAGAACCTGCTCTGGGTCACCTTCACCCGGTCGAACCCCGCTGCGGATGTGCACGGGGTCGAGGCGGCCGTCCGCCAGAAGCACTGGGGATGCGCCGGGCCGCTGGTGATCGACGCCCGGCTCAAGCCGCACCACGCGCCGCCCGTGGAGGAGGATCCCGCGGTGTCGGCCCGCGTCGACGCCCTGTGCCAAAGCGGCGGGCCACTGTCGGGCCTGCTGTGAGTGGCCCGGACCGGTGCGCTGATCAGCCTGGCTGCGGTCAGCCGGGCTTCTTTCAGCCGATCGAGCCGATGCGGACCTTCGTGGTCAGCGCCCGGTGGCCTGTGCGACGGCGGTAGTTCTTGCGGCGGGCGAACTTCTGCACGTAGATCTTCTCGCCCTGCACCGAACCGAGCACCTCGGCCTTGACCTTCGCCCCCTTCACGACCGGCGCACCGAGCGTGAGGGCTCCGGCCTTGCTCACGGCCAACACCTCGTCGAAGACCAGTTCGCTGCCGGCCGGGAGGTGGCGGAAGTCGATCTCCACTTCCTGACCCTCGCTCACCCGGTACTGCCGGCCGCCATCGACCACGATGGCGTAGTGGTGGCTCGAGCCGGCCATGCCGGCGGCCGACGATTCGGGGGCGGATTCGGTGCGGGATGCAGTGGACTTTGCCATGACGATGCCGTGCGTGCGGGAGGAAAAAAAGACGGGCCTCACATGGTAACGCGAAGAGCGGCGGGGGTCGAGCGCGGCCATTTCCGGGCGTTCACGGCCGAAAAACGGCCGCTGCCGCCCCCCGACCCGCGGCCGCGCGGGTGGGGGGCAACGCTGCCGCCGGATCAGGGAAACCGCACGGTGCGGCCGCTCGAGTCCCAGGCCTCGATGACGAGATGCTCGGGCGAGGCGCTCTCCTTGCCGTTGACGTGCAATTGCACGTGGGTCGCATCCTCGAATTGCGCGATCTCGCGTCGCTTGCGGTTGTTGATCCAGGTCGCGACCTCGTCGTGCACCGTCACGTTGAGGCGGGCGATGTCGTCCCGCGTGGCGGAGAGCTGGAGCGTCCGCATCACCTCGATCGCCATGCTCTCGGCCGTCTTGACGATGCCGGTGCCGTTGCAGGTGGGGCAGTCGCGGAAGATGCTCTTCCGCAGCGACGGCCTGATCCGCTGCCGCGTCATCTCGATGAGGCCGAAGGGGCTCGTCCGCAGGATCTTCGTCCGGGCGCGGTCCCGCTTCATGGCGTCGTGCAGCGCCTTCTCCACGCTGCGGCGGTACTTCTCCCGCCGCATGTCGATGAAGTCGTTGACGATCACGCCGCCGAGATCCCGCAGCCGCAGCTGGCGGGCGATCTCCTTGGCGGCGATCAGGTTCATCTGGAAGGCGTTCTCCTCGGCCGACTTCTCGGTGCGGAAGCTTCCGGAATTCACGTCGATGGCCACCAGCGCCTCGGTCGTGTCGATCACGATCGAGCCGCCTCCCTTCAGCGGCACCTTGCGCTGGTGGATGCGGCCGATCTCCTCCTCCAGGCCGTAGCGGTGGAAGAGCGGCTCCTTGCCTTCGTAGAGCTGCAGCCGCGAGGCATACTTCGGCATCACGAGCTCGAGGAACTCGCGGGCCCGCTCGTAGGCGGCCGGCTCGTCGATCAAGATCCGACCCACGTCCTCCGTGAACATGTCACGGATGGTGCGGATGATCATGTCGGATTCCTGGTAGATGTCGATCGGCGCGGAATACTTCCGCATCCGCCGGACGATCGACTTCCAGAGCCGCAGCAGGTAGGCCATGTCGCGGGCCATCTCGGACTTCGTCCGCTCGGTGCCCGCGGTGCGCACCACGAACCCCACGCCCTTGGGCGGCCGCAGGTCGAGCATGATGTCGCGGAGCACGCGGCGCTCGTGCTCGTCGTCGATCTTCTTCGACACGCCGACCCGCCCCAGCGGCGGCATCAGCACGAGGTAGCGGCCCGGGATCGAGATGTAGGTGGAGAGCGTCGGCCCCTTCGTGCCGAAGCCCTCCTTGATCACCTGCACCAGCACCTCGTCGCCCCGCCGCAGGATGTCCTGGATCGGGGGCTTCACCCGGGGCCGATCGCCCAGCCGCGGCCGCCGTCGCGTCGCCGCACGCCGCCCATCCGCCTCCGTCTCGGCCTCCTCGCCGCCGCGGGCCGCGGTCTCGCCCGCCTCGAACGCCTTGTCGGGATCGAGGCCGCCCTGCCGGTAGTACTGCGGCTCCACGTCGCTGATATGGAGGAAGCCGTTGCGGCCCACGCCGAAGTCGACGAATGCCGCCTGGATGCTGGGTTCGATGTTGACGATCCGGCCCTTGTAGATGTTGCCGACGAGGTTGTCCTGGCTGGTCCGCTCGACGTAGAGCTCCTCCAGCACGCCATCCTCCATGATCGCGATCCGGCATTCCTCCGGCTGCGACACGTTGATGAGCATCTCCTGCTTCATGATCTTGTCCTTCTTTCTTGCTTTCTTGTTCGCCCGGCTGGTCGCCGGCGGTTTCGTTCGCTGCTTCGCCCCGTCCGGGGCTGGCGGCGGCCGCTACGCGACCGTCTCCGACAGCAGCCGACGCAGCTGGTCTCGCAGGTAGGCCTTCACCTCCCGCGCCCCGTCCATCGTCAGCGCCTTCTCCGCAATCACGCGGCATTCGGCGGCCGAAACACTTCGGACCACCTGCTTCACCTCCGGGATGGCACTCGCGGGCACGCTGAGTTGCCGCAAGCCCATGCCCAGAAGCAGCTGCGTGTACATCACGCTGCCGCTCATCTGTCCACATACCGTGGCCGGCACGCCGGCCTCGCCCGCGATGTCCAGCGAGCGGCGCAACAGCCGCAGCACCGCCGGATCGCAGGCGTTGTACAGTTCGGCAACCTCCTTGTTGCCCCGGTCGACCGCCAGGGTGTACTGGATGAGGTCGTTGGTGCCGATCGAGACGAAGTCCACCTCCTTGATGAACGCGTCGAGCATCATCACGGCCGCCGGCGTCTCCACCATCATGCCGACCGGCATCTTCGGGTTGAACGCGATGCCGTGCTCGGCGAGATCCTCCATCACGTCCGCCAGCACCATCCGCGCCTGCCGCAGCTCGACGATCGTCGAGACGAGCGGGAAGAGCACACGCACGTCGCCCAGGGCGCTGGCCCGCAGGATCGCCCGCAACTGCGTGCGGAACATCGGCAGCTGCCGCAGCGACAGCCGGATGCTCCGCAGGCCCAGGCAGGGATTCCGCTCCTCCTCGACGTCGGTCTCGGTGCGCATCTTGTCCGAGCCGAGGTCGAGCGTGCGGATCACCACGGGCTTGCCCGGCATCGCCTGCACGACGTCGCGGTAGGCCGAGAAGTGATCCTCCTCCGTCGGCTCGCTGCGGCTGGTAAGGTAGAGAAACTCCGTGCGGTAGAGCCCGATGCCGTCGCAGCCGCGGCTGATGCACTGCTCCGCCTCGCTGGGAAACTCGATGTTGCCCGTGATCTGGATGCGGACACCGTCGCTGGTCACCGCCGGCAGGTCGCGGAGCCGGTCGAGCTTCTCCGCCACGGTCCGGGCCGCCTCCACCTCGATGCGGTAGCGGGCGATCGTCTCCTCGTCCGGCTGCAGGATGACGACGCCCTGGTTGCCGTCGAGGATCACGGGCTCACCGCCCGAGACGTCCGCCAGGAACGGGCCGATGCCCACCACGGCGGGGATCTCGAGCCCCTCCGCCACGATCGCGGTGTGGCTGCCGGGCCCCCCGAGCTCCGTGGCGAAGCCCTGCACGAACCGGCGGTCGAGGTTCGCCGTCTCGCTCGGCGTGAGGTTGTGGGCCAGCACGATCACCGGCTGCGAGATGGCCGCGAGCGTCTCCCGCCGCTGCCCGAGCAGGTTCCGCAGCAGGCTCTTCTCGATGTCGTAGATGTCGTGGGCCCGCTGGGAGATGTGGTTGTCGAGGCTCTGGAAGACCTTGGCATACCGCCGCAGCGTGCGGCTCACCGCATATTCCGGCCACCAGTTGCGTTCGCGGACCGCGGCGGAAAGCTCCTGCTGCAGCTTGGCGTCGTGCAGCATCGCCAGATGGGCGTCGAAGATGGCGGCATACTGCTCGCCGAGCTCCGCGTGGATCGCGTCGCGGTTCCGCTCGATCTCGCGGGCCGTCTCGGCGACGGCGTGCTGGAGACGCGCCAGTTCTGTGTCGACGGCGCTGCGCTCGACGAACCGCCGCGGGATGCGGAAGCCCTCGCTGTCGAGGACGAGCGCCTCGCCGATCGTGACGCCGGGCGAGACGGCGATGCCCTGAAGTTTCAGCATGGGGCGCATTCCGCCCGCGGGCTGCGGCGTGCCGGCTCGAGGAGATCGCACGGGCGGCCGTGAAGACGGCTGCGGCGATCAGTATCCCCGGGGCACTCGCGCCACGCGGCTCGTTGCGGCTCCTTCGTTGGTCGTTGGTTGGACTGCGGTTGAATAAGACGGCCGGGCTGGCTGCCGGCGGGCCGGCGCGGCCAGCCAAGGCCGTGTGTCAGGATTCGTCTGGCTGTTCGTTGAAATTGCTGTCGAAGAGGCCGCCGATCGCCTCGAGCGCCTCGCGGGCGTCGGGCCCCGTCACCTCCACGACCAATCGCGTGCCCGCCTCGGCGGCGAGCGTCAGCAGTTCGAGGATGCTCTTGCCGTCGACCCGGTGGGCCGCGTTGGAGAGCTCGATCCGCGACTGCCACTTCCGGGCCTCGCGCGCAAGCAGGTCGGCCGGCCGCGCATGCAGCCCCTGCCGAATGCCCACCACCACCTCTCGCGAGACCATCTGCTCACTCATGCTGCCCGAACCTTCGCCCCCCTGTCGTACCCCGCGAGGCTGCCGTCCGCGGAGCTCGCCGCCGTGCGCCGCCACGGCCACCGTCACGACGCCACCCCGTGGCTGTCGGCCTCCTCGAGGAGGTGCTGGATCTCCAGCGGCCCCTTGGCCGACTTCAGCTGCTTGCAGAAGGAGTCGTCGCGCAGTTGCCGGGAGATGTTCTCGAGCGCCCGCAGGTGATCGCCCGGACGGTCCGGCGGCGACACGAGCAGGAAGAAGAGCTGCACGGGCTCCCCGTCGAGGCTCTTGAAGTCGACGCCGTCGTGGCTCACCGCCACGGTGCCGACCAGGCGGCGGACGCTGGGGTGCTTCGTGTGCGGCACCGCCACGCCCCTGCCGATCCCGGTGCTGCCGAGATCCTCGCGCTTCATGATGGCCTTGACGATGCCGTCCAGATCGCCGGCGGCGATGCTGCCGGCATCGACCAGCGACTGCGCCATCTCGCGGATGACTCCCTCCTTGGAATCGGCGTCGATGTGGGAGCGGATCGCGTCGACCGCCACAAAATCGGAAAACTTCATCTGTGCATCGCGATCAGGATCGCCGCGCCCCTTCGACGTGCTTGTGATCCTGGACCTTCTCCTTGTGCTTTCTGAGCTGCTGTTCGAGCTTCTGCACGGCGCCGTCCACGCTGCGCCAGAGATGGCCGGAGTGCTCGCGGCTCACCATCTCGTGGAAGTGCTCGGCCGAGGCGACGATCTCGACCGTCGGCAGCGACGGGTTCTCGAGGTCGACGGTGACGTTCAGGGCCGTGAGGCGGTTGAAATACCGCTTGAGACGGGCGACTTTCGCCTGGATTTTCGACTGCGAGGCGGGGCTGAGCTGGCCATGCCGTGCCGAAACGTTGATCTGCACGCGAGCGGTTCCCTTCCGAGGTGTGCCGGCGACGGACGCAGCCCCCTCCGGGGTGCCTCGCCGGGCAACCAGCGGGAAACCCGGCTGGTGCGACGATCATAGCAGCCTCCGCGGCGGCGACACAAACCAGGCCCGCGGCGCGGCCTCGCGGCCGGGGGAACGGGTCTTCGGCGGCACGGTCGCCCCTGTGTCGGGTGGTTCCCGGCGCCACCACTCAGCGGTGGATGAGCCCCTGCTGCAGCTGCCCGCGCCACCAGGTGGTTCCCTCGCGTCGCCGTTCCGGCAACGCGTCGGGACGATACCGCAGGCGGTCGGTCAGGCTCGGGCGCGTGATGTCGCAGAGCGTCTTGTACGCGTAGCGACGGACCATCAGGCTCGGGTCGTCGAGGCTGTCGACCAGCATCCGATCGCCTCCGCCGGCGATGTCGGCGTCGCTCAATCCGCGGGCCATCGCCCAGAGCCGATCCACCTGCTCGGGCGGCGCGTACTTGATCATCGCACGGTGCAGGCCGGCCTTCGCCTCGCCGCCCTTGGCGAGCGTCGCCGGCACGGCCATCCGCTCGAGCATCAGCCACTGTTGGTCCTCGAGATAGCTGCGGTTCCCGGGGGACGCCTCGAGCAGTTCCACCATCTCGTCAGACTGGCCGATGAGCGCGAGCGTGGCCGCCGCAAGCATGCGGTTCTCGACCCGCCTGTCAGCCGTCATCTCCCGCAGCGACAGGAGCAACGGTCTGCCCGCGGAGATCCTGGCGACGAGCGTCTCCGCCGCCGCTTTCTGCAATCGGTCGGAGAAGCCGGTGGCATCGATCCAGGTGGGGGGCGCGAAGCCCGCCAGCGAGGCCCGGCCATCCCGCCAGACGACGGCGTTGCCGGCCGGCACCTCGAGCGGAGCCGCCCCAGCCGGAACGGTCCCGTCGGCCGCGGTCGGCTGCCAGGTGAACGGCCGCTGCCCCGCGGTGATGGAGCCGGTGCCGGCCGCGACCGGCGCAGCGGCCTCGCCGGCTTCCGGCCGGTCCATGCCGACGTCGATCGCGACCCGGGTCGCGGGCCCCGCGGCGATGGCGCCGGTGAGGCCGCCCGCCGTGACGCCGATGCGGCTGGCCTCCGCGCCGCCGACCAGGCAGCGGCCGAACATCATGTCGACGCGTGGCACGGCGTCGCGGTCGACCAGAAACACCGCGTCCGTCAGCGAGAGCAGGGTGACCTCGACGCCGCCCGCCGTGAGCTTCGCCACGCCCCATGGCGGCACGACCAGTTCATCCCCCGGAAGCACGCTGGTCCCGGCGGCCGCATGCTGCCATTCCTCCCCACCCGCCTGCTTCACCAGCCGCAGCAGCGGGCCGCCGCCAACCACGATGGGCACCGGCGCCGCCACGGGAACGGCCGGAACGGGACTCGGGGACGGCGGCGGCACGGAAGCGGCCCCGGGTGACGCTGCAGCAGTCGACGCGTCCGGCCGCGGTGCGGCCCCCGCGGTCATCGTGGCGGCGGCGACCGCGCCGGCCGCCGGCTGCGCGGGAGCCGTCTGCTCCGGTCCCGCAGCCGCCGTCGCGCTGGGCGGTGGTGTCAGCGCGGGATCCGGTGTCGACGACGCATCGGGACCGGCCGGCGCGGCAGCGGCAGCCACGGTGGCGGGCATCGGCGGGGCGTCGGCTCCGGCGGAAGCGGCGGCCGGCGCGGCAGCGGCCACGTCCTCGCTCAGCGGCGCGTTGCCGCGCTCGACCGCCGCCGCTGCCTGGGGCGGGCGCCGCACGCTGCCGCCGAAGGCCCGCCAGCCCAGGACTCCCACGAGCGCGAGCACGAGCGATGCCGCGATGATCGCCGACCACCAGGCCGCAGGCGACGACTGCGACCGCCCGCCGCGGCCCGCAGCCGCATGGCCGGCACCAGTCGGCGTCGGATCGACCTGCAGGCCCTCGGCGGGCGACGCCGCCTCGAGGCCGGGTGCCGCGGGCCCACGGCCCCCGGCCTCATCGACTACGACATCGGACGTCCCCAGCGCTGCCCGCAGCGCCCGCGCCGTCTCGCGCGATTCCTGGTGGTCGTCGCCGGCCGCATGCGGTCCGCCGGAGGCATTCCCAAACCGTTCCCGCTCGAGCCGATCGTGGAGCAGCGTCTGCAGACGCTGCCGCGTGACGGGGGCGAGGCCCGCCACCGGCTGGCGGGCGAGCGTCGCCAGCATCGCGTGGCAGGCGGCAACCTCGGCGAGGTGCATGTCCGACTCGAGGCAGATCCGCTCGAACGCCTCGATCTGGTCCGCGGACAGCGTGTTGTCCAGGAAATCGGCGACGGAATTGGCGTCGTCGGCCAGGCCACGGGCGTCGGGAGCGGGCGCAGCGATCGCCGGGCGGTTGACGGCCAGGCGGATCCGCTCGGCCAGCACCGAAGCGGTCTGGCTGGCGGAAACCTTCTCGCCCAGCTGCACCTGCTCATCGGCGGGAAGCACCGCGTCCAGCCAGGCCAGGAGTGTTCTGAGTGTCAGTCGCATCGCTCATGCTCCGGGGTCGTCGGCAGCCACATGCCCACGTGCGCAGGCCGCCGCAGAAAATAGTGGCGGCCGCGAGCGGATTTCGTACACATCGTGACCGCAACCGGAGGAATCGCGGCAAAAACCCTTTTTTCCTGTCTTTTCCGCCGGCCAGCCTGTCTTTTCCGCCGGCCAAACCGTCGGGCGGGCCGCTGCGTAGTGATGGGTGACCCGGCCTGTGCCGACGGCGGGGGAGGCGTTGTACCTCCACTCCGTCGCCGCGCCGTCTAAAATCGTCCGATCTGCGTCGCTTTGGAGACCGTCCGCATGACCGCCATGTCCCGGCAGCGTCGCCAGGCCATCCTGCGGGAGGCCTGCGGCTACATCGAACTGGGCGAACTGCTCGTCGACCACGACCAGCCCGTTCCGGCCAGCGCCAGACGGCTGCTGGACCGTGCGCTGGGGCTGCTCGCGGTGCTCCCCGAGCCGACCCGCTCCACGGCCGACGCGAAGCTTCTCGAGGGGGAGGCACTGCGGGCGCTGGGACGCTGGGACGCGTCGCTCGCGGCCCTGGCGGTGGTCACGGAGCAGGAGCCCCGGCGGCTGGAGGCGTGGCTGGGCATGGGCTGGTGCCTGAAGCGGCTCGGCCGGCTCGACGAGGCGATCAACGCCCTGAAGAAGGGGCTGGAAAGCTCCCCCAGGGAGCCGATCCTGCTCTACAACCTCGCCTGTTATCATTCGCTCGGCGGCAACGTGCAGGCCGCGATCGAACATCTCACCAACGCCATCTCGCTCGACGGTCGCTACCGCGATCTCCTGCTGGCCGAGCCCGATTTCGATCCCATTCGCAAGGATCCGCGGTTCGTCGCGGTCACGCACATCACGGTCTGAGCGTCGCCCGCATCATGCCGAGCTCCGCCCTTCAGGAAGTCGTCGCCCTGCTGGGCTGCCCCGCTGCGGGCAATCCGGCGCAGTACCTGTTTGAGCGGATGATCGCGGCGGCCGGGCTCGACTGGCGGTTCCTGTCGTGCGACGTGCAGGCCGATCGCGTCGGCGACGCCATCCGCGGCGCCGCGGCAATGGGCTTCCGCGGCTGCCTCCTCTCCGGCCCGCTGCGGGCCGCGGCGCTGCCCGTCGTCGCCTCGGCGAGCCCGGCGGCGACGTTCGCCGGCGCGGTGAGCCTCGTGACCCGGGAGCCGGACGGCCCCGCCGGCCACATGACCGACGGCCGCGGCACGCTGGAGGCACTGCGGGCACACGTCGATCCGGCGGGCGCCCGGGTGCTCGTCGTGGGGGCCGGTGCCGCATCCCGGGCCGTGGCGCTGGAACTGTCCCTGGCGCAGGCCGCCGAGATCGTGGTCTGCAGCCGCTCGCCGGAACGGGCGGCCGCGCTCGTCGACGCGGTCGCGGCCCTGGGCTCGGCGGCCGCCGGCGTGCTGCCTTGGGGACCGTCGATCGAGGTGCCCGACCGGGTCGGCATCGTCGTCGTCGCCGTGCCCGCCACGGGACCGAGGCCGACGGCACCGTTCGCGGCCTTGCGGCCCGATCTCGTGGTGGCCGACCTGGCGGTCGTGAGCCAGCCGTCGCCGGTGGTGGCGACAGCCCGCCAGCACGGCGCCTGCGTGATCGACGGCCTGGAGATCCACTGCGAGCGCACCGCGATCGACTTCCACTCGCTCACGGGCATCGAGCCCGACACCGACGAGCTCCGCGAGGCGCTCGACGAATTTTTGAGCGCGTGAGCCGCGACATCGGCTTTTTGAGCTCGTGAACCGCGGCATCGGCGCCCGAGAGAAACGTGACCGGAGAACGTTTCCCCGGACCGTGCCGAACGCGGGTTCAGCGGGCCCTCAGCGGACCTTCAGCGGGTCGTGTCGGCCCCGCCCCCCTGCCCCGGCGAGGCGAGCCTCTCGACCTTCTTCAGGACCGCCGCCGCGCTCGACCGCACGTCGGCTACGGGATCCTGGGCCAGCTCCCGCACGCGGTCGACGATCGCCGCCGGGGGTGGCTCGTGGGTCGCGTCCACCAGCAGCGCCACTCCGCGCAGTGCGTTGACGACCACCAGCGCCCGCTTGTAGCGGCTCGACCGGGCGGCATCGTCGGCGGCGGCGTTCGCGGGGGGCGGCACATCCGGCAGCGCGAGCATCTGCGACAGGGCGTCGAACGCCTCCGATCGACCCTGCCTGGCCAACGCGATGGCGGCGTTGGAGCGGACGTCCTCCGCCGGGTCGCCGGCGAGTTCGAGCAGCCGGTCGACCGCCTCCGGGCCTCCCACCACGCCGAGCGTGAAGGCGGCGGCTGACCGCAGCTGCATCGTGTCGCTGCGGGAGGCGGCGACGACGGCCGACGTGATGGCGGCCGGATCGTCGGGGGCCCTGCCGGCCGCCGCGAGGTTGGTCGCAAGCACGGCAAGCGCCTCGACCGCCGCGCGTGCGGTCTGCGGGTCGTTGCCGCTCCGGGCCAGCGCGACCAGCGGCGGCGCCGCCGCGGGAATCGCGAACTCGCCGAGCGCCCTGCACAGGTAGATCCGCAGGGTCTCCGACTGTTCGCCGGTGCGGCCGCTGGACACCTCGTCGGTGAGGATGCGTCCCAGTTCGACCGCCAGCGATTCGTCGGCCTTGAGGGCTGCCGAGCCGGGGCCGCGGAGGTCGTTGGCGAGATTCAGGGCCGCCTGCCAGCGGCCCTCGTTGTCGCGCCGGAGCGTGCGGACGTAGGCCTGCGGGTCGCTGCCCAGGTGGGCCAGCCAGTGGAACGCGAGCCAGACGCAGACGATGATGGCGACGATGATCCCGGGCACGAGAAACAGCTGCACCAGAAACGCCGCGTTCGGCGGTTCCAC
Organism: Pirellulales bacterium; assembly: GCA_044370415.1. GTDB lineage: Bacteria > Planctomycetota > Planctomycetia > Pirellulales > UBA1268 > CAMCQY01. The sequence goes on from JBILVO010000078.1 coordinate 13,905, forward strand.
CGGGGGCAACTCATCCGGATCGAACGTGCGGCGGTCGGTGTCGGCCATGGATGAGGATGCGTCGCTGACGGTCGCGGCTGGAGGGAACGGACGATTCGCCGCCGTGGCGGCGCGGGAACCGCTCTCCGCACACGACCTCTTTACTCTATCCTGAGCCCGCCAGGTGGCGACCCCCGTGCCGCAACATCCCGACAATCGCGACCGGCCCGTCGCTCCCGCCGCCGAGCCGGCCACGCCAGCCCCGCCGATCGTGGCCCCGCCGACCGTGGCCCCGCCCGCGGCGGCGTGGCTCGACGTCACCCTCCCCACGGTCGAGGAGAACCTCGCGCTCGACGAGGCCCTGCTGGAACTCGCACACGAGGGGCTGGCCGAGGCCAGCTGCGTGCGGACCTGGATGGCTGAGGAGCCGACGGTCGTGCTCGGGTCGTCGGGCCGTCTCGCGGAGGAGGTCGACATCGAGGCCTGCACGCGGCACGGGGTCCGCGTGATCCGCCGCCCCAGCGGCGGCGGCACGGTGCTGCTGGGCCCCGGCTGCCTCATGTGGTCGGTGATCGTGCCGCAGCCCGCGGGGCCGCCGCCGATCGAGTCGATCCATGCCGGCATGCTCGCTCCGCTGGCCGCGGCGCTCTCCGCCCGGCTGCGTGCGGTCGCTGCCCCCACCGCTGACGCCGCGGTGGTGTCGCGGCGGGGCACCAGCGATCTCGCGATCACGCGCGGGGCTGCGGAGGTCCGGCCCTTGAAGGTGGCGGGCACCGCGCTGCGGGTGCGGCGGCACGGCGTGCTCTACCACGGCACGCTGCTCGACGCGTTCGACCTCGGGCTCGTGTCGCTGGTGCTGCGGCATCCGCCGCGGGAGCCCGGTTACCGCGGCGGTCGGCGGCACGGCGAGTTCCTCACGAACCTCGGCCTCGGCCGCGAGACGCTCGAGGGAATCGTGCGCGACGCGTTTAACGCGGCGAACGTGCAGTCGGCCTGGCCGAGCGATCGCGTCGCCCGGCTGGTGCGCGACCGCTACGCGGCGGACGAATGGACCGCTCGGCGGTGACGAGGGCGGTGGCGACCGGCGCGCCGCCGGTTCAGGACGGCAAGGCGTGCCGACGGCGATGACCGGGAGGGCTGGTAAAAGATGGCGGGGATTGGGGGATGGGGAGAGTGCCGCCAGGGGAGTGATCGCGATCGCCGGGTTTGGCCGATCTCATCCAGTGGAGGATGGGATTCGGCGTCGGGATGCGGCTTTTCGCGAAAGAAACCAGTCTTTCGCCCATGGCCCCTGCCTGAGTAGCTTTCCCGGCCCGATCGACACGAGGTCGTTCGTCAGTCCGCCTTCGGACAGCCCGCAACAGGAGGTTGCCTTCCATGCGCTTGCACATGAATGCCGCGGACGTGCGGCGGCTCGTCTCTCACTACTTCCTCGACCTGGGCGCGGAGCAGTCCGACGTCGACGATGTCCAGGAAAACATCCGCATCGATCGCGGCCGTTGCGTCGCCCGTTGTTACCGGGTCGCAGAGATGTTCGCGATGTGGATGATCGACGTGGGCGTGCTGCAGTTCTACGACGCCGACGGCGAGATGCTGGCCACCGTGAACCTGTTCACCGAACTGCAGCCGCAGCGGGCCGCTGCCTGACCTGATGGTCGCGGGCCGGCCGACAGGCGTGCGTCAGGTGCGCTGAGCGATGCCGGCCGCGGGCCGCCGGCACACAGACGATGACGATGGCATCGAGGGGGGATGGTCTGCCTTCGTGGGGCGGCGGACCGCGGGATGGTTCGGGCGACGGTCCGGGGGGACGGTGCGATGAGCGACGAGTTCGATGTGGTGCGGTCTCCGCGGCTGTCGATCGTGATCCCGGCCCCGGCCGACACGGCGGCGATGGAGGAGACGCTCGTCAGCGTCCTCGAGAATCGTCCGGACGACTGCGAGATCGTCGTCGCCCTCGGCTGCGAGTATGCCGACCCCTGGAACATCCGCGAAGAGGTCCGCTTCGTGCAGGCGCCGGCGGGCTCCGGGCTCGTGAGCTGCGTGAACCTCGGCGTGGCGGCCAGTGAGGGGGAGATCGTCCATGTGCTCGCCGCGGGCTGGCGGGCCACCGCCGGCTGGACCGCCGCGGCGGTCGAGCGGTTCAACGACGACACGGTGGCGGCGGTCGTGCCCCTGGGCGTGGCGGCCGACGACCGCGTGGTGTCGGCGGGCGTGCGGACCACGAGGGGCGGCCGGCGGATCGACGTGGCGGCCGACGCGACATGGCGCCGTGCGCGGGCGTCGGCCGGACGGCCCACGGCAGCGGTTCTGCCGATGGGGCCGGTGCTGGAGGCCGGCTTCTGGCGTGCCGACGTGTTCGAGATGGCGGGCCGCGGATTCACGACGTCCTGCGGCGAGCCGCTGGCCGACGCCGACATGGCGGTGACGCTCTCCCGCTGCGGCCGGACGGTGGAACTCGAGCCCGCATCGGTGGTCGTCGCTGCGGAGCGCCGGGCGACTCGGTCACGGCCGTTCGCTGCGGGGCTGCATGCGGAGCGGCTCTTCTGGCGGTCGCTGGCGGGGCAGTCTGTGGTGCAGGCGGCGGCGTGCCATCTCTACGAGATCCTGCGGCACGCAGTCGCGCGGGCGCCGCTGGGCACGTTGCCGATGCTGGCGGGCCGGCTGGTGGCGCTCCTGCAGTTCGGCTCCTACCTGCCGCGATACATGCAACTGCGCGGGCTCATCGCCGCGGCGGCGGCGGACCGAACGCATGGCGAGGAGCGGTCGGAGGAGCGGACGATCCGCATCGACGGCCCGCATGCGGCGGTGGGGCGGCCGAAGCGGCGGGTGTCCGAGCCACTGCGCAAATCGGCCTGATTCGCCGGTCCTCCTCCCGCGGGCGTGCCGGTTTTCGGCGGGCGACCGTCGGATTCCGACCTGGGGCTCGTGCTCCGGGGTGATCCTGCTCCGGGTGATCCTGTTGCCGGGCGCGACGGGCTGATAGAATCCTCGACTGCGTCGTCGCGGCCCGGCCGGGCGATGCGTGGCTCGCGATGCCCTCGTAGCTCAATTGGATAGAGCGTCAGCCTCCGGAGCTGAAGGTTACAGGTTCGATCCCTGTCGAGGGTATTCAGTTCTTTCCGGCGTTTCCGCAAGGAGACGCACCAGGACGCAAGGCCACGCAAACACGGCGAAAACTGTGTTTCTCTTCCCGGGCTTCGTCGCCCCCTGCATCTGCCCCTTCCCGGTTTCTGTACCAGTGTTCATGAGAGAGTTGGGGAACAGTCCGCGTGGTGTGTCGGAGGGAGGGGCGTAGCCCCGACCGGAGACACACCACGCGACGCCGCCGGGACCACCCCGGA
>JBILVO010000079.1:0-17220 GCA_044370415.1 Pirellulales bacterium
TCGGGGCTGGCCTGCAGGAAGTGCGGAGGCCGCGCGGGTCCGTCGACCTGCACGGCGATGGGATCGATGTGGGCCTCCGGCAGCACCTCTGTCGAGAGCACAGGCGTGTCGACCTCGACGAACCCGATCGCGTCGAACACCCCGCGCACGTCCGTGCGGATGCGGGCGCGGAGCTCGAGAATCGGGCGTGTCGACATGGCTCCGTCGTCAGAGTCGCAGGGCGGTTGCTTTCCGGCCGGCCAGTTTCTCCGCCACAGGGCGGTAGACGAGGACCGGGCACGGCGCGCGTCGCACGATCGCCTCGGCCACGCTGCCCATGAGCATGCGGACCATGCCCGATCGGCCATGCGTTCCCATGACGATCATCTCGGCGGCCTCCTCGTCGGCGATCCGCACGATCTCGCCGGCGGGATCGCCCATCAAGAGCCTGTGCCGGAACGGGATCGACGGATCCGAAGGCTTCACGGCCTCGAGCATCGTGAGGATCCGCTCGGAGCTCGGCTCCGGCAGCCCGTAATAGAGCTCGCCCGTGCCGTAGGCCAGCGGCGGCTCCTCCACGTGCACGATGAGGAGCGACGCGTGCGCCTGCTTCGCCAGCGCCTCGGCGTGCGGAAGCACCGCGTCGCTGGCGGTGGAGAAATCGGTGGGGAACATGATGACGTGTGCCATGGCGAGTGCCTCCTCGGGGTGGGGCGTCCGCTGCCGGGAACGAATCCGTCTGCCTCGGGCATCCTACGCCGGCACGGCGCGCAGGGGCACGCCGTCGCCGTCAGTGCAGCCGCATGCCGGGCAGGGCGCCGGAATCGGGGGAGAGCAGGTAGACACCTGGGGCGCCGGCGCCGCTGGCGGCCACCACCATCCCCTCGCTGAGGCCGAACTTCATCTGCCGCGGCGCGAGGTTGGCGACGACCACGACGAGCCGGCCGACGAGGGCCGCCGGCTCGTGGAATCCCTTGATGCCGGCGAACACCGTCCGCCGCACGTCGCCGCCGAGGCTCACCGTGAGCTTGAGCAGCTTCTTGGCCTCTGGCACCTCCTCCGCGGAAATGATCCGGGCCACGCGGAGGTCGACCTTCGCGAAGTCGTCGATCGTGCACTCCGGGGCGAGCGGCTCGGCGGCGAGCGGGTCGCCCGGGTCGCCCGGGACGGTCGGGTCTCCCGGGACGGTCGGGTCGCCCAGGACAGTCGGGACGGTCGCTGCGGTGGGCTGTTCCATGAGGGGCGTTCCTTTTGGTGACTGCGAGGCGTTCTTCTGGGAGGCCTGTGCCTGGGCGAGCGAGTCGGAAAGCAGGGCCTCGATCTGGCTCTGCTCGACGCGGCGCATGAGCGGACGGAAGCCGCCGATCGTGATGCCGGCGAGCGGCCGCTGCGAGTCGTCCCACGACCGCACCGGCCCGCCCACCAGGTCGCCCGCCTGCTGCGCGAATTCGGGCAGCACCGGGGCGAGGTAGACCACGAGTTGCCGGAAGAGGTTGAGCGAGACGCTCGCCACGTCCTGGAGCCTGCGGGCCGCCTCCGGGCCGGCCTTGGCCAGCTTCCAGGGCTGCTCGGCGTCGACGTAGGCGTTGGCGCGGTCGGCGGCGAGCATGATCGCGCGCATGGCGCGGGCAAAGTCGCACTCCTCGTATGCCGCGGCGATCGCGGCGCCATCGGCGGCCGCCGCGGCGAACAGGCCGCCGTCGTCCGGGTACTCCGGCGACAGGCCGGTCTGTTCCAGCCATCGCGCCGTGCGGCTGGCGAGGTTCACGACCTTGCCGACGAGGTCGGCGTTCACCTTGGCGGCGAACTCCTCGAGGTTCAGATCGATGTCGTCGATCCCGCCGGAGAGCTTCGTCGCGTAGTAGTACCGCAGCATCGCGGGATCGAGGTGGTCGAGGTAGGTCCGCGCCAGCAGGAACGTGCCGCGGCTCTTCGACATCTTCTGGCCGTTGACGGTGAGGAACCCGTGGATGCGGACTCGCGTGGGCAGCGTGAGTCCCGCCGCCTCGAGCATCGCGGGCCAGAAGAGGGTGTGGAAGTAGGTGATGTCCTTGCCGATGAAGTGGTGGACCTCGGCGGGCGGGCCGGAGGCGTCGCGCCGCCACCAGGAATCGAACGAGCCGCCGTGGGCCGCGCACCACTCGGCGGTCGCCGCGAGGTAGCCGATCGGCGCATCGAACCAGACGTACCAGTAATGGCCCGGGGCGTCGGGGATCTCGAAGCCGAAGTAGGGGGCGGGGCGGGAGATGTCCCAGTCGCGCAAGGGGTCGCAGAGGAAGTGGCCCGCCAGATAGTTGGCGATCCGCGGGTCGAGGGCGCCGGATGTGCGGGCCCACTGGTCGAGGAAGCCGTGCATCTGCTCGAGCGTCACGAAGAGATGCTCCGCCGACCGCAGCTCCGGCCGCGTGCCGGAGAGCGTGCTCACGGGATCGACGAGGTCAGCGGGCGTGTAGGCCGCGCCGCACTGCTCGCAGGAATCGCCGTACTGGTCGGCGGCCCGGCACCGCGGGCAGGTGCCGCGGACGAAGCGGTCCGCCAGGAACACGCCCGCCTGCGGGTCGAAGAGTTGCTCCACGCTCCGGGTCGCCACCAGGCCGCGGTCGCGCAGGGCCTTCCACACCTCGCCGCAGAGCCGGCGGTTGGCGTCGCTGTCGGTGGAGCCGTAGTGGTCGAAGGCGATCTGGAAGCCGCCGAAGTCGGCCAGGTGCGACTCCCGCATCGCGGCGATGAGCTCCCGCTCGCTGCGGCCCTCGGCCCGCGCGCGGATCATGATCGCGGTGCCGTGCGTGTCGTCGGCGCAGAGATAGATGGCCTGGTGGCCGCGGAGCCTCTGGAACCGCACGAAGACGTCGGTCTGGATGTACTCGACCAGATGCCCGAGATGGATGTGCCCGTTGGCGTAGGGCAGGGCCGAGGTGACGAGGATGCGGCGGGCGCTGTCGGACATGCGACGGGTTGTAGCAGACTGCGGGTGAGGCCCGTCGAGGGCTTTTTGTGAGGCTGGCGAGTCGAGTCTCGAGGGCCGACGGCTCGCGGATTGTAAGAGGCCGCGCGGGAAAGGGGAAAACGCGAAAAAGCGGGGTGGGATGGGAAAGGTTCGGCGTGACGAGCGTCGCCAAAATGGTCTTGTCGCGGGCATGCACGCCCGCCACCATCCGCACGCTCGTCAGCCGGCCGCCGCATGGCGAACCCCGCCGCGGCCCCGATCACCTCCCCGATCCCCGCTCATCGAGACCGTTCCGGAGCCCAGGAAGATGGCCTTCTCGCGACTCCTCATCCTGCTCGCCGTCGCCGCCCTCGTGGCCACGGGCGTCGCGGTCCCGGCCCGGGCAAATCCCGCGGCGGCTGCGGCTGCTGCCTCCGGCGAGGTGGTGCTTGTGAACTTCTCGGCGCCCTGGTGCGGCCCCTGCCGGCAGATGGCACCGCTCATCGGCGAAATCTCCGCGGCCGGCTGGGCCGTGCGGCACGTCGACGTCGATCGCGAGGGGGATCTCGTGCGGCGATTCGGCGTGACGGGCGTGCCCTGCTACGTGCTTCTGGTGAAGGGGGAGGAGGTCGGCCGCATCAACGGCGCGACGACCCGCGGCGAACTGGAAACCCTGCTCATGAAGAGCCGTCAGCCGCTGGGCGCGGCTCCCCTCGCCGCCGCGGCGCCGGTCGCCGCACCCAGGGCGGGCATTCCAGTGCCGGCCACGCCCGTCGCCGCACCGTTGGCCACCGACGTTCCCGCGAAGCCGACGACGACGGCGCCGGCCATCGTCGCCGACGCCGCGGCTCCCGCCCGACTCTCCCGCGATCAGCTGCCCGCCGCCTCCCGCCCGCGGTCGACGCAGGCGGCCGCCGACGCGGCGCTGACCGCCGCTCCGCCGCTCGATCCGGCCCAGCGGACGGCGCTCGAACGCAAGCTCCTCGCGGCCACGGCCCGCCTGCTCGTCGAGGACGGTCAGGGTGTGTCCCGCGGCACCGGCACCGTGATCGATTGCCGCCAGGGTGAGGCGCTGATCCTCACCTGCGGCCACATCTTCCGCGACTCGCAGGGGAAGGGGCGGGTGGAGGTCGACATCTTCGGCCCCTCCGGTCCGCGCGGCGTCGCGGGGCAGGTCGTGGCCTGGGATCTCAAGCGCGACCTGGCGCTCGTGAGCATCTTCACCGACCAGCAGATCGAGCCGGTCCGCGTGGGCGGCTCCGGCCGTGCCACCGCCACGGGAGAGCCCGTCGTCTCCGTCGGCTGCAACGGCGGCGACGATCCCACCATCCACCACAGCCGGGTCACCGCGGTCGACAAGTATCTCGGTCCGGCCAACGTGCAGGTCGCCGGCCAGCCGGTGCAGGGCCGCAGCGGCGGCGGGCTCTTCGCCATCGACGGCACGCTCATCGGCGTCTGCAACGCGGCCGACCCGGCCGACAACGAGGGGCTCTTCGCCGCGCTGCCCACGATCCACGAGCAGCTCGACGAGTCCGGCCTCGCCTTCGTCTATCGCAGCGTCTATCCCAGCGGCGGGGCCGATCTGGCCGCCGTTTCGAACGGGCCCGCGCTGCCGAGCATGCCGGCCGAGATGCCTGCCGTGTCGTTCGATCGTCGCGATCGCGCCGACGCGCTGCCCACGGCGTCCACCGCCCTCAACGGGCAGGCGTCCAACGCGCAGCCGGCGGCTCCGCCGTCAGCCGCTCCGCCCGTGCCATTTCCCGGACAGCAGAACGGACAGCAAAACGGACAGCCAGCCGGACAGCCGGCGCCGGCCGGAGTCGCGAAGTCGCTCTCGCCCGGCGAGCAGGCGCTCGTCGACCACGTCTGGAAGCACGACGACCATGCCGAGGTGATCTGCATCGTGCGGCCCCGGGGAGCTCCGCAGGCCGCCAGCGAGGTCTTCGTGCTGCAGGGCACGGGCCGCGACTTCGTCGAGCAGTTCTCGAAGACAAATGGCACGCACCCGGCCCATCACGCACCGCCGAAGACGCGGTCGGACGTCGCGGTACTGCCCGCGACCAACCCGATGCGGTAGCCTGTCGGCATGCTGCAGTTCCTGGTACGTCACGGCGAGAGCGTCTCCAACCTCGAGGGCCGTGTCCAGGGGCAGGAGGACGTCGAGCTCTCGCCGCTCGGCCACACACAGGCGCGGCGGGTGGCCGATTGGGCCCGTACGCTCGCCGCGTCGACCGGGATCAGTCAAATCCGGATCGGCGAGATCTGGACGAGCCCGCTCAAGCGGGCCCGCGAGACGGCGGCCGTGATCGCGGACACGCTCGGCCTGCCGCTCGCGCTCGACGAGCAACTGCAGGAGCTGCACGCCGGGATCTTCCAGGGGCACCTCTGGGCCGATCTCGAGCGGACGTTTCCCGACGAGGTCGCCCGCTGGCGGTCGGGGGATGTCGACTACGTGATTCCGGGCGGCGAGTCCCGGACCCAGCTCGCGGCCCGGGGTCGCGCGGCGCTCGAGGCGCTCGCCGCCCGGGAGACGCCAGGCATGATCGTGGTGGCGCATGGCGGCATCCTCACGGCGGCGCTGGGCAGCATGCTCGGCCGCCAGCATCCGCTCCTCGCGGCGGCGGCGGAGCGGCCGTTCACGAAGCTGCCGGCGCTGGCCAACTGCTCGGTCACGCAGCTGGCCTGGCCCGGCCCGCAGCTGGTGGCCTTCAACGATACGGCGCACCTCGACGAGTGAACGCAGCGGAGCGCGGAAACGAGGTGCGATGACGGCGGTGGAAATACCCGCGCGGGCCGAAGTATATTCGTCGTGAGAGGGTGGCGGCTGGCAGCGTGCATGTCAGGCCTTCGTGGCATGATCACGGAGCCATGATCGTTGCTTCGAGAGGCTCATCATGAAGACCGACAAGACGTTTCTCGGCGTCCTCGTGAGCCTGGTCGTCCTCTCCGCAATCTTCTTCGTGATCGAACGGATTGCTGGGCGGGGCCGCAATCGGGAGCAGCCGGTCTTCCGCCAGGGCTGGCTGACCGATGTCGTCTACTGGTTCACGACGATCCTGCTCACGAAGCCGTTCGTGCGGCTGATGCTCATCCTGCCGCTCGGCCTGCTGATCGTCGTCGGCATCACGTCGGCCGATACGCTCAGGAGCGGCAGCTACACGGGCTTCGGCCCCGCAAGCCGTCAGCCGCTGTGGCTGCAGGCGATCGAGGTCTACCTGCTCGTGGATTTCTGCGGCTACTGGACGCACCGGCTCTTCCACCAGGGCGGGTGGTGGCCGTTCCATGCCGTGCACCACAGCTCGACTGACCTCGACTGGCTCGGCAGCCTGCGGGTCCACCCGGTGAACGATCTGGTCAACAAGCTCGCCCAGGCGACGCCGGTCCTACTGATTGGGTTCAACCCGTACGTCACACTCAGCACGGCGCCGGTGCTCACGTTCTACGCCATCTTCATCCACGCGAACGTCAACTGGGACTTCGGCCCGTTGCGGAGCGTGATCGCCACGCCGGTGTTCCACCGCTGGCACCACTCGAGGGAACGCGAGGCCTGGGACAAGAACTTCGCCGGTCTGCTGCCGCTGTGGGACATCCTCTTCGGCACCTACTACATGCCACAGGGTCGCTACCCCGAGAATTTCGGGATCAATGAGCCGATGCCGGCGGGATGGGTCGGGCAGTTCTTCGAGCCCTTTGTCCGGCTGGTCGAGCCGCGGAAGAAGGTCGACTCGGCGCCGATCGACGCGGCCACGTGACCGGTCCTGCTCGCGCCGCAATGCCGCGATGTTTTCGCGGAATCCGTGCAGACACGAGACGTTCGTGAACCGGTAGCCGGGAAAAGGCGGAAGATCGACGAGCTTGGAGGATTTCGCATGGCCAGGACGTTGCAGCGTCACAGGCCGTCGCGCGAAATCATCCCGCGAGGAGACTTCTGCCGCCCCGGCGGCGATCGCTCCAGATCGACCGTCGCTCCGCGTACACCAGAATCGGCCTACGCGTCGGTGAATGGGCCGCCGCCGTGGCGGGCGAGCGTCTCGCGGACCTGCGTGCCGTCGAGCGTGGCCACGTCGGCGTTCGCCTGCACGGCCAGCGCCGCCGCGGTGCCGGCCGCCTCCCCCATCGCCATCGCCGTGACGGTGACGCGGCTGGAGGCCGCGGCCTCCTTCGTAGCCCCGTGGCAGCGGCCGGCGACGAGCAGGTTGCTCACCTGCTGCGGCACCAACGACCGATATGAGATGTCGTAGGGCTTCGGTTGGAAGCCGGAGCCGGTGAAGGGCTTGTCGGTCGTGGTCTTTTGCGGGTGGATGTCGAGGAACCAGCAGCCGGTGGCGATCGCATCGTCGTAGCGATTCGTCTTTTCCAGGTCGTCGAGCGTGAGCATCCGCGCGGCCACGATCCGCCGGCTCTCGCGGATGCCGATATAAGGACCGCTCGAGATGAAGTAGGCATTTTCGAAGCCGGGCACACGGGCCTGCCATTCGCGGAAGATCGTCCAGGCGTCGGCGCGGCCCTGCATCTCGGCGCGGGAGAGGTCGGCGGCGTCGGTGGCGTCGCCGTTGACACGGGTGGCATGAATGTAGGCCTCGTCCTTGGCGAACGCGAAGATCAGGCCGGGCCCGTAGAACTCGGGCAGCTTGCCCGCCTTGTGCGCCTCGACGAGCGCAGCCTTCGCCGCGGCCTGCGTCTCCTTCACGGGCGCGACGTTGCCGATACGAAAGTGCATCGTCATCGGCATGAGCGGATCCATCTTCTCGGTGGGGCAGCCGGCCCAGTGGGCGATGTCGGCGTCGCCGGTGCAGTCGACCACCTGCTTCGCCTCCACGCGGACCAGGCCGTCCTTGTTGGCGACGGTGACGGCGGCGATCCTGTCGCCGCGGACGTCGACGTCGCACGCCATGCTGTGGTAGAGGACGGCGAGGCCGTCACCCTGCTTCTTGATGTGCTCGTCAGCCAGCAGTTTGAACGCGTCGGTGTTGGGGATGAGCACGCTGCCCCAATACTTCGTGATCAGGTCGGGTCGGCAGTCGTCGATGCAGGTCGCTCCGGGCTTCGCCACGCCCAGCGCTGTCAGGAACTCGAGCGCCAGCCCTTTCACGACGAACCGGCCCGTCGGCTTGTCGATGAGGCCGTCGAAGTAGGGCAACCCGACGGCAGTGATGATGCCGCCGGAGAATCCCGCCCGTTCCACGAGCAGCACGCGGGCCCCGCGGCGTGCCGCCGCGAGCGCCGCCGCGATCCCCGCGCAGCCGCCGCCGCAGACGAGCACGTCGGTCGCGATCGTGCGGCGGGCCGGGCCGGAAGGCCGCGGCTCAGCGGCGGCGATCGGTGCCGCGGCCGTCGTCGCCGTGGCGGCAGCGGCCGACTGGATGAAGGAGCGACGGGAGTTCGGTGACGGAGGCGTCATGGTGGGAGGTCCGATGAATAGGGGTCAGAACACGCTCGGCTGGATTCGGAAGCTGACGCGCTGCCTGGAACGGCACGAGTTCCCTCGCTGTGGCCGCGGTGGCCAAACGCTCGGGATCCTCGCACCGATCCCCGGCTCCCGCAAGGCACTACGAGCATCGGTTCGGCACGAAGCCGAGAGCAACACCAGCGGGCGGAGCCCGCCAAGACAAAATCGCACGATGCGATGTTTGTCGTGCACACGGGATCCTCGCACCGATCCGCGGCTCCGTTGGTGGCTACCGCGGCGCCGCCGGCGGCATCCGGCAGGACTGCCAGGCGAGGAACCGCCAGCGGCCCTCCTCCAGCCGCCACACGGCGAGAAACGAGAGCAGGTTGTCGAGTGTCGCCTCCTGGGTGACGGCCTGGATGCGGACGCGGCCGGTCATCAGAGCGATGCCAGGGGAGGGGAAGCTGAACTCGCGGTCCTCATAGTCGACGCCGACGTATTTCGTCTTGCCAGAGGTGAGCACGTCGATGAATGACGGCTTCGTGTCGACCACGCCGGTCGAGTGCGCGTAGTGCAGGTCTGGCGAGAAAATCTTTTCGAGGGCCTCCGTGGTCGGCTTCTTGAACGCGGCCACGCGGGCGTCGTCCGCGGCGATCACCGCCGCCAAGTCCGCCGGCTTTTCGAGCCGGTTCATCACCTGCTTCAGCGCCACCTTTCCCGAGACATCCTTCCCCGCGGCGACATCCTCCTCGCGGAACGTCGCCCGCAGGATCTCGCCCGCGCCCTGCCGGTCGCGGTCGTACGTGATCCAGACCAGGCCGTCGCGGTCCTGGACGCCGTCGGGGTAGGAAACGCCCGCCCGCTCGTCGAGCAGCAGGCCGTCGTTCCAGGTCGCGCCGTCGTCGGTCGAGAGCCGCGCGGTCAGGTGGCTGCGGCCGGTGAAGTTGTGATGGTTGACGAGCAGCAGGTTGCCCGAGGCGAGCCGGCGGATGAAGAACCGCGAGCCTGGGCTCTTGATCGTGCTGGCCTCGCCGGGGCTCCAGGTGCGGCCCTTGTCGGAGGAGTGGCTCTGCCAGAGGACGCCGCTCGATGTGCGGATGAGCATCCAGAGCCGGCCGTCCTTCTTCTCCACGATCATGTTCTCGAGCGGCCATGGCGGCGCGGCCACGGCGCCGTGCAGCCGCCAGGTGCGGCCCTCGTCGGTGGAGATGGCGACGCCGTGGAGCAGCGAAGTCTGTTTGTCCGTGTAGCCGGTGCTCCACGCAGGCACCGGCGTGGCGGCGTGCGTCACCGGTAGCAGCCACTCTCCCGTGGAGAGCACGGTCGGCTTGTTCATGCGAAACGCGAAGGGCACGTCGAAGCCGACGCGGAACTCCGGCCCGAACACCGGCGGCGTGGCGTCGGGGTCGTCGCAGATCCGCGCCACGACGGAGTGGACCGCCGTCTGCCGGTTGCCGCGGTTGAAGAAGTACCAGAGCCGTCCGCGGGGATCGATCCAGAGGCAGGGGTCGTAGCAGCGGGTGCCGTCGGCGTCGGGCAGGCCAAGCGGCTCCGGAGTCGTGAACGTCTTCCCGTCGTCGTCGCTGCGGACGAGCACGACCGTGTTGCCGGGCGCGGGCTCCTTCGGGCCGCCGGTGAACCACGAGACATACAGGCGGCCCTTCGCCGTCCGCTCGAGGCCGGGGATCCCCTGCCAGAGCCGGCTCGCGGGATCGAAGGCCCTGGTCTCGGCGGGCTGCGTCGCCTGCTGCGCCGGCGCCGTCGGCCCGACGAGCAGCGAGGCTACTGCGAGCAGCCACGCGCATCGCACCCGCCGCCTCACCATGGCACCGCGACCGGCGATCGACCGAAGGGTGTGGCAGAGTGCGATCATGGCTGCTCCTACGGCTCAAGTCTGGTGCGTGACGCGACGCCGTACATGATCGCAGATGACCGGCTGGCACCCAAGCGGCAGGCCTCTTGGCTTCTATGGGGCATGATGGAACGTCACCGCTGGGGGCCGGGGTTGCCCATGCCCCGTCGCCGGACGTTCGCAGAGGGCCTCGTGCCCTCTGCTCACTCGGATACGGACTTCGGTCCGCAATCCTTGCTGCGCACGACCACTCCGCCTGTGGCGGATCGGTGCCCGGCATACGCCGGTTCTCAGGGCATGGGCAACCCCTCCCGGATGACCGTGGAAGGTTTGCGTTCTCGCGTCTTCGAGGTTCCGGTGCGCGATCACGGCCGCGACGATTTCGCTGCCGCCGCGGTTGCAGTATCCTTTCGGGACCATGAACGCATCCCTCGTACGACTCTCGGTTGCTCTTTTCGTCGCGGTCGCCGTAGCCCGCAGTGCCGTCGCCCAGCCGGCGGCGCCGCACACGCCCTTGGCGGAGCAGCCGCTCCGGATGGCCAAGGACATCGCCGCCTTCGAGGAGCAGGATCGCGCCAGCCCGCCGCCGAAGCATGCCGTGCTCCTGAGCGGGGCCAGCTCGCTGCGGATGTGGAAGGACGTCGCCGCGGCGCTCGCTCCCTACCCGGTGATCAACCGGGGCTTCGGCGGGTCGTACACGACCGAGGTCCTGGGATACATGGACCGCATCACGCTCCCCTACGAGCCGCGGGTGGTCGTCTTTCACTGCGGCGGCAACGACGTCAATGCCGGCGATCCTCCTGCCGCGCCGCTCGGCCGCATCCGCGAATACGTCCGGCGGCTCCGCGAGAAGAATCCCCACACCGCCGTCGTGTTCATGGCGACGACGCGGGCGCCGTCCCGCCGCGCGAAGTGGCCCCAACTCGACGAACTCAACCGCGGCCTGGCCGGCTATTGCCGGGAGGAGAAGAACGTCTGGTTCGTCGACATCAACACGGCGCTCAACGAGCCCGACGGCGAGGGCCGCGCGGGCCACTACCTGCCCGATGACCTCCACCCCAGCGAGAAGGGGTATGCGGCGATCGCGGCGGTGCTCAAGCCCGCCGTCGACTCGGCCTGGCGGGCGACCGAGGGAACGTTTGGACCGGGTGCCGGCCGCTGACTGCGGCGTGCCTCATTTCAGGCATCCCGGATTTCAAACATCTCGGCACGGGCCGCGAAAACCCTGACGAAACCGACGGTTTCGTGCGGTGTCGCGGGAGCCTGCGGCCATCCGTAACATCGGTGCGGGCCGGCCGTTCAAGAAGGGTGGCGAACGAGCACTGAGGACGGACATGACAGCCGGACACAGATCCCGCCTGCGGTTGACGCTGCTGGCCTGCGCGGCCGTGCTGGCGGTGTATGGCGGCCACCAGGTGGGCCGAGCCGCCGAAGCCGCGGCCGCGGCGCCGACGGCGGAAGGCAACGCCTTCTTCGAGAAGAAGATCCGGCCGGTGCTGGTGGAGCACTGCCACCAATGCCATGCCGCCGACGCCAAGAACGTCCGCGGCGGCCTGCTCGTCGACTCGAAGGAGGCCCTGCGCGTCGGCGGCGAGTCGGGGAGGCCCGGCGTCGTGCCCGGTGATCCGGCCGCCAGCAGCATCTACGCTGCGATCACCCATGCCGACGCCGACGAGCGGATGCCGCCGAAGGCGAGGCTCCCGGACAATGTGATCGCCGACGTGCGGACGTGGATCGAGATGGGCGCGCCCGATCCGCGCGAGGCCGCCGTGGGCGGAGTGGCCGCGGGCCGACGCGTGATCGACGTGGCCGAGGGGCGGCAGCACTGGGCGTTCCAGCGGCCGGTCGCGACGGCCGTGCCGGCGGTGGAGATGGCCGACTGGCCGCGGAGCGACATCGACCGCTTTCTTTTGGCCGGCATGGAGGCGGCCGGCGTGTCGCCCGTCGCCGACGCCGACCGGGCGACGCTCATCCGCCGGCTGTCGTTCGATCTCACGGGACTGCCGCCGACGCCGGACGAAGTGCGGGAGTTCGTGGCCGATCCGTCCCCCACCGCCGTCGAGTCGCTCGTCGACCGGCTGCTCGATTCGCCGCAGTTCGGCGAGCGCTGGGCCCGGCACTGGCTCGACGTCGCCCGCTACGCCGAGTCGAACGGCAAGGAGACGAACCTCCCCTATCCGCACGCCTGGCGGTATCGCGACTACGTGATCGCGTCGTTCAGCGACGACAAGCCCTACGACCTCTTCCTCCGCGAGCAGATCGCCGGCGATCTGCTCCGCGCGGCCGGCCCGCGGGACCAGGCGGAGAAGATCGTGGCCACGGGCTTCCTCGCCCTCGGGCCCAAGGGGCTCAACGACCAAAACCCGCGGCAGTTCCACATGGACCTGGTCGACGAGCAGATCGACGTGGTCTCGCAGGCGATGCTCGGTCTCACGCTCGCCTGCGCCCGCTGCCACGACCATAAGTTCGATCCCGTGTCGCAGCGCGACTACTACGCGCTCGCCGGCATCTTCTTGAGCAGCGAGACGCTCTACGGCACATACGCCCAGCAGCAGAACCTCCGGCCCTCGACGCTCATCGAGCTCGATGCGGCCGCCGGCCAGAGGGCGTCGGTGGCGCCGCTGCCGCCGGCCGACATGGACCGGCTCCGCCGCGAGCTCGCCAGCCTCGACGAGGCGGCCGCGGAACTCGAACGGGAGGCGCTGGCGGAGCGCCGCGCCGGTAACGGCGACGCGAACGTGGTGAACTTCGTCCGCGTGCGGGCCGCCCGCGACCGTGCGGCCGGCGCCCGGTCGGACCTCGACCTGTTTGCTCCCGACGGCAGTCCGCGGACGCTGGCGATGGGCGTGCTCGACCGTCCGCAGCCGCGAAACGCGCAGCTGCTCGTCCGCGGCGACGTCGACCAGGCGGCCGACGCGGTGCCGCGAGGGCTCGTCGAGGTGCTCTGCGCGGCCGACGAGCCCCGCAAGATCGCGGCGGGCAGCGGCCGGCTCGACCTCGCCTACTGGATCGCCTCGCCCGACAACCCGCTCACCGCCCGCGTGATGGCCAACCGCGTCTGGCTCAAGCTGATGGGGCAGGGGATCGTGGCGACGCCCGACAACTTCGGCGTCATGGGAATGAAGCCGACGCATCCCGAGCTGCTCGACCACCTGGCGCTGTCGTTCGTGGCCGACGGCTGGTCGGTGAAGCGGCTCGTGCGGCGGATCGTGACGAGCCGTGCGTATCAGCTGGCCTCGACGCACGACGACCGCAACCACGGCATCGACCCCGACAACCGGCTGCGGTGGCGGATGGATCAGCGGCGGCTCGACGCGGAGGCGATCCGCGACGCCATGCACGCCGTGGCCGGCACGCTCGACGAGCGGCCGCCGATCGGCTCGCCGGTCGCCCGCGTCCGCGAGGACCGCCAGGGCGTCACCCAGCTGCTCACGGAGATGCGGACCCGCCGGTCGCCGCACCGCTCGGTCTACCTGCCGATCGTGCGGGACCAGGTGCCCGACTTCTTGAACGTGTTCGACTTCCCTGACGCGTCGCTCGTCAGCGGCCAGCGGGACACGACCAACGTGCCCTCCCAGGGGCTCTTCTTGCTCAACAACCCCGAGTCGCTGGAGCTGGCGACAGCCTTCGCCCGCCGGCTCGGCGACCTGCCGGGCACGATTCCGGAGAAGCTCGCCCGCGGCCACGAGATGGCGCTCGGACGGCCGCCCGGAGCGGCCGAGCGGGAGGCGATCGAACGGTTCTGGGCGGAGTTTCCCGGCCGGGTCGAGACCGGCTTCGCCAGGAACACGCCGGAGCACCGCCAGCAGGCGCAGCGGATGGCGGGCGTGGCCTTCTGCCAGGCACTCTTCGGCAGCGCCGAGTTCCGCTACCTGCACTGAGACACGCCCTGCTCCCCGCAAACACGTTCCGTCGATACGAGGTTTGTCATGCACCACTCGCGCCGTTCGTTCCTCAAGACGTCCGCCAACGGCTTCGGCTACCTGGCGTTCTCGGCGCTCGCCGCCCGGGCGGCGCAGGGAGCCGCGAGCGGCGGCCCACTGGCGGTGAAGCCCCAGCACTTCCCGGCCCGGGCGAAGCACGTGATCTTCCTCTGCATGCAGGGGGGGCCGTCGCACGTCGACACGTTCGACTACAAGCCGAAGCTCGTCGCCGACGCGGGTAACGCCGCCCCGGCCGCCGCCGGCCGCTACGGTCGGGCGTCGCTCCTCGCGCCGCAGTGGAAGTTCAGCCAGCGGGGCAAGAGCGGCCTGTGGATCTCGGGGCTCTTTGACGAGGTGGCGCGGCACGCCGACGACCTCTGCGTGATCAACTCGATGGCGACCGACCTGCCGGCCCATCCGCAGGCCTTCGCCCAGATGCACACCGGCACGACCCAGTTCATCCGGCCGTCGCTGGGCGCCTGGACCCTCTACGGCCTCGGCACGGAGAACGAGAACCTGCCCGGGTTCATCACGATCAACCCGCCAGGCAATGCCGCCCGCACGTTCGGCAGCGCCTTCCTGCCGGCCATCTACCAGGGCACGAAGATCGGCGGCAACCGGCTGCCGGGCGTCGCGCCGCGGGGCCGGGGCCGCGGCGAGGCCGCCGTCGCCGACATCGGCAACGCCACGTTCGGCCGCGACGCGCAGCGGACCCAGATCGACCTCATCCAGGATCTCAACCAGTCGCGGCTCCAGCTCGACGGCGGCACGAGCCCGGAGATCGAGGGCGTGATCGAGTCGTACGAGCTCGCCTTCCGGATGCAGGCGGAGGTGCCGAGCGTGATGGATCTCTCGCAGGAGGATCAGGCGACGCTCGACCGCTACGGCATCGGCGACGGGGCGACCGACGGCTTTGGCCGGCAGTGCCTGCTGGCCCGGCGGTTCGTCGAGGCCGGCGTGCGGTTTATCGAGATCACTCACGGGAATTGGGATCACCACGCGAACCTCACGACGGTGCTGGGCAACACCTGCCGCCAGGTCGACCGGCCGATCGCCGGCCTGCTCGACGACCTCAAGAAGCGAGACCTGCTCAAGGAGACGCTCGTCGTCTGGGGCGGCGAGTTCGGCCGCACGCCGCACAGCCAGGGGAGCGACGGCCGCGACCACAACAACAAGGGTTTTTCGATGTGGATGGCGGGGGGCGGCGTGAAAGGGGGCCACGTGCACGGGGCGACCGACGACTACGGCTACGAGGCCGTCGACAGGCGGATGCACATCCACGACTGGCACGCCACGCTGCTCCACCTCCTCGGCCTCGACCACGAGCGGCTGACCTACCGCCATGCCGGCCGCGATTTCCGGCTCACCGACGTCTTCGGCGAGGTCGCCAGGGAGATCATCGCCTGACGCGTCCGGTGGCGGCTGTTTCATCGCCCACCATGTATGTGTGACCCACGTTGTACCTCCAGGAGTTTGCGATCCATGAAATCCGCCGCGTTGATCCGGACGGCCTTCTGCGCCGTGTCGCTCGTCGCCCTGCCTGCGCTCGCCCAGGATTCGCAGCGGCCGCGGCCGCCCGCGGGCCCCGGCGGCGGCCGCAGCGTCGCCGACTGGCTCAAGCGGGCCGACGAGGACGGCGACGGCAAGGTGACCAAGGCCGAGTTCATCAAGATGCGGATGACCGAACTGGAGGAGAACTTCTCCCGCATCGATGCCAACGGCGACGGTGTCGTCGACGAGGCGGAGGCGGAGCGTGTCGCGCAGATGATGCGGGGCGGCATGCAGGGCCGCGAAGGTGGCCCGCGGCCGGAGGGTTTCCGCGGAGGCGATGAAGGCCGGAGGCCCGAGGGCTTTCGTGGACCGGAGGGTGGGCCACGCCCTGAGGGCGGGCCTCGTCCCGAAGGTGGTCGTGGTCCCGAAGGCGAGCGTCGCCCGGGTGGCGTTGGTCCCGAGGGCATGGACCAGGCGTTCCAGCGATTCGATCGCGACGGTGACGGCCGGCTCTCGCGAGAGGAATTCGCCGAGGGCATGATGAGGATGCGGGAAATGATGCAGCGGAACGGTGGCATGATGCCCGGACAGATGGCGGGCCCAGGCGGCGGGCCCGGCGAAGGATTCCGCAGGCCGCCGCAGCAGGATGGCGAGCCCCGCGGCCCCGGCAGGCCGGAGGGTGGCCCGCGTCCGCCGCGGCCCGAGGGAGAATCGCGGCCGCAGCGGCCCGACTCGCTCTGAGCTCTGAGCGAAGAGCAGAGGTGAGCGACAGGAACTGGAGGAACTCGGGGAAGCCAGGCGTCTTCAGCGTGCTTGTCAAAGCCCCGCAGGCTGCCCCAGCCTGCCAGATTTTCCCGCAGTGCCTGACCGGCACTTGTCGATATACTCTGTGGAGCCATCCCCCCGTCGGAGCGTGAGACCATGCGACGAACACCGAAGCAGACGTCATTCCTCGGACGGCGATTGCGGGGATACCGGTGTCGCATGGAGCGGCTCGAGTCGCGGTCGATGCTGGCGGCCGACATCGTCGAGGCCGCCATCGACCCAGTGCCGGACGAGATGGTGCCTGACGAGACGGTGGGGACCGACTCGATGGACCCGATCGCCGTCGACGAATGGCAGGCCTGCGAGCCGTTCGTGTGCGACCTGCAACCGTATGACTTCGTCGATCCCACGCCCGTGGTGGATCCGGTGATCATCGACGACTCCTGCCTGATGGGCGACGACGCCTCGCTCATGGTCTGCGAGCCCGTCGACATCCGCGTGCAGTTCGTCTCCTCGGAGACGGAGCCGGGCTGGGCCGCCTACTACTACACCGTCGGTGCGGATGGTGTCGTGCAGGGCGTGTCGGTGGTTGCGTCGTATGACGAGCCGACGATCGCGGCCTTCGTGGCCGAGCATGCCGACGATCCCGAGGTACAGATTTTCGACTACGGCGACGGGTGGTGGATCGGCGGCTATCCGCTGGAGCTTGCGCCGCCGGTGCCTGAGTACGGCGTGTTCTCCAGCGGCGACGATGTCGCTGCATACGGCTCTACGGACGACGGCACGGCGGACGGCTGGGACAGTGTCGACGTCAGCGGAGGCTGGTCGTGGGACGAATCCACCGGCTCGTACACGTGGATCGACGGCGCCGCCGGCGGTGGTGACTCGACGGCGA
>JBILVO010000080.1:0-17091 GCA_044370415.1 Pirellulales bacterium
CGGCCGGCTGCAGGTCGGGAATAAAATCGGCCGCGACTTCGAGCGGCTCGATGAACGTGAATTTCTCGCCCGTATTTTCCTCCACGGCCTCGCGCACGACTTCGCGCGGGACCGACGGCGGCGCGAACTTCAGCGCGCGGTGCCGGGCCGTCATCGCGTTCCAGTGGGCGAGTCCGGCCCCGACCTCCCCTGCCCCCGGGGTGCGACCATAGGCGAGCGCGAACGCGCGGGTGAGCGCGGCGTCGCGGGACGGCGCGTCCCGCAGCAGCCGGGCGGCAAACGCGATCGCGCGCTGGTAGGACGCCTGGCTGTTGAACAGCGCGAAGGCCTGCGGCGTGACGGTCGAGGCCTCGCGCCGCTCGCACGACAGATCCGGGCTCGGCGCGTTGAAGACCTCCATGAACGGATCGCCGAGCCCGCGCACCTGCTGCACGTAGAGGCTGCGCCGGTGCCGCTGGGCTGGCGTCGGCGAAGGCTGCCACGCCTCGGCAAACGTGCCCATCACCTGCCGCGGCTGCAGCGCCGCCTCCGGGTGGATCTCGGGCCGCACCGGGATGCCTCCGATCGCCGGATTGAGTTCGCCGGTGACGGCGAGCATCGCGTCGCGGAGTTCTTCCGCGGAGAGCCTGCGCGGCCGAAACACCGCGAGGCTCGTTCCCTGCGGATCGAGACTGGCCAGCGCAGCCGCGTCGGGATGCCGCGTGCTGCGACGGTATGCCTCGCTCGCGAGGATCCGGCGGTGGAGCGACTTGAGCGACCAGCCCTCCTCGACGAACGTGGCCGCCAGCCAGTCGAGCAGCTCGGGGTGCGTGGGCCGTTTGCCCGTCCCGCCGAAGTTGTTGGGGTTGCCAGCCAGCGGCTCGCCGAAGTGCCACATCCAGACGCGGTTGACGATCACGCGGGGAGTGAGCGGGTTGTCGGGACCGGTTACCCACTCGGCGAACGCGCGACGCCGGCCCTCGAGCTCGGCTGGGATCGTCACCGTCCCGGCGTCCGCGACCGCCGACAGCACGCCCGGCTCGACCGGCGTCGTCGGTGAGAAGGGATCGCCGCCGCCGAGAATGCAGGTCTCCTCCAGATCCCCCCGGGTCATGCGGTCGGCCGGCATCCGCAGCGGCCTGAAGACGGTCTTCATCTGCAGCTGGAGCGTGCGGCCGCTGTAGACGGCCAGCGCCACCGGCTGATACCGGTCCAACTCCCAGGCGAGCCGCTCGAGACCCTTGCGGGCCACCCGCTCGAGGCCGATCTGCTCCGGCTCGAGCCCGATGAACCGCGGCGGAAATTCATCCTCCGGCACGCCCGCGTCGAGCAGCTTGTCGCGTGCCTTCGCGAACACGCCGCCGTTGCCGCGGGCCGCTATCGCGGACGCCACCGCCTCCTTCCAGCGGGTCGGATCGCGGCCCCGTTCGGCGAACCAGGCATCGGCCGCCGCGAGCATCGCGGCGTCGATCCGCTCGAGCGCGGCGGCGTGGTCGGCCCGCGCCCGTTCGAGATAGGCGGCCTCCGCGAAGCCGGCGGTGTTTTCCTCCGGAAGAAACGCTGCCTCGCGCTCGGCCAGCTGCGTCGTCGCGAAGACCGCCTGGATCGCGTAGTAGTCGCGGGTGGGAACGGGGTCGAACTTGTGGTCGTGGCAGCGGGCACACTGCAGCGCGTGGCCGAGGAACGTCTCGCCCACGCTGTTGGTGACGTCGTCGAGGAACCGCTGCCGGGCCACCTTCGCCACCTCCATGCCGGTGAGCTCCCACGGCCCCATCCGCAGGAAGCCGGTAGCCACGACCCGCGCGGGGTCCGCAGGATCGATCTCGTCGCCCGCGATCTGGTCCCTGACGAACCGGTCGAACGGCATGTCGGCGTTGAACGCCCGCACGACCCAGTCGCGGTACCGCCAGGCATTGCCCCGCTCGTAGTCGTTGGCGAAGCCGGAGGAGTCGGCGTAGCGGACCACGTCGAGCCAGTGCTGCGCCATCCGCTCGCCGTGGTGCGGGCTGGCCAGCAGCCGCTCGACGACGTCGCGGAAGGCCTCGTCGTCGCCGCGACGGTCGCCGAGGAAGGCCTCCGTCTCCGCGGGCGTCGGCGGCAGCCCGGTCAGGTCGAACGTCACCCGTCGCAAGAGCGTCCGCCGGTCGGCCGGAGCCGCGACCGTGAGGCCGGCGGGCAGACGAGCCGCGATGAAGGCGTCGATCGGCTGCGTGCCGGCCGGGGACGTCGGCACCGCCGGCTTCACGACGGGCCGATAGGCCCAGAGGGCCTCCGGCTTGTAGCGACGGCTCGTCCAGGCATCAGAGAGGCCGCCCGACGTCGGCACGGTCACGCCATCCTCCGCGGACCACGCGGCCGCATGCGCGGCGACGACCGCGGCCTTTCGCTCGGCCGAGGGCCACGTGCCGCCGGCGGCGATCCACTCGCGGATCCAGCCGAGTTCCTCCGCCGTGAGCCGCTCCGCCTCCTTCGGCGGCATCGGTGACCATGCGTCATCCTCGCGGGCCACGGCAAGAAACAGCGGGCTCTCATCGGGCCGGCCCGGCACGACGGCTGGCATACCGCTGTCGCCACCCGCCGCGAGCCCAGCCGCGGAGGCGAGCGAGAGACCGCCCTCGATGTCATCGGCATCGGTGCCGTGGCAGGCCGCGCACTTCGCCGCCAGCAGCGGCTCGATCCGTCGCACGAACAACGTCTCGGCATCGGCGTCCGCGGATGCGTTCTCCCAGCCACTCCACGCCGTGACGGCAGCGCACGCCAGCAGCACTGACACGAGGCGGCGACGGCCTGCTCGATGGTGGCTGCAGATGACACGCCGATGCATGGTCAGGATCTCGGAAGGGACACGTAGCGAGGGATCATGCGGATCGCATCGCTCACACGGACACCGCCACGCTCGCACCGCCCCGCCGCGCAGACTCGTAGATCGCTTCGATGATGAGAATGTCGCGGCGACCCATCATGCCGTCGGCCTTGAACGGGGTCTTCGCCAGGATCGCGCTGGCGAACGCGTCCAGCAGCACGGCGAGTTGGAGCGTGTTCTCGGCGGCCACTTCCTTCTTGTTCACGACGAGCCGCTTGGCATTGGGCATACCGCCACCACTTTGGCCGTAAACGCTGCCTTTGTCCCCGGGCAGAATTTCCACTACGCCTTTCGGACCCAGCGTGGTGCATTGATGGAAGCCGTGACTGTAGCTCGCGCGGCAGAGTGCCTGGAAGCCGTCGTCGAACAAAAGCTCGAAGCTCATGGTCTCCTCCACGCCGTCGGGAAACAGGTCCCTGCGCCGCGTCGTCGGAAACGCGCGGACGGACACCGGCACTTTGCCAGTCAGGTGACACGCGGCCTGGACAGGATACACCCCGGTGTCGAACATCGCGCCGCCGCCGGCCATCTTCGGGTCCAGCAGCCACTTCTTGATGGTCGCGGCTCTCGCCGGATCGGAAAGGCCAGCGGCATAACCCCAGGAGAACTCGTAGTTGCCGTTCGAGAGGTCGCCCACCGCCCCGCCGCGCAGTGCATCACTGGCCTTCACATGATGCGGCTCCCAGTGCAGACGGTAGTTCACCCCGAGGGAGACATCCGCAGCCTTCGCGGCGGCGATCATGTCGTCGCACTGCTTGCTGCTCGTCGCCATCGGCTTTTCGCACATGACGTGCTTGCCCGCTTTTGCGGCGGCAATGGAGTGCTCGGCGTGCAGGGCGTTCGGCGTCACCACGTGGACGATGTGAATGTCCTTGCAGTCGCGCAGTTTCCCCATCTCATCGTAGGAAAAGACGTTCCGTTCGGGAAATCCGTAGTGCGTTGCCCATTCACGGCCCTTGGAGGCATCGCCGGTGATCACCCCCGCGAGATACACATGTTGTGCCAAAGGCAGTTCGGGGGCGATGGACTGTTTCGAGAACCCGCCGAGGCCGCAGAGGGCGACGCCAAGCTTGCCTTCGTGGTTCGCATCCGCGCGGACCCGCCGTGCAATGCCCGCGAGTGCCGGAACGGCGAGAGCCGTGGTCTTGAGAAATCTGCGACGATCCAGCGTGGATGATGGCATGTGTGTCATGATCCGGGTGGTGAATGGGAAAACCGGGTAGGGAGTGGGAAAAAGGGATCAGCGGAGTCGAGTTATGAAGCAGGCCTCGCGGGTCGTGACCGCGAGTCGCCCCCCGCAGCCGAAGGCGATGCTGGTCGGCTTTCCGGGCGTCTGCAGCAGACCGAGCACCGTGCCATCGAGGGCGGTGATGCGGATGCCGTCGTTCGTGCAGACCCACAGACTGCCCTGCGGAGAGAGGGCGAGTCCGTCGAGTCCTCGCTCGGCGAAGGTGGCGAAGACTTCGCGCGGCCCCAACGTGCCGTTTGCGTTCACCGGCAGGCGGAAGACGTGCTCCGTGCCCGTGTCTGTCAGAAAGAGGTGTTTTTCGTCGGGCGAAAAGGCGATGCCGTTCGGCTTATTGAAGCCTTCGGCGGCTTTGGCGAGCGTCTTGGTCTTCGGATCGAATCTGAATACGAACTGGCCGGGCAGTTCTTTCTTGTCGCCGGGACGCTTGTTGAAGAGCCAGTCCGGGTCGGTGATCCAGAGCGTGCCGTCGGACCTCACGATGACGTCGTTGGGACGATTGAGTTTCTTCCCCTCGAAGGTATCCGCAAGCACTTCCACGCGCTCGCCTTCGGCATTCCACCGGGTGAGCTGTCGCGTCGTCTGCTCGACGACGTAAAAGCCGCCCGCGCCATCGGGACGGAAACTGGTGGCTTCCGGCGAGTCCTTGCGCCAGACGACGACGCCGTTCGGCTCGGACCATTTGAACGCGAACCCGTCATGATGCGCCGCGTAGTGCAGGATGTCATCGATCCACTGGGCACCCTCGCAGCCCGCATGACCGGAACTGATCGCCCGCCACGTGGCCTGCGGCGGAAAAACGTCGCCGAGGCTGCATACGACAGCCGGCTCACTGGCAACAGCACGCGTGCACAACGCCAGAAACGCGATGACGTGTCTCATTCCGCCCTGCCTGGCTCATAGATAGAGCGAACTTCGGCGGGGCCGAGCACGCTCGAGTAGATCGCAAACTCGTCGATGGCGCCGTTGAGATTGCGGATCGGGAACTGGTGGCCCGTGGTGGGCAGGCCCCAGTTGCCCAGCTCACAAGGCCCGAAGACGATCGCTCGACCCGGCCGGTGGAGCTTCGACACCTCGCGGCCAACCTCGTGGCCGTCGAAGTAGTGCACTACTTCGCCGCTCTGGCTGTCATAGCTCACGGCGATGTGATGCCACCGGCCCAGGCTGTCGGCACGGAAGACGGGCTTGGAGAAATACTTCTGGTTCCACGACCCACCACTCGCCACGCCATCGGGGCGATACGTGATCGAAAACATGAGGCTTCCATCCTGGTAGATCTGCCAGTGCGGCTCACCGTTGTCGTAGCCATCGGTGAGCAACAGGGCGTTGTAGTTCTTGTCGACACTGTCCACCTTCACCCAGCACGCGAAGGTGATAGCGGTGAAGTGGCCGTCGATAAGGAGCCGGACGCGGTCCCCTGGCCGCTTGAACTCGAGCGCCTGCTTGCCGGGCCAGCGGCCCTCCGTCCAACGCGCGCCGACCGCGCCTCCCGCTCTGGAACGCTGCTGCGGCTCCGCGTCATTCGCCACGAGGCGATCCCAGCGGTCGTCCGGATGACGCTCGAACAAATACCGGGCAACAAGCCGCGGATCGGCCTGCTGGCTGTCGGCCCATTTTCTCCATGCGGCGTGGCGGCTCGCCTTGATCTGCGACGTCTGGGCGGTGAGGTCGCTGATAGCAAGAAACTCTTCAGGGGAGACGGCCGGCTCATCGGACCGGGACGTGAAGGACATTCCCCGAGTCAGGCTGCTGGGCGCGCGATCCGACGTGTGAGCGATCACTTCGCCGTCGAAAACATGGACTCGGCTGGCACCGTCCCGCACATTCAGCGCGAACTCGGTGCCGAGATCCTCCAGCTTGACGTCGGGAGCGTGCATGACGAAGCCTTTGGCGGCCGGGGGCACGTGCAACCGCACCCGGCCGCGAAGGCAGCGGGCCTCCCACGCCGAGATGATCTCGATCTCCGCATCGCCCTCGACCAGGGCTGAGGCCCCGCTGAAGAACTCCACCTGCGCGAGGCCTTTCTTCAACCGGACGATGCCCGGTGCCAGGGTGTCGCCGCTCCGCAGCGACGAGCCGTCGGCGAACTGCGCATCCAGCGTGGTGCTCAGCGTGGCGACACCGTCCGCGGTGCCCTCCTCGATCACCGAGCCGCGCGGCCACAGCGCGACTCCAAGAAGTGTCACCGCCAGTGGCACGAAGAATGTCGCGACCTGCAACCACCGCCGCCGCGGCGTCACGGCTGCATCCATCCGGCCTGCATTGAGCTCCATCTGCTGCAGCAGACGCGAGTGCTGGTCCGCCATCTCCAAGTAGATCCTGCGGGCCTGCCAGTCGTGCCGTAAATGGCCCTCCAACTGCGCGTGCTGTTCCGACGTTATGACTCCGTCGAGCTGCGCTGAGATGAGGGATTCCAGGTTCATGAAAGCCTCGGCAGCTGAAGTTGTCGCGTCACGCAGTCGTGGAGCCGGGCTCGCAGCAATTCCAGGTTGCGGAACAGCGTGCGACGACTCATGCCGAAGCGTTGCATCATCGTCTCGGCACTGTCCCGGAGCGCGTAACGACGCGTCACGAGTTCCTTATCCTGCGCGGACAGCTTTTGTAGGCAGCCATCCAGGACCTGCAACCGCTCGTTCAGATGACTCTCGAGATGCTTTCGCTCGCTGGCCAGCAGATCCATCACATCCTCACTGAAGAGCAGCGGCGCTCGCGCTGACTTCTCCCTGTGCTTTTGCACCTGCAGGTAGGCAAAGCGGTACGCCCACGGCAGGAACGGTCGCGTTGCGTCGTACTGGTCACACTTTCGATACAGGGCCACACTCGTCTCTTGGAGGACGTCACGCGCATCCGCCTCGCACGGCACGAGGCTGAAGATGTATCGAAACAGCGACTCCTGGTGCTGGGTCAGCAGAAGGACGAGCTGCTCGGCTTGCTGGGGCGAAGAGTCGTGCATACGTCACTCATATTCCCGCGACTGGCGACGACAGTGCCACGTTCCGCCTTTACGCCGCCGAAAAATGGAAAAATGACCCGCGATCCGCCGTCGGGACGCGGGTTCCGGTGAAGGACCGCGGGGCGGTCCTGCTGCCGGCCCAGAGCACCTCGGCGGGGCTGCTTCTGCCCCGGACGCCCATACGGTCCGGGGTACGCTCACGGCTATCAAGGCGAAGTGGTTCCCTGGAAATTGTGCAACGCCAATTGTGGCCGCGGCCGGCGGTGGCAGACGGCTCACCGAGCTGGCTACACCCGATGCCGCCATGGCCATGAGACTGACGCGACTGGTTCTCAAGGTACTCGTTTTCTCCAGGTACTGGTTCTCCAGGTGTGGATTGTGTGGGTGTGGGGCGGTGTCGCCCTGGCCGAGAGGCCAAACATCCTGCTCGTGATTGCCGACGATCTCGGCTGGGCCGACGTCGGCTTCAACGGCAGCGTCGAGATCCCCACACCCCACCTCGATTCCCTCGCGGCGAACGGAGTCCGCTGCTCCGCCGGCTACGTCCCGGCACCGCAGTGTTCTCCCTTCCGTGCTGCCCTGCTCACCGGGCGATACCAGCAACGCTTCGGCCACGACACCAACAGCTACCACCTCGCCTGCCTCGACACCGGGCAGCGGCTGTTCCCGGCACACCTCAAGGCCGCCGGCTACGCGACGGGCATGGTCGGCAAGTGGCACCTCGGCGACGCGCCAGCCCATCATCCCCAGCGTCACGGCTTCGACACATTCTTCGGTTTCCAGGTGGGCGGGCACGCGTACCTCGTCGAGCGCCCGCAGGACGAGGCAAACCCGCTGCAGCGCGGCACGACGCCACTGCGGCTCGATGGCCGCGAGTTCCTCACCACAACCCTCGGACGAGAGGCCGCCGCCTTCATCCGGTCACCTACAGAGACGCCTCGGTTTCTCTACGCATCGTTGAACGCGCCGCACGTGCTGATGACCACGCCGCCGGGATACGAGTCCAAGGTCGCCCATATCCCGAACAAGCTCCGCCGGCTCTGCGTCGCGATGATGATGAACCCTGAGGATGCGGTGGGCGACACGCTCGCGGCTCTCCGTGACACCGGCCAGGAGGATCACACGCTCGTGTTTTTCTTGAGCGACAACGGCGGCACCGGCTCTCCCGGGGCGTTCGTGAAGAACGTCTCGCTGAGCGTCCCTTTCCGCGGCGTCAAGGGCGAGGTGTACGAGGGCGGGATTCGCGTCCCGTTCGTCGTTCAATGGAAGGGCGTTTTGCCAGCGGGCCGGACGCTCGAGGAGCCCGTCTCAGCGCTCGACATCCTGCCCACGGCGCTGGCAGCCGCGGGCGTGCCACCGCCGCCGGGCGTCGACAGGTGACGTCATTCGCGAGATCCTCACGTACGCGTTGGGCGTGATTGCCCAGGCATCGCTCTGCTCCCGGATCTGCATTGTCCTGACATATTTCTCGATCCGCCCACGCGGAAGAATCCGCCACCTGCATCGGGCCGGCAATCTGGGCAGGCCGGGCTGGCCGCGGCCGGTGCGCCCATCCCGCGCGACCATCCCGATCAGCGTCCCCGGCACGCGATGCAAGCACTGATGACCGTAATTGAGCCTGGCGCGGTCTTGACCGGCGGGTACAATCTCGGGCCACGGTGGGGGGACGGTTCTTTCTCTTGTAGGGCAACCACGGCGTGGGCCGGCAGGCGGCCGCATCACGGAGGAGATTTTCCATGACGACCACACACAGTCACGGTTCCGCATCCGGCATCAGGCACGACACCGCGGCGGACTCGCAGCGGGGTGGGGTGCGCTCGGACGCCCTGCCCTCGGCATCGCTCGAGGCGATCGCATCGCTGCTGGGTGACGCATGCGGCGTAGGCCAGCAGCTCATGCTGATCGCCGCCATCCGCCGCGAGACGCAGATCGATCTCTCGGATGCGGAGATCAAGGACCTGATCTGCGAAGCGATCGAGGAGAGCTGGACGCCGGAGGCCACGCTCGCGCGACTCGTCGCGCTCGACGACGGCTCCGACGGGATCCGCGGCGTCGACTGCTGCCCGCGCTGAGGAGACGCGGCGTCGGCGGGGCCCGCTACTCGACGACCGGCTCTAGTGGCGGGATCTCCCAGGTATCGACCTCCACGATCGCCACGACGTGCGCGGCGGCGATCGTGCACAGCGCCCGATCCGGACCGGAGGACTTCAGCACCGGGAAGTGCCCCCACGGGAATCCGTCCTTGCGATGCGGAATCACCAGTTCGGCGTCGATCCAGACGGCGCCATCGGCCGCTCGCCGCACGCTGCGCACGGCGTCGATGATCAGCACCTGGCGCGTCACGAGCAGCACGCCGAACCGCCCAGGCTCCCGCCCGATGCGTTCGCCGAACCAGCCCGGCAGCAGGTCCTGCGATCCGTCACCAGAAGATCGACGATCATCGTGCATGGCAGCGGTGGATCCGGGGCGGCATGGTTGGGCGACGACTGAACCTCGCCGGCATTCTTCGGCACTTTCCAGTACACCGCAACGGTGCGCTGTGACGCGGCAGCGCGGGCGTGCACGGCCATCCGAATTTTCTGCTGGCGGCGGCGGGAGGGGCATGCTAGTATCGATCCCGGTACGAGGTGGTGAGAGCGGCCCGCAGGCGATCCTGATCGCGAGTTGGCCGTCCCAAATTGCAGCTTTCGGCATGCGGCCGTGTTTCCCGGCACGTCGAACAATCGACGCCGGGGATTACCGTCTGTGACGCTGTCGCTTTTTTTCGCTTGCCCCCTCCGCCGGACCGTTCGGTGCTCAGGCATCGTGTCGTCCGTCCCGCCCGCCGCCTGCCGCCGCGATGACCCGCGTCGTGCCTGCGATGGAACGGCCGGGCCAGGGTCCGGTGCGAACCAGGGATTGCATCCCCGCGAACACCGGCTGGTCGCATGACCGGCCGTTCGCCCCGACGCGTGGCCTCCGGGCCACGCATCCGGGCCGCGGCGAGGCAGTGGCGCGAGCGATCCGTTGGGTCGTGGCACCGATCCTCCGTTCACCGCGACCGTCGCGATCGGCGGCCGCGCACTGCTTTGTGAGAACGCATTTTTCAGATTGGAACCATCGATGACGACGATTCAGAGTCCGACATTTCAGAGCCTGGGCCTCACCACGCCGGTGCTCGATGCCCTGGCCACCGAGGGCTACACGATCCCCACCCCGATCCAGGCCAAGGCCGTGCCGCACGTGCTCGCCGGCCGCGACCTCTTCGGCTGCGCCCAGACGGGCACCGGCAAGACCGCCGCGTTCGCACTGCCGCTCATCGAGCGGATGCTCGCGAACCCCCGGGAGCGCCGGCAGCACCGCTGCCGCGTGCTGGTGCTCGCCCCCACGCGTGAGCTCGCCAGCCAGATCCACGAGAGCTTCCGCGCGTATGGCCGCAACGCCCGGCTGACGGCGGCCGTGATCTACGGCGGCGTCAGCCAGCGGCCGCAGGAGACGGCGATGCGCCGCGGCGTCGACGTGCTCGTCGCCACGCCGGGCCGCCTGCTCGACCTCATCGACCAGAAGCTGGTCGATCTCTCCGGCGTGGAGTTCCTCGTGCTCGACGAGGCCGATCGCATGCTCGACATGGGCTTCATCCACGACGTCCGCCGGATCGTCAGGCTCGTGCCCAAGGATCGGCAGACGCTCTTCTTCTCGGCGACGCTTCCCGCCGAGGTGCGGCAGCTCGCCGACTCGATGCTCCGTGATCCGCTGGAGGTGAAGACAGCACCGCAGGCCACCCCCGCCGAGACGGTCGAGCAGTCGGTCTTCTTTCTGGCACAGCGGCAGAAGCGGCACCTGCTCGTGCACCTGCTCTCCAGCGAGGGCATGGCCCGGGTGATCGTCTTCACGCGGACGAAGCACGGTGCCGACAAGCTGCAGCGCGATCTCGACAAGGCGGGCATCCGCGCCGCGGCGATCCATGGCAACAAGAGCCAGAACCAGCGGGAGAAGGCCCTGGCAGCCTTCAAGTCGCAGCACCCTCCGGTGCTCATCGCCACCGACATCGCCGCCCGCGGCATCGACGTCGACAATGTGTCGCACGTCGTCAACTTCGAGCTGCCCCACGAGCCGGAGACCTACGTGCACCGCATCGGCCGCACCGGCCGGGCTGGCATGACCGGCAAGGCGGTGTCGCTGTGCGATCACGAGGAGCGTCCCCGCCTGCAGGCGATCGAGCGGCTGCTCCGCAAGGCGGTGCCGGTCCGCAACGACCTGCCGGAACTGCCGGCCGTCGAGGCCGCCCACGAATCGCGGTCCGGCCGCGAGTCCCGATCCGGCCGTGACTCCCGGTCCGGCCGCGGACACGAGCCGCGCCAGGGCCGCGCGGCGCACGGCCACGCAGGGCAGGGGGGCGCGTCGCGGGGCAGGGGCCGCAGGAGCGGTGCCCGCCAGGCAGACTCCGGCCAGCGTCGTCAGGCCACACCTGCGGCCTCCGACCGACCGCATGCCGCGGGAGCGGCCGCCGAGGGCAGGCCTGCGGCCGCGACAGCTCCTGCTTTTCGGACGCGAAAGAAGCATCGCCGTGCCCTGTGATCGGCGTTGATCGGGCGTCCGAGCAGCCCGTTCGTGCCGGCTTCGGCATCCACTTGGTACGATTGGCTCCGTCGCAGTGCATGACGCCCATGCGACAGTGACGGGCACCGAGGGAGGAACGCATGTCGCTTCGTTCGAACACGTCCGCCGTTTTGTGGCTCCTGTGCCTGGCCGTTACGCCGGCCGCATGCACGCTGGCCGACGAGTGGCCGCAGTGGATGGGGCCGCGTCGTGACAACGTCTGGCGCGAGGACGGCCTCATCGACTCGTTCCCGGCCGGCGGTCCGAAGGTGCTCTGGCGGACGCCGATCGCCGGCGGCTACGCCGGTCCGGCCGTCGCCGGCGGCCGCGTCTTCGTCACCGACTACGTCACCGACGCCGACGTGAAGGTCGCCAACTTCGAGCGCAAGACCTCCTCCGGCACGGAGCGGGTGCTGTGCCTCGACGAGGCGACCGGCAAGCAGCTCTGGAAGCACGAGTACCCCGTCACCTACACGATCGCTTACCCCGCCGGGCCACGGTGCACGCCCACGGTCGACGGCGACCGCGTCTACACGCTCGGCGCCGAGGGCAACCTCTGCTGCCTGGCCGCCGCCGACGGCAGGCTGCTGTGGTCCCGCGACCTCAAGGCCGACTACAAGACGAAGGCCGCGCTCTGGGGCTGGGCCAGCCACCCGCTCATCGACGGCGATCGGCTCGTCTGCGTGGTCGGCACCGACGTCGCCCATGCCGTCGCCTTCGACAAGCTGACGGGCAAGGAGATCTGGCGGGCGGGGAAGGCCCCGGAGCAGGGGTATTCGCCGCCGACCATGATCGAGGTGGGCGGCAAGCGGCAGCTGGTCTTCATGAAGCCAGACGGCATCTACGCCGTGGTGCCGGAGACGGGCAAGACGCTCTGGGAGTCGCCCTACAACGCCGACAACGGCTCGATCATCATGGCGCCGGTGAAGGTGGGCGACCACCTCTACGTCGGCGGCTTCCAGGAGAAGAACCTGCTGCTCAAGCTGGCCGCCGACGGCTCGGGTGTCGAGGTCGTCTGGCGCAACAAGCCGAAGCACGGGATCTCGGCGGTCAACGTGCAGCCGTTCGCGGCCGACGGCCACATCTACGGATTCCACGAGAAGGGCGACCTGCGGGCCGTGGCCATCCCGGGCGGCGACGTCGTCTGGAAAGGCGGTGGGCCGCTCGGCGAGCGTCCGCAGGGCTCGGGCACCGCGTTCATCATCAGGCAGGGTGACGGACAGGGAGAGGGTCCGGGCGGCCGCTACTGGATGTTCACCGAAGCGGGCGACCTCGTGATCGCGAAGATGTCGCCCGAGGGCTACTCGGAGATCAGCCGCACCCACCTGCTCGAGCCGACCAACACGGCCTTCGGCCGCAACGTCGTCTGGTGCGGCCCGGCCTATGCCGACCGGTCGATCTTCGTGCGGAACGACAAGGAAATCGTCAGGGTGTCGCTGGCCCGGTGACCCGGGTCCCCGGCCGATCGAGGAGCTCCCGATGCCATCCACAGCGCAGAGCGGGCCCGCTTCCGCCATGCGGCCGGCCTGGCCTGCACGCGTCGACGGCGTCGTGCAGTCGCTCTACCGCAACGGCTTCTTGCAGAGTCTGATCCTACACGTCGTGCTCCTGCTCGTTCTGACGCTGACGGTGATCGATCCGCGGCCGGCCGTGCGCATGGTGCGGCTCGCGCTCGATTTCACCGCGGCCACCGCCGACGCCGTGGACATGCAGGAGGTCGCGTTCGCGGACGTGCCCGCACCGGAGCCCGACACGCTCGCCGTCGCGCATGCCATCCCGATGGAATCGTCGCAGCCGGACGACCAGCAACAGCCGTCGCTCGACGCGGTCGAACTCGCCAGCCTCGAGCCGCCTGAGCCGTTCGCAGGCATCGACATGAACGAGATGCTCGCGGAGGCGCCCGGTGTCATCCGGCCGGCCGGCTTCACGGGCGGTCCGGCCTCGGCCCGTGGCGGAGGCCAAGGCGGTGGATTCGGCGCTGGCTTCGGCGGCGAACTCGGCCGACGGCTCAATGCCGCGGGCGCTCGCAGCGGCGACGTGCAGGTGTCGATCGCCTGGGACAACTTCAACGACATCGACGTGCACGTGATGGTCGAGGCCGTCGCGCCGCGACGCGGCATCTCGATGATCAACTTCAGCAACCGCCGGGGCGCCTGCGGCGGCTGGCTGGATGTCGACCAGAACGTCGTGCCGATGACGCCTGCCGCCGTCGAGAACGTCTTCTGGGCCCGTGGCGCCGCCCCCTACGGCCGCTACACGGTCTACGTCCACCAGTTCCGCAACTGGGGCGGTCCCGACCCCACCAAGGTGCACGTCGCGATCCTCGTCGACGGCAGGCAGAGCCATCACGACGTGTCGGTCCACGCCGGCAGCGGGCCGGTCGTCGTCACGAGTTTCGTCCGCCAGCCCGGTGATGCGGCGGCCACGGCTGCCGGCGGGTTCGACGACGGCAGCCTCGCACCGTCGCCCTGACCGCCTCCCGATCGATCGCCCGACCGCCGCCGGACGGATCCGGCGGCCACCATCCGTATCGTGGAGTATTTCGATGACGCCGTCGCCGCTTCTCCAGCCGTTCGCCCTCCGTGATCTGGCCCTCCCGAATCGCGTGGTGATGGCACCGCTGACGCGGTCGCGCGCGGGGGTCGACCGCATGCCCAACGCGACCATGGCGGAGTACTACGCCCAGCGGAGCTCCGCCGGGCTGATCATCTCCGAGGCGACCACGATCTCCGAGCAGGCCAACGGCTGGCTCGAGTCGCCCGGCATCTATACCGACGCGATGGTCGACGGCTGGCGGCTCACGACTGCCGCCGTCCATGCCCGCGGCGGCCGGATCTTCCTGCAGCTGTGGCACATGGGCCGCGCATCGCATTCGAGCTTCCACGATGGCGCGCTGCCGGTCTCGGCGTCGGCGGTGGCGATCGTGGGGGACGGCATCAACACGCCGGCGGGCAAGCAGCCCTACGAGACGCCCCGGTCGCTCGAGACCGGCGAGATCCTCGGGGTTGTCGGCGCCTACCGCCGGGCGGCGGCACGGGCGCGGTCGGCGGGCTTCGACGGCGTCGAGATCCACGCCGCCAACGGCTACCTCATCGACCAATTCCTCCAGTCGAAGACCAACCTCCGCACAGACCGCTACGGCGGCAGCGTCGAGCGCCGGTGCCGGTTCTTGCTGGAGGTCGTCGAGGCCGTCGCCGGCGAGTGGCCGATCGGCCGCGTGGGGGTCCGCCTCTCTCCCAACGGCGGCTTCAACGACATGGGGTCACGCGACTTCCGCGAGCAGTTCACGAGCGCCGCCCGGCAGCTCGACGGCTGCGGCCTGGCCTACCTGCACGTCGTCGACGGCCTCGGCTTCGGCTTCCACAAACTCGGCGAGCCGATGACGCTCGCCGAATTCCGCAGTGAATTCCGCGGACCGCTCATCGGCAACTGCGGCTACACGCAGGAGACGGCGACGGCGGCGATTCGCGACGGCTTGGCCGACCTGATCGCCTTCGGCCGTCCCTACATCAGCAACCCCGATCTCGTGGAACGGTTCACCCACGGCTGGCCGCTCGCCGCCCCCGCCGCGATGCCGACCTGGTATTCCCCTACCGCCGCGGCCGGCTACACCGACTTCCCGGCATACGCCCAGGGGTGAGGCGACCGTGGAGCGGCGGCTTCGCACGGCATGAGTCCTCTCCCCCAACGGGCTCGGTACTGTCCACACCCTCTCGCCGGACGTTCGCCTCGGCCCTCCAGGCCTCGGCTCTCTGCATGTCCGCCTCGCTTCGCCATCCTGGCTTCGCTCGCTCCCATAGCCTGCTCGAGGGCATGGCCAGCCCCTCGCCGACCACCGATCCGGCCGGGCATCGAGTCCAGGGAAATCCGCTGCTAGCGAGAGTGTCGCATCCCGGTGACACTCGCCCTGCCTCACCGAAAACTGCAGAAGCCCGAACCACCTACCGGATGCAGTACACCGCCTGCGAGGACCGGATCAGCAGCGCGTCGTCGGTCACCGCCGGCGTGGCCCAGAAGAACTCGTCGGCCGCGTCGATCGCGCACTCTGCGAGCACCTTGAATTCGGGGCCCGTCGCGAGCACGATCGTCTTGCCCTTCTCGTTGACGACGTAGATCCGGTCGCCGACCACGATCGGGCAGCCCGCGGCCATCGTGCCGTCGGGCATCCGCTTGCGATACTTCTCCGCGCCGGTCCGCTTGTCGTAGCAGACCGCCTTGTCGCCGAAGAAGTAGAGGAGGTCGCCCACCACCACGGGCGAGGGCATGCCGGCGCCGCTCTTTGTCTTCGACCAGGGCACGGCGGCCGTGGCGGTCTGCCCCTTCGGCGGCGTGAGGTCGCCGAGATTCCCCGGCTTGATGGCGGCGAGCGGCGCCTTGCTGCCCGGGCTCGACGTGCCGAAGTAGACACCTTCCGCGTCGGCCACCACCGAACAGGCGAACGACGTGTCGAGGCCGCCGAGCCGCCACCGCTCCTTGCCCGTGTCGATCGCGTAGGCGATCACCGAGCCCTGGCCGGCGGTCACCACCTCCGGCGTGCCGTCGTTGGTCCAGATGACGGGCGTACTCCACGACGTGCCCTTCTCGCGGTCGGCCATCCAGATGTCGGCGCCGTCGGCCGCCGAGAGGCAGTGGAGCCGTCCGATGTCGTCGTTGTAGAGCTGCACGAACAGCCGGTCGCCGGCGGGATCGCGGTGGAGCACCGGCGAGGAACCCGTGCCGAACTGGTTTTGGATCGGCTGGGCCCCGAAATTCCGCCGCCACCGCTCGTTTCCGTCGCGGTCGACCGCCACGAGCGTGCCGGTGCCCCCGAAGAAGGCGTAGACGGTGTCGGCGGATGCGCACGGCGTCTCGGTGGCGTAGCTGTTGGAGGCATGCTTGCCGAACTTCGGCACCGCCTCCACGATCGTCTTCGACCAGAGCACCTTCCCCGCGGCGGGATCGAGGCAGAGCAGCCGCCACTGGATCGGCGTCTTCGGCGCCGAGGCCATGCCCCAGGTGGAGAACGACATCACGCCTCCCATGCCGCTCACCTTGTCTGCACCGGGACCGACGGCCGTGGTGAGAAAGATTTTCCCGCCGGCCACGATCGGCTGCGACCAGCCGGCGCCGGGGATGGCGGTCCGCCAGGCGAGCCGCGAGCCGGCGGTCCACTGCGTCGGCAGCGTGGCGAAATCGGCACGGCCGAGGGCGGCTCCGCCGCGAAACTGCGGCCAGTCCTCGGCAGGGCAGCTCCTGCAGGCGAGCAGCAGGAACACGGCGACGAGGGGCCCCGCGGCTGCCGCCATCCGCCGCGAGACCGATGGGGCTGATGCATGCATGGAATTCCCTTTCCGTAGCTGGTCACGCGGGCACACGTCACTCTCGGCGGCATTCTAGCGGGCCGCGGAGAAACCCGAGGTTTTTCTGCGTTCGCTGCCGCCGCCCCCAGCGGAGGATGACCGTATCCGCGGCGTACGAGCGCATGGGGCACGT
>JBILVO010000203.1:0-5314 GCA_044370415.1 Pirellulales bacterium
GCGTCCGGGCTCGTGCCCGTCCACGCCGTGCCCGAGGGCGCGGCGCGGGGCCGCGCCCTCGCCGAGTCGTTCGCGACGTCCGACGTGGAGGTGGTGTTCGACATGGGGCTGCTCTTCGCCCGCGTCGATCCCGCCCAGGCACTGCGCATGAAGGCCGTGTCCGCGCTGCCCGCGGGTGGGTTCACGCTGGCCGAATCTCTCGCGGCGCCGCTCGCGGTGAGGAGCCGGCGCGACGCGGGCATGACGCTGGCGAGCGTCGCCAATGCCGGTCCGGTGCCGTGCCGGGCGGTCCTTTCGCTCGTCGGCTCTCCGTCGGCGGTGATCGACGCCGCTGATCGATCGCGTCTGCCGCTCGATCCCGCGGGCGGCGCGACCGTGCCGCTGGGCCCCTGGGAGGTTCGCACGCTCGTGCTCGACGGCGGCGTGGCGGTGCAGGGGGCGCGGGCGGAATTCGACGACCAGGTGCGGCGGGCGCTCGAGTCGCGGCTCGACGACCTGCGCCGGAGGCGGGCCGTCCTGGAGATGCCGCAGCCGCTCGAGGCGCTCGACAATCCCGGATTCGAGCTCGACGGCGGCACGGCGACGACGGGCAGCGATCGCGACGCGGCCGGCTCGGTCGCCGGATGGGAGCTCGTGGAGGCCAGTCGCGGCAGCCTGCGGGTGGTGCCGGGGGTCAACGCCCCGGAAGGAAGAGGGATCGTCTTCTCGTCGGTGCACGGGCTGTCGACGCTGCGCAGCAATCCTTTCTCGCCGCCGACCACCGGCCGCATCAGCGTGGCCGCCTGGCTGAGGATCGCCCCGGGGGATCCGCAGCCGCCGTTGCGGCTCGCGATCGAGGGCGTGCAGGACGGCCGCGAGTACTACCGCTTCGCGCCCGTCGGCGGACTCACCGGGGGCAGGCCGCTCACCGCCGAGTGGTCGCAGTTCGTACTGCAGCTCGACGACCTGCCGGCGCACGGCGTCGAGTCGCTGCGGGTGCGGGTCGACCTCTTGGGGCCTGGGAGCGTGCAGCTCGACGGCCTGCGGGTGTTCGATCTCGCCTTCGACGAATCGCAGCGGGCCGACCTGTCACGACGGCTGGCCATGATGGACCAGCGGCTGGCCGCGAACGACCTCGGTGGCTGCCTGCTCGAGCTCGACGGCTACTGGCCGCGGTTCCTCGCCGAGTTCGTGTCTGACGACGCGGTGGCGGCGGTCGAGCGGGCCGCCGCCCCGGCGGGCGGGCCGGCGAGCGAGCCGGCGGAGCCGCCCGTGCGGTCGGGCGGCATGTTCGACCGGGTCCGTCGCTGGCTCCAGTGAGCAATGGCCGTGCGGCCTGGACGGCACTTCGGCACGTGGCGGCCGCGACGTCGGCCTCAGCCTGGCGGCCAGTGCAGCCCGCGGCCGCCGAGCAGGTGGACGTGCAGGTGGTGGACCGTCTGGCCGCCATCCTCGCCGCAGTTCACCACGAGACGGTAGCCGCGGTCGAGGCCGAGCCG
The DNA here is from genome assembly GCA_044370415.1 of Pirellulales bacterium. GTDB lineage: Bacteria > Planctomycetota > Planctomycetia > Pirellulales > UBA1268 > CAMCQY01. The sequence goes on from JBILVO010000203.1 coordinate 1,479, forward strand.
GCGGGCGAGGTCGCTGGCCACGACGATGAGGTGGCCCAGCAGCGGGGCGTCGTCCGGTCCGATCTCGGCCAGCGACGGGATCGGCCGCTTCGGGATCACGAGCAGATGCACCGGCGCCTGCGGCGCCACGTCGTGGAAGGCGAGGCAGAGCTCGTCTTCGTGCTCGATCCGGGCGGGGATCTCGCGGCGGATGATCTTCGAGAAGATCGTGTCAGCCGGCGCTGCCATCGACGGCTTCCGTGGGCGTGGTGGCGTCACCGACGGCCTGGCGGCCGGCGACCGGCTTGCGCACCCGCTTCCGCGGCGGCTTGGGCGTCGCCCATTCCTTCGTCAGGCTCTCGAACACCTCGGGGGATTCGTAGCGGATGATGTTGCGGCCCTCGGGCATCGGGCCCACGAGCGACCGGAAGATCGGTGCGCCGCGCAGGGCGAGGTCCGTGCTGCAGTCGTCGGTGCCGACCTGCAGGTGTGTGCGGAGGATCGCATCCGGCGACTCGAAGTCGTGGATGATCAACTGGCCGTCAGGCCCGCGGGTCACGATCCGCCATGTGTCCTTTGCCATCGTCGCAGTGCTCCAGGCGGGGCGGAACGGCCGGCCAAGGCGTTCCTCGTTCCACGTCGCCACCATTGCAGATCGGCGGTTTGTGCACGGGGATCAAGGAGCGGCGGCACAGGGCGGCGCGGCCGGCATGGAAGGGCCGCACGGAACGCCGTGCCTATCCGGCACGAGCCGGTTACGTGGACCGCTCCGGGGCGCGAAATCGTGGGCAGGGCGGCGGCCCGATCATTTGACCGTCGGCCAGGCGACGCGGAGGCGATCCCTCCACCGGGGCGGAGCGGCGGCCGTGGCGGAGGCGGGGCCCGTCGCCGGCACGCCCGCGGTGCCGGCGCGGCGGGTCGCCCCTTCGTGCTGCGGGGCGATGCCCGCGGCCTGGATCACTCCCGAATCGCGGATCGCGCCCGAATCGCGGGTGATGCCGCCCGCCGATGCGGTGGAGCCGGGGGCTGCGTTGCCGATCGGCGCCATCTGGCGTCGGCCCGGCACATCGAGCGTTCCCGGCCGGACACCGACCGCACGGCCGGGGAGACCGCCGGCGACGTTCCGCCCCGGCGGCGCGGCACTGCCCGTGGCGGCGCCAAAGGCATTGGCCTGCAGCGCCGTCGCGTTGGCCGCCGAGGCGTCGCCGCGGGCGTGGCTGAACATCATCGGCCCGCGGAACGGATGGTGGATGCCCGTCGGCGTGGATCCGAGGCCGCCGCCCGGCTTCATGCCATCGGGAGGACCGAGCGCGACCAGCCAGCCGCCGACGGAGACGGTGTCGCCGGGGTCAAAGCCGGGCGCAAAGCCAGGATCGACGCCGGGATCGAAGCCCGGAGGAACGCATGGATAGTCGATGCAGGCGATCGGCGGGCCACCGTCGATCGATGGCATGGGCATCGGCACGGCGTCGATGGGCAGGCCGTCGAGCGGAGCCGCGGGCGGCACGATGCCGAGCGGCGGCATGCCGCGAGCTCCGCCGACCGCGCCGGGCGTGGATGGATTCGTGGTGACCGTGGCGATCGTGGCGATGGCCGCCCCATCGGACGCTGAGACATCGCCGGTGGCGGCCACGGCGACGGCCGACACCTGGGCCGACGCCTGGGCCGACAGCGGACGCATCGCGGCCAGGCCGGGGCCGGCCACGTGACGGTGCTTGTGGAGCAGGCCCTGCGCCGCCGAGTGGCGGGCGGGCAGCGCTGCGACCGCCAGGGCGGCCAGGCCGAGCAGGGCGACGTGACGCATGGGGGCTTCCCTGGGTGAAAAGATCTTGGGGTGAAAAGATCTCGCAACGCCTGATCGTGTGCGACGCGGAGGCGGGCGCCGCGTCACGTGCCACCAGATCTATCGGGCACGGCTGGCGGGTCGCGGGAGAGATAGGCCCTGGCACGTCCGGGAATCAATGGCCGGCGGACGATCGGCTGCTTGCCCAGCCCGCCCAAGGAGCCTCCTCGGCCGCGGCCGCGGCGGTGCGGAATTGCCCGGACCGCGCATGGCGGCTACCGTCCGCCGCCCGCCGGCAGGGCCCGAGCCGCCGGCAGGGCCCGAGCGGCGGATGGAGTCGCACACACAAGGGCGGATCATGACAGCCGCGCTCTCCATCCATCGCCACGCTCGTCGGCGCACGCGGTGCGGAATGCGGCGTTGGCGTCGCGTGATCATCGTCGCGGTCTCATGCCTGCTGCCGGTCTCGTGGCTCGCCGTGTGTCGCGGCGAAGACCCGGCGGCGCTGGGTGCAGCCGAGATCGCGCTCACCGCCGCCATCGTCCCGTCGACGCCGATCGCGCCGGGGCAGGGCCCGCTGTTCGACGACCTCGGCCCGGAGTGGGACGAGCAGCGCCGCATGCCCGAGCAGCGGTTCTGGTACGCCCGCTCCCTGTCGACCACGTGGGTCCCGAAAAACGCCGCCGACGGCTTCGGCATGACCGACGTGCCGCTGGCGACGTCGTTCGCGCCTGTGTGGTTCGACGACCTGCCCGCGCTGCTGGTCACGCCGGGGTTCGGCTTCCACTTCTGGCAGCCGCCCGACGCGCTCGAGCTGCCGTCGACGGTGTTCGACGCCTACGTCGACGTCGCCTGGCGGACGCCGATCAACGACCGCTGGGGCTTCGGGGTCGGACTGACTCCGGGCGTGTATGGCGACTATCAGTCGTACAACCCCAAGGCGTTCCAGCTGACCGGCTGGGGCCTGGTCGATCTCCGCATGAACGACGCGCTGACGCTCGTCGCCGGCGCGGCGGTCGTGAGGCAGCTCGACATGCGTGTGCTCCCCGTGGGCGGCCTCATCTGGACGCCCAACGAAGACAACCGGCTCGAGCTCCTGGTGCCGCGGTCGCGGATCGCCCGCAAGGTGCGGCAGTTCGCCGGCGGCGGGGCCGCGTGGAGCTACCTTGCCTGTCAGTTCGGGGGCGGCACGTGGGCGGTGACGCTGCCGGACGACACGACGGCCCTGGTGACGGTGAGCGACCTGCGGGCGATCCTCGGGATCGAGTGGTTCCGCAGCCGGACGGTCGCCGGCGTGGCGGAGGTGGGCTACGTCTTCGCACGGACGGTGTCGGCCAACGGCACGCCGGAGTTCAATCCCAACGACTCGGTCATGCTGCAGGCCGGGGCGACGTTCTGAGCGAGGACGGCGGCTTTCTCCACAAAAAAAGGGCAGGCATGGCCGGTGAAAACACGATGGATTAGAATGCGATCCGTCGATTCGGAGGGTAAGCGAATTGGCCAGCGGTCTGACTCGAAATCAGATGCCCCGAAAGGGGTTGTGGGTTCGAATCCCATGCCCTCCGCCTTGAACGTCCTGCGAACCCCGGTCAGATCGTCGTCGCGGGGGATTCGCGGTGTCTTGTTGATTCGGTCTGCGTCGTCTCCCGTGCCGTACGCAGTTCGACTGCGATGAGACCGCCCTGTACCTGTCGACGGGGAACGTGGGCAGAGTGCTGAACGTCGTGCCCGTGCCCGGAGCGGTTTCGATCGCACGCGCATCCCGGGCAATGCCCAATCTCGCAGCTGCCGCAGCGATTTTTTGGCGACGCTGTTTACCCTCCCCCCGTCTGGGGCTGTTTGCAAGCCGGCCGAGGCCCCGCTATATCCACGCAGCCGGGGGCGACCCGGCTGCCGCAGGATCGGGCAGATCGTGCCTGGAAGCGGAACGACTGAAAGCCGCAGGAATGCACTCCATGATGCCGTTCGCGTTGCGATCGAAGCGATCGATTTTTCTGCCGAGGACGTCGAGCTTCTCAGCCCGCGGTGTCGCGGCGTTGGCCGTGTTCGTGCTTGCCAGTGTCGCGATCGCACC
>JBILVO010000204.1:0-5310 GCA_044370415.1 Pirellulales bacterium
TTCGGGAGGCGTTGGCGGTCTGGGCAACGGCCGACGGCTTCCCATCCTCCACGGTCTCGTCGCGGTACCATGGCAGTGCCGTCCCCGTGGCCCGCGCCGGCGACGCGTCCTCGGGCGTTTGCCGGCAGCCCCGCCGCCACCGCCACCGCGTCAGTCCCCCGCCCTCCCCTTCCCCGCCGCCACACACGCACCATGCCCGCCGCCGATCGAAGTGCCGCGTGGCTGGTCAGGCACAGAAACGTGCTGGCCTGCATCGCCGTCGGAGCCGCCATCCTCTCGGTCCTCGAGTCGCGGCGGCTGGAGTTCGCCCGGTCGATCGACACGATGTTCGACCGCGCCGATCCGGCACTCGTGCCCTATCGGCGGATGGTCCGCACGTTCGGCTCGAGCGAGGTGGTGCTCGCGGCCTACGAGGACCCGGAACTCTTCTCCCGGGAGGGCATCGGGCGGCTGCGGACGCTCGCCGACACGATCGCCGCCCTGCCGGGAATCGCCTCGGCCACGAGTCTCGCCGACACGCCGCTGGGCGACGGCGTCGTCGACGTGGAGCGCAGCCCCGTGGCCCGCAAACTGGTCACGCTGCTGGAGGGCTACGCCGTCGGCGCCGATCACCGCACGGCCGCGATCGTCTGCGTGCTCGAGCCGCCGCCGCCCCTGCCGACGGCCCGGCAGCAGGCGGTGTCGCGGGCGGAGACGATCGACCGCGTGCGCAGCATCATGGCCGACCTCCCCGCCGGCACGGTGGCGGGCGAGCCAGTCATGCTCCGCGACGGGTTCGCGATGCTCGAGCGGGACGGCAACCTCCTCGGCACGGCCAGCGCCGTGCTGGCCGGCGCGGTCCTGCTCGTCTCCTTCCGCAGCCTGCGCTGGCTCGTCGTGCCGCTGGCGGTCGTGCTCTTGGCCCTCTGGACCACGCGGGGCGTGCTCGCCGTGGCCGGGCTCAAACTGACCATGGTGTCGACGATGCTCTCGGCGATGGTCACCGTGGTGGCGATCGCCACTGTGGTGCACCTGATCGTCGAATTCCGCCGGCAGCGGGAGGCGGGGCTGCCCCCGACCGCCGCGCTCGAACGGACGATCGCGGCCCTCTTCTGGCCGGTGGTCGGCTCGATCGCCACCGACGTCATCGGGTTCGGCTCGCTCGTCGCCAGCCGGGTGGGGCCCGTGCACGACTTCGGCGTCATGACGGCGGTGGGCGCCGTCATGGTGCTCGTCGCGACGGCGCTCGCCGTGCCGTTCCTCGCCCTGTGGGGCCGTTTCGACGCCGACCCGAAGCGGGCCTGGGGAGAGGCCACCCTCGAACTGGGCCTCGACCGTCTCGTGGCCCGGATCGTGGCGCATCCCGGCCCGATCCTCGCCGTGTCGGCGGTGCTCGTCGCGGCGGCGGTGGCGGGCATGCGGTGGCTCGAGGTCGAGACCGACTTCACCCGCAACTTCCGGCGCTCGAGCCCCGTTGTCGCGTCGTACGACATGGTGGAGTCGCGGCTCGGCGGTGCCGGCGTCTGGGACGTGCTGGTGCCGGCGGGCCGTTCCATCGACGGCGCGGTGCTCGGCGGCCTGGCCAGGATGGAACGGCGGCTCCGCGACGAGGTCACCGTGCCCGGGCCGGACGGCACGGCCGAGCCGGGGCTGACGAAGGTCATGAGCGTTGCCGACGTGCTCGACGCCGTGTCGCCGGTCCCGCTCGAGCGGCTGCAGGATTCGCGGCTGGGCGGCTGGCTCGTCGGCAGCGCGCTCGATGTCCTCCGCCGGCAGGTGCCGCAGCTCGGCAGGGCGCTCATCGGCACAGATCCCGACGACGGCTCCACCTGGCTGCGGGTCATGCTGCGGGCCCACGAGCGGCAGCCGGCGGCGCGGAAGCGGGCGATCATCGAGCAGGTGCGGCGGATCGTGGCGGAGGAGTTCCCCGCCCGCGACGGCCGGCCCGGGGCCGCCGTCACCGGCTTCTTCGTGCTGCTGGCACAGCTCGTCGACCGGATGCTCTCCGATCAGTGGCTCACGTTCCTGCTGGCGGCGGCGGGGATCTTCCTGCTCCTGGCGATCGCCCTGCAAAGTCCGCTCCTGGCGGCGGTGGCGCTCGTGCCTAACGCCCTGCCGATCTTCGTCGTGCTCGGCCTGCTGGGGTGGGCCGGCGAGCGGATCAACATGGGCACGGCGATGATCGCCGCGGTCTCGATGGGCCTGTCGGTCGACAGCTCGATCCACTACCTGGCGGCCTTCCGCCGCCGGCTCGCGACCGGCCAGCCGATCGCGGCGGCGCTGGAAACCGCCCACCAGACGGCGGGCCGTGCCATGATCTTCTCGACGCTGGCCCTCGTGGTCGGCTTCCTGGCGCTCACCACGAGCGGCTTCATTCCCACCGTGTCCTTCGGCGCGCTCTCCTGCCTCACGCTCACCGGCGGGCTGCTCGGCAACCTCGTCGTGCTCCCCGTGCTGCTGGCGCTCCTCGCACCCCGGATCGAGGGCCGCTGACGGCGGCCGTTTGCGCGGCGGGACGCACCGGCTACAACAGGCGTCGCACGACCACCCCAGCCAGGAGCGAACCATGCCCCCGGAGTTCTCCCCAGCACGCGGCGGCGGCATCGTCGCCGACCCGTCGGCGCGTCCCGACACCGTCGAGGCCGACGCGCTCGTGACGTTTCTCACCGAGGGGGGCGTCGGCTCGGGGGCCGTGGCGACGGTCGATGCGGCGGCGGACGGCGTCATCTCCCGGCTCGCCTCCGCGGGGGAGATCACGGGCAAGCGCTACGAATGCGTGCCCATCCTCGCACCGCCACGGCTGCGGGCGGGCCAGATCGTGGTGGTGGGGCTCGGCCGACGCGAGGACGTCGACGCCGGTGTGCTTCACCGCGCCGCCGCCACTGCGGCCCGGCAGCTCGCCGGACGACCGCGGGCACGGGTGGCCTTCGTGGCCGACGCCCGCTGGACGCCGCGTGAGCTCGAGCAGGCGGTGGCCGGCGCGGCGGTCGGCATGGTGGGGCAGGACCTCTACCGCGCCGAGAAGAAGCGGACCAGCTTCGGGACGACGCTCTGGCTCGGTGCGGCGGACGACGTCGTGGCACGCGGGGCCACGATCGCCGACGGCGTGAACCTGGCCCGCCGGCTGGTCAACATGCCTCCCGACGAGCTCTACCCGCAGACCTTCGCCGAGGAGGCGGCCAGCGTGGCCGGCCGCACGGGGATGGAGATCGAGATCTGGGACGAGGAGCGGCTGGCACGGGAGCGCTGCCAGGCGATCCTCGCCGTCGGCCGGGGCAGCAGCCGGCCCCCGCGGCTGGTGCTGCTGCGGTATCGCGGCGGCGGCAGCGGCACCACGCCCGACCTCGCCTTCGTCGGCAAGGGGGTGACGTTCGACTCGGGCGGCCTCTCCCTCAAGCCGTCCGAATCGATGCTCACCATGAAGTGCGACATGTCGGGCGGCGCCGCGGTGGTCGCGGCGGCTGCCACGATCGCGGCGCTGCGTCTGCCCGTGCACCTCGTGGCCGCCGTCGGGCTCGCGGAGAACATGACAGGGCCCGCCGCCTACAAGCTCGGCGACGTGATCACGGCACGCAGCGGCACCACGATCGAGGTGCACAACACGGATGCCGAAGGGCGGATCGTGCTCGCGGACGTGCTCGACGTCGTCCGGGGCCTCTCCCCCGCGCGAATCGTCGACGCGGCGACCCTCACCGGCGCGTGCATGGTCGCCCTCGGGCACGACGTGGCGGGCCTGTTCGCCAACGATCAGGAGTGGTGCGATCGCGTGGCCCGCGCGGCGCGGGCCGTCGGCGAGCCGGTCTGGCAGATGCCGATGTATCCCGAGTACGACGACCACATCCGCAGCGAGGTCGCCGACATCAAGAACGTGGGCGACGGCCGCTGGGGCGGGGCCATCACGGCCGCCAAGTTCCTCGAGCGGTTCGTGGGGGGCATCCCCTGGACGCACGTCGACATCGCGGGCCCCGCCTTCGCAGAAAAGCCCCGGCCGTGGATCGACGGCGGCGCCACGGGAGCGTTCGTGCGGCCCCTCATCGAACTCGCCCGCGGTCCGGGCTGACACGCCTCCGAGCGCTCGTGGTTCCCGGCGGCTCCATTCCAGGGTGCGCCACGTCGTGGCCACAGGTGTTTCGCATGCGCCCTTGAGCGCATCTGGTTTCGCTGGAGCGACGACCCGGCGGCATAGGAATACGGCGAGCCGGGATCGGCGGAAGCTCGACGAGCTTGGAGGATTTCGCATGCCCACGACGCATGCTGCGGACAAGCACGTCGCGCGAAATCATCCCGCGAGGAGACTTCTGCCGGCCCGGCGGCGATCGCTCCCTGCCGGGACGCATCCGCAGCACTCGGATGCGTTCTACAGCAGCGTGCCGAGCTCGTCGACGAGCTCGCCGAACCGGCCCAGCGCCGTGGCGACGGGCTCGGGCCTCTCGAGATCGACACCGGCGTCGCGGAGGAGATCGAGCGGCCACTTCGAGCAGCCGCCCCGGAGAAAACCCAGATAGGCCTGCAGCTCCTTCTGCCCGCCTTCGGCCACCCGCTTCGCCAGCAGGATCGCCGCCGACAGGCCCGTCGCGTACTTGTAGACGTAGAACGCATTGTAGAAGTGGGGAATCCGCAGGCACTCCAGCTCCAGCTCCCGATCGACGACGAACCGCGGGCCGAAGTAGGCGTCGAGGAGCTCCCGGTAGATGCCGCGGAGCCGCTCGAGCGTCAGCGGCTCGCCCGCCTCGACCGACGCATGGCTCCGCCGCTCGAATTCCGCGAACATCGTCTGCCGCACGATCGTCGCCCGGATCGAGTCGATCTCCCGCGCGATGATGGCGGCACGCTCCTGGGGCGACGTGGCCCGCTCCAGCAGCAGCCGCGTCAGCAGCTGCTCGTTGAACGTGCTCGCCACCTCGGCCACGAAGATCGTGTAGCCGGCGTACTGGTAGGGCTGGGCCTCGGCCGAAAGCCGCGTGTGCATCGAGTGGCCGGCCTCGTGGGCCAGGGTGAAGACGTGCTCGACCGCCTCCTCCTGGAAGTTCATGAGGATGTAGGGATCGGAGTCATAGGTGCCGGAACTGAACGCCCCCGACTGCTTGCCGGCGTTGGGATACCGGTCGCACCAGCGGCCCCGCAGCCCGTGATCCAGCCGCGTGACATACTCGCCGCCGAGCGGCTCGAGCGATTCGACGACCAGCCGCACCGCCTCGTCCCAGGTGTGCCGCTGCTCCAGCTCCGGCACCAGCGGCACGTAGCAGTCGTAGTGGTGCAGCTCGTCGAGGCCCAGGATCCGCCGGCGCAGGTCGTAGTAGCGGTGCACCGCCGGCAGGTGGCCGCGAACCG
>JBILVO010000205.1:0-5296 GCA_044370415.1 Pirellulales bacterium
ATTCGGCGCCCAGGAACTGCAGCCGGTGGGACACCGGCAGGTCGTCCGCCGCGGTCAGGACTTCACGCCAGTCGTCGACGCCGATTCGATCCTCGGCGCGGCGGCCGCGCCCGCCGCCGCAGGCGGCACGATCCACCTCGTCGTGCTCGACGACCGCCGCGGCGGGGTCGGGATCGCCGTGCAACAGATTCTCGACGTCGCCCGGGCGGAGTCGCCGCTCCAGCCCGGGCTGGCGGCCTCCGGCGTCGTGGGAACCCTCGCCGTCGGTGGGCTCGCCACCGAAGTGCTCGACCTGTCCGCTGCCCCGTTTCCGCCGTGAGCCCCCGTTCCCGCCGTGAGCCCCTGTCCCGCCGCTCCCCCGCCCCCGCAGCGCCACGACCGCCCGCACTTCCCATGCCCACCACGATCCCCACCGCCATCCGCCACTGCTGCTTTCTGGTCGGCGACGACTGCTTCGCCGTCATGGCCGACAGCGTAGCCGAGGTGCTCCACGACAGCCGCATCACCCGCGTGCCCCAGGCACCGCCGGCGGTGCTCGGCCTCCTGCACCTGCGTGGCAGGATCGTGCCGGTGATCGACATGCGACGCCGCCTCGGGTTTCCGGAGGCGGCCGGGGCGGTCGCCCGCACCCACCTCGTGCTGCGGCTCAACGACGACTGGTACAGCCTGCTCGTCGACGAGATGCTCGACGTCGTGGAGGTGCCGGAAGACAGGATCGAGCGACCGTCCCTGACGGCGGCCGACAAGCCGACCGACGCGGTGGTCGGCGTATACGCCGACGCGGGGCGGCTCGTGCACTTCCTCGATCCGCAACGGATCGTCAACACACTCGCACGACAGCGGGAACAGGTCATCCACAGACAGGGGGCATCCCATGGCGGCTCATGACGTGAACGCGACGAATGACGGCGGCTCGGCGGCGGCGGGAGGCTGGCGGTCGCTTCTGGGCAATCGTCTCCTCCTGTCACTGCTGGCCGTGTCGCTCATCCCGCTGGCGGCGATGGGCATCGCCACCTACCGCGCAGCCAGCGAGTCTCTCACGACGGAGGCCTTCGCCAAGCTCGAGACCGTCCGCACCATCACCGCCAAGTCGGTCGAGCGTTACTTCGCGCGGCTGCACGACGAGCTCAAGGTGCTCGCCGAGGACCGCATGACCATCGATGCGTGCCGGCAGTTCCGCGACGCCTTCCCGACGGCGCTCGCCGACGCCGGCATCGACGAGAAGGATTCGCGGCAGGCCCGTCGCGAGCTCGAGGCGCATTACGAGGGCGAATTCGCCACCGAGTTCCGCAAGCGGTCCGACACCGAGCCCGTCACGAAGCCGCTGGCGGACTCGCTCGACGACAACGCCGCCTACCTGCAGTATCTCTACATCCGCCGCAACGAGCATCCCCTGGGCTCAAAGCAGCTGCTCGACGTGGCCGACGACGGCTCCGCCTACTCCAAGGTGCACGCCGCGTTCCATCCGATCTTCCGCAGCCTGCGCGACAAGTACGGCCTCGCCGACCTGTTCCTGGTGGATGCCGCCACCGGCACCATCGTCTACACCGTCTTCAAGGAGCCCGACTTCGGGGCGTCATTGCGGGCCGGGCCGCTCGCCGGCACGTCGCTGGCCGCGGCGTTCATGCAGGCCGTCGCCAGCGGCCGCCGCGACGCCGTCGCCTACGGACAGTTCGCCCGCTACCTCCCCTCCTGCATGGAGCCCGCAAGCTTCATCGCGGCGCCCCTCTACGACGGCCGCCAGCTGATCGGCGTCGTCGCCTTCCAGATCCCGATCGACAAGGCCGACGAGATCATCGGCGAGACGACGGGCATGGGCAGCACGGGCGAGACCTACGCCGTGGGCACCGACCGGATGTTCCGCAGCAACTCCCGCTTCGCGCAGGATCTCGGCGTGACGAGCACGATCATCAACCCGAAGGTCAAGGTCGACACCCTGCCCGTCCGCAGCGCCCTGGTCGACGGCCGCTCGGGCACGGCGCTGTGCCGCGACTACCGCGACAAGGAGGTGCTCTCCTCCTGGTCTCCCGTCACGATCCACCGCGACGACCTGTCCGACCGCGACACCATCCGCTGGGCACTCGTTTCGGAGATCGACCAGGCGGAGGTGCTCGCCCCGATCCAGAGGCTGCGCACCTTCGCGCTGAGCATCTTCGGCCTGACGACCGCGGGCGTGCTGCTCGTGTCGGCGGCCATCGCCCGTCGTCTCACCCGGGAGACGAACCGCCAGGCGGCGCTGGTGTCCGGCATCATGGACAACACCCACGCCCTGGCGAGTTCCTCCGAGGAGCTCACGAGCGTCAGCCAGCAGATGAGCGCCGCGGCGGAGGAAACGACCGCCCAGGCGAACCTCGTCTCGGCGGCGGCGGAGCAGGTCAGCAGCAACGCCCGCACCGTCTCCGGCTCCATCGACAACCTCGTCTCGAGCATCCACGAGATCGCCAAGAGCGCGCAGAACGCGGCATCGGTCGCCCGGCAGGCGGTCGACATGGCCGGCACGGCCTCGACGACGATGGACGCCCTCGGCCGCTCGAGCGCCGAGATCGGCAAGGTGGTGAAGGTGATCACGTCGATCGCAGAGCAGACCAACCTGCTGGCGCTCAACGCGACGATCGAGGCAGCGCGGGCCGGCGAGGCGGGCCGCGGCTTCGCCGTGGTCGCCAATGAGGTGAAGGAGCTGGCGCGGGAGACCGCTCGGGCCACCGAGGACATCGGCTCCAAGATCGACGCGATGCAGAACGACACCCGCCAGGCCGTGTCGGACATCGGCGAGATCCGCTCCGTCATCGAGTCGATCGACGCCCTGCAGACGCGGATCGCGACGGCCGTCGAGGAGCAGTCGGTGACCACCAGCGAGATCAGCCGCAACATCACCGAGGCGACCACCGGCTCCACCGAGATCGCCGAGAACATCGTGCAGGTCGCACAGGCCGCCCAGAGCACGGCGGAGGGGGCGTCGAACACGCAGGTCTCCTCCCAGGAACTGTCGCGGATGGCCCAGGCTCTGCAGCGGCTGGTCGATGAATACCGGCGCTCCTGACGCCCGCCAGGGAAGGGGGACGGGGTGCGTGCGCTGATCGTCGACGACTCGAAGCCGAGCCGCAGCATCGTCGCCCGGGCGCTGCGCGACATGGGGTTCGAGTGCGCCGAGGCGGCCAACGGCGCCGAGGCCCTCGCGGCGCTCTCCACGGGGTCGCTCCCCGGTCTGATCACCGTCAATTGGCACATGCCGGTGATGGACGGCCTCGAGCTGGTGCGGCGGATCCGCGCCAGCCCCGGGCTCCGTAGGCTCAAGGTGCTGATGGTGTCGACGGAGGGCGATGCCGAGCGCATCTCCACGGCGATCGCCGCCGGCGCAGACGACTTTCTCGCGAAGCCCTTCACTCCGGATGGCCTGGCCCGCAAGCTGGTCGCCCTGGGAGTTCGCACCGCCGCCGATGTCGCTGTCGTGGGGGAGCGCGGACCGATCCGCGTGCTCGTCGTCGACGACTCCGCCACCATCCGCAGTGTGTTGTCGTCGACGCTCGCAGCCGATCCCGACCTGAAGGTCGTGGGCACCGCCGTCAACGGGCAGGTGGCGTTGGCGAACATCGCCGCCAAGCCCCCCGACCTGGTCCTGCTCGACGTGGAGATGCCGGTGCTCGACGGCATCTCCACCCTGCGTGAAATCCGCCGGACCCACCCCAAGCTCCCGGTGCTGATGTTCTCCAGCCTCACAGAGCGAGGCTCCCGGGCCACGCTCGACGCCCTGCTGGCGGGCGCGAACGACTACGTCGCCAAGCCCTCCGGTCTCGATGCCGCCGAAGTGGCCGCCCGCATTCGCGACGAGGTGATCGCCAAGATCAAGGCGCTCGTCCCCAGGGGAGGATCCGACACCCGCTCCGCCCCGCCGGCAGTGGCCCGCCCCACACTGGTCGCCCGCAGGGAAGCCGTTCGCGCCGTGGTGATCGCCGTGTCCACCGGAGGCCCAGTGGCGCTGGCGGAGGTGCTCCCGGGCTTCGTCGCCAAGGCCCGTGTGCCCGTGCTCATCGTGCAGCACATGCCCGCCTTCTTCACGGCCCAGCTCGCCGAGCGGCTGTCGCGGACGTGCGGGGCCGCCGTGCGCGAGGCGCGGACGGGCGAGGAGCTGCGGCCCGGCGACATCCTGCTGGCGCCCGGTGGCCGACACCTCGAAGTGACGGGCGACGCCACTGCTGCCCGGGCACGGCTCACCGACGACCCGCCCGAGAACTCCTGCCGCCCGTCCGCCGACGTGCTCTTCCGGTCGGCCGTCCGCGTGTGGGGAGCGGGCACGCTCGGCGTCGTGCTCACGGGCATGGGCCGCGACGGCCTGCAGGGGTCGCGGGCGATCGTCGAGGCGGGCGGCGAGGTGATCGCCCAGGACGAGTTCACGAGCGTCGTCTGGGGCATGCCCGGGGAGGTCGTCCGCGCCGGCCTCGCCAACGCCGTGCTGCCGCTTCCGCAGATCGGTGTCGAGGTCGCCCTCCGCCTGCAGCGACGCGGCGGCTGACGCCGCGGGGAGAGCCAGCCATGAAGGTCGGACCGCTCCAGTTCGCCTTCTTCCGCGATCTGCTCCGCAAGCGCACAGGCGTCGTCATCGACTCGGCCAAGGAATACCTCGTCGTCGCCCGGCTGATGCCGATCGTGCGCCAGCGCAAGATTCCGAGCCTCGACACGCTCATCGACCGGCTCCGCAAGGGGATCGACCCCTCGCTCGAGCGCGACGTGCTCAGCGCCATGATGACCCACGAGACGAGCTTCTTTCGGGACAAGAGCCCGTTCGAGACGCTGCGGTCGCTGCTGCCCGCCCTCATCGCACGACGGCGGCCCCACAAGCAGCTCACCTTCTGGTCCGCCGCATGTTCCACGGGCCAGGAGCCCTACAGCCTCGCCATGCTCTTGAACGAGCACGCCCGCGACCTGCTGGGCGATTGGCGGGTGCGGATCCTCGCCACCGACTACTCGGAGACGGTGCTGGACCGCGCCAGGGAGGGCGTCTTCAGCGACCTGGAGACCGGCCGCGGCCTGCCGCCCCAGTTCTTGTCGCGTTACTTCCGACAACTGCAGGGCAAATGGAGCATCTCCCAGGACTGCCGGAGGCTCGTCGAGTTTCGCTGCCTGAATCTCAACGACTCCTGGCCGATGATGCCCCCCTGCGACGTCGTCTTACTCCGCAACGTCATGATCTATTTCGACATCCGCACGCGGGCCGCGCTCGTGGAACGCGTGCGCAAGGTGCTGCGGCCCGACGGCTTCCTGTTCCTCGGCGGCGCGGAGACGCTGATCGGCATGGACA
>JBILVO010000081.1:0-16991 GCA_044370415.1 Pirellulales bacterium
ACATCGTCGGCAGCTCCGCGAGCGCCACCGTCGGCTGCGCGATGCCGCCGAGCTCCTTCACCGGCTTGGGCAGCTGCGCCGGATCGACCGGCTCCGCAGTGGGCGTGGGCAGCGGCAGTTGCCAGATCCGCACGACGTTGTCGGCCTCGGCCGTCGCCAGCCGGGTGCCGCCGGAGAGCAGCGCCACCGCGCGAAGCTCGCCCTGCCGCTGCAGCCGGCCGGTGGCCGTCCCGTCGGCGACCTGCGTCGTGAGCACGTGCCCGTCGCGGCCGACCGAATGCAGCGTGGCACCGTCCGCCGCGAATGCCAGCCCGGTGACGGCGGCGGAGTGGGCCGGCACCGTCCTTGCGAGCTTTCCGGCGGCGACGTCCACAATCGCGAGCTTTCCGTCGGCGAACCCCAGGGCCGCGACGGTGCCGCCCGGCGCGATGGCGAGGGCTGTCGCATTGGCCGATTCCGCGACCTCGGCCAGCCGCGTCGGTGGGGACCGCTTCCAGATCTTGATCGTGCGGTAGGAGCCGGTGGCGAGCCGATCTCCCCCGGGAGCGAAGGCGACCGCCGCAACGGCGTCGCGATGCGACTGACGGATGTCGCCTGCCGCCGCGGCCGGATCGACGAGCGTTTCCAGGAGCCGGCCGGAGCGGGCATCGAACACGCCGACACTGCTGCCGCGGGCGGCCGCAGCCCTGCGGCCGTCCTCGGTGACCGCGACGGCGACGACCGGACCGGCGCCGCGGGGCAGGGGCCGCCAGGCGACCGGCTGCCGGACCACCGCGGGCCCGACGACCGCACCCTCGGCGATCCACCGCTCGAGCAGCCCGAGTTGTTCCGGCGAGAGCGGCTTGGCTCCCACCTTGTTGTCGGCCGGCGGCATCACGTCGTCCTGGCGGTGCGTCGCCCGCAGGAAGACGACGCTCTCCGTCGGCTTGCCGGCCACGACGCCCGGCCCCGAGTCGCCGCCGGCGACGATCGACTTCACCGAATCGAGCATCAGGCCCCCCTCGCGGACCTTGGCGTTGTGGCATGCGGTGCAGTTGGCGGCGAGGAAGGGCAGCACCTCCTCGTCGAACCGCACCTTGTCTGCCCGCTCCGGGGCCTTCACGGGCAGCGGGTCGGCCACGACGGCGGCCGGAAGCACGGCCACCGCCAGGCAGCCCGCGGCCAAGGCGCGGTGGGCTTGGAGCGTCGTCCAGACGAAACGCCAGGCCGGATGGGCCGCGGCCGAGCGGCCGGGATGGGCCGCCGCCGAATGCACGCAGGGGGCGGAAAATCGCGGGCTCATGGCTTCGGCTCCTCGGGCTTGGGAACAGCGACAACGATCGTAATCGGGGGAAGGATGACGGGCACGTCGATGTCCTTGGGGGCGGCGGCGGTCGCTGCGGCCTTGGCGGCCTCCTCCCGCTTGGCCCGCTCCGCCTCGGCGGCCTTGGCCGCGGCCTCGGCGGCTTTAACCCCCTCGGCAGCCACGGTTTTCGCCTCGGCCGCCTGCGGGTCGCCCTGCCGGGCCTCGGCCGCCGCCAGCGCCTGCTTTGCCGTCTCCAGGCGGGCAGCCCGCTCCTTGGCCAGCGCCGTAATCCGGTCGGCGTCGGCGCGGGCCCGCTCGGCGGCCTGCGGGTTGCGGGCGAAGGCGAGCTTCGCCACACCCTTGAGCAGCACGGTGTAGGTGCCTGGCGGCAGCTTCGCGCCGGCGGTGATCTCGACCTTGGACTCGGTCGCCTTCTCGTCGAGCTTCACCTCCGCGACCTTGAGCTCAGCCGGGAGACCCGCGGCGGCGAGCGTCAGCGGCCCCTTGGCGCCCGCGCGGCGGACGACCGTGAGGGGCACCTCGACCTTGCCGTCCGGCTTCGTCTCCCACGGCCTGTCCTCCCGTGGAGTCACGGTGACCGGGGCGGCGTCCGCCGTCACGGCCAGCGGGATGTCGAACGACTCCCGCATCACCACCGGCGAGTTGGCGTCGTCGACGTTCCAGGCCAGCGCCGCCACGCGGGCGATGTCGTCCACGTCACGTTCGCCGGCCTTGCCGCGGCCGAGCACGCGGAAGGAGCCCGTGAACGGCTGCGTGGTCTCGGCGGCAGTGAGCACGATCGCGGCACGGTTCGCATTCCCGGGGACGACCGTCGCCGACGCCGTCACGCCGGCGGGAAGGCCCTGCGGCTCGAGGACGACCTCGCCTGCAAAGCCGTCGACGCGGACGACGAGCACGTCGACCGTCACGCGGCCGCCCACCTGCAGCGTGGGCACCGCCCTGAAGATCTTCTTCGGATCGACCCGCTCGGGCTGGGCGAGCGGAACGAGCAGCCGGAAGCCGGGCGCGGGCCTGCGGGCCTCGAGCACCCAGGCCCGGTCGATGCCGGCTCGAGAATCGGCCGCCAGCTCCCGGACGAGGAGCCGGTAGGTGCCGTCGGCGGCAGGCTTGAACGTGAGCGTCGGATCGAATTCCGGACGGTCGAGGATGCCCCCCTGGAACTCGGCCGGTCCGTCGTCGGCGAACCCGACCTCCTTCGTAACGAGCTTGCCGTCGGCCGCGGGCGTCACGCTCTCCAACAGGAGCGAGGCGTCGGTGGGAAGCCCCAGCCGCCGCGAATAGAGGTCGAACACCCACTCCTCACCAGCCTTCGCCTCGAAGGAGAGCCAGTCGCGGTCGCCCCGCGGATGAAACCGCCCGGCCACCACGGCCGGCAGGGAGATCTTTTGCGGCTGCGCCGGGTCGTCGTTGGGCTCCTGCTCGACGCTCACCTGCCCGCCGGCGGCGAGCACGGCGGGCGGCACGGTGGCAGGGTCGAGCGGGCCGCCGGCGACGTCGACAAGCTCCGCGGCGATGTCCCGTGCGGCGAAGAGCCGCCAGGCGAACCGGCCGCGGGCCGCACCGACGGCCGCATCCACGCCGGCGTCGACCGGCGCCTGCTCGAGGCCGTCATCGCCGACGGGCGTGCCTCCCGGAAGACCCCGGCCGATGGCCGTGAGTCGGGCCGTGCCCCCCGCCGTCGCGGCCGGCGGAAAGACCGTCTCCACGACGGGGCCGGAGGAGAGCACGAGCCGGTAGGGCATGTCGTCGCCGCCGCCCATGTACATGTCGTGGATGCGGATGACGTGCCTGCCCGTGTCGCGCGCGACGATGTCGACGCAGGGATCCTGGCCGTGCATCCGCCGCACCGTCGCCACGATCCGCCCGTCGGGGGCGGTGACGGTCACCACCGGCGTGAGTCGCGAATCGATCCGTCGCGCCCAGACATCGACCTGGATTCGCTGACCGGCGGCGAGCGGCACGGCGTAGTGATCGGCGGCGTTCGCGGTCGCCACGCCCGACACAGTGGCGTCGATCGGCAGCTCGGCTGCGGTCGCCGGCGAGGCGATGCCCGTTTTGCGCGGAATCTCCGCCGCCGCTCCCACCATGAAGAGCCGCGGGTTCGAGGACCCGAACCGGCCCGTGGCGACGGCGTCGTACAGCCCCGGCGGCACGTCGGCCGCGATGTCGACCCGCATCAGCCCCGGCACCGGCCGCGGCTCGGGGTCGAACTCCGCGGGCGACGACATCACGGGCCGCGCCATGATGCCCGGGTGCGAGAACCGCAGCCCGGCGAGGTCGTCGAGATCGACGCCGACGACCGCCACCTCGACCGACGTGCCGCGCTGCCCGCCGGACGGCAGGATGGCGTTGAGCTGCGGCCGCGGGAACTCGGCGCGGGCCGTCATGGCGGAGAGAGCGGCGGCGAGCCAGATCACCAGAGCCTGCAGCCGGAGCACGCGCAGGAGATCGCGGCGCGACTGCCCGACGCTGGGCTGCCCGAAACGGGGAGCGGTCTGATGCATGGTCGATCCGGTCAGGGAGGGAAGGGAGGACCGGCGCATGTGGGCGATGACACGCCGCAGCCGCGACGGGTCGATCAGTGGGTGAACAGGAATTCCTTCGTGTTCAGCACCGACCAGATGACATCCTCCCAGGCAGCCGGGAGGTTGGCCGCGTGCGCCGCGAGGTAGCTCTCGATGTCGAGCGTCTCGGTCGCCGTCGGCGGCCGGGAAAACGCGACCATGTAGATCTCCTCGACCTTCGCAGCGTTGGGACGGGTGGTGTCGGCCGCCAGGCGGGCGGCGCGACCGCCCCCGAGCTTGCCGAGGATGTCGGCGGAATTGATGAGGTGGAGGCTCTGCGCCAGATTGGCCTCGCTGCCACGCTCGCACTCGCACGGGCTGTCGCCGTTGGGCCGTCCGAAGACGGTGAGGAAGTAGTTGTTGAAGTTCGGGTCGGGCAGCTGGACAGCCCGCGTGCCGGGGAGCACGCCGCCGAACTGCGTCGGCTTCTCGGTCAGGTGGTCGATGGAGTCGAGCGCCACCTCGGCCGTGAGCCGTCGCGGATAGAACCGCGAGTAGCTCTGCCGGTCCTCGGCGTTGGCGTCGTTGGGCTCGGAGGAGAGCTGGTAGGTGGTCGACCGGCAGATCACCCGGATCAGATCCTTCAGGTCGTAGCCGTGCTCCACGAAGTGCTTCGCCAGCGCGTCGAGCAGGGCGGGGTTCGTGGGCGGGTTCGTCAGCCGCATGTCGTCCTCGGGCTCGACGAGCCCACGGCCGAGAAAGTGCTTCCAGTAGCGGTTGACGAGCGAGCGGGCGAAGAAGGGGTTGTCGGCCGCCGTCATCCAGTCGGCCAGCCGGCTGCGCGGGTCGACGTCCGGCGGCAGCGGAGACGGCGTGCCGCCGAGCACCGCCGCCTTGTGGACGCCCTTGGGCCCCGTGGCCTGCGGCTCGCCGCGGGTGTGGAAGATCCGGTCCTCGCCCGGCTGGAGCCCGGTCTTCCGCCCGATCCGCGAGAAGAAGGCCGCCAGCTGGAAGTAGTCCTCGGTGCCCCACTTCTCGAACGGATGGTGATGGCAGCGGGCGCACTGGAGCCGCAGCCCCAGGAACAGCTGCGAGGCGTCCTCCACCTGCTGGTTCGTGTCGGCCACCTGCCGGTACCAGATCACCGCCGGATTGTCGCCGACTTCGCCGGTGGCCGTGACGATGTCGCGGACGAACTGCGAGTAGGGCACGTTCGCCGCCAGGCCGCCGCGAATCCACTCGTGGAAGGAGTAGCTGCCGTGCCGGTGCTGGGCGTCGTTGGTCCGCTTGTTCCTTAGGATGGCGGACCACTTGTTGGCGAAGTAGTCGGCGTAGTCGGGGCTGTCGAGCAGCCGGTCGATGGCACGGTCGCGCTTGGCCGGATCCTTGTCGGTGAGAAACGCCCGCGACTCCTCGAGCGTGGGCAGGCGGCCCGCAATGTCGACGGTCACGCGGCGGAGGAACGTGGCGTCGTCACACACTGGCGAGGGCGGGAGCCGCAGCGCTACAAGACGGTCGCGGACGTGCCTGTCGACGAAGGTGCGCACAAACGCCTCGGCGGCCGGCATGCTGCCGGCGTCGGACTCGAGCGGGAACGTCGCGCGGAAGACGGCGACCTGGCTCTGGTAGCGGACCATGACGGCCGCGGTGCCGCTTCGCGGCGGGCCCTCGCCGCGGGCCGTCGCGGTGACGAGCCCCGCGACGTCGACAGCGGCGAGCTCCGGGGCGTTGACCTCGAACTGTGACAGCCGCGTGACGTCCTCGACCGTGCCGTCGGTGAGGTGGGCTATTACCCGCAGCTGCTGCCGGTCGGCGGGACGCATGACGCGATCGGTCGGAAAGACCTCGATCCGGGAGACCCGCGCCGCCTGGGGATTTCCCGGCCTCGCCCCTTCGGCGATCCAACGGTGGATGACATCGTACGAGGGTGACCCCGGCTCGATGAGCCTGCCGCCGCCATGCGGGACGGCCGCCGACCCCTTGAGGAGGAGCAGGCTCAGATCGGGCGCCACGACAGAGACTCGCCGCCCCCGTGCCTCCTGGACCAGATGCTCATGGTCCTCGCCCGGCTCGAACCCCAGCAGCGACAGGCGGAAGCCGTTTTGACCGCCACTCTTTCCGTGGCAGCCGCCCCCGTTGCAGCCGTGCTTCGTGAAGATCGGCACCACCTGCGTGTCGAAGTCGATCGGCGGGTCGGCACCGAACCGCTCGACAACCAGCGGCACGCGGGCCTCAGGCAGCCCCGCCGCCTCGACGACGATCGTGCCGGAGCCGTCGCCCAGGGGCGCGACGAAACCTCCCGCCGCCACGGCGGCAAGCGTGGGCGGTTCGACGCGGTAGCGGGCGTCGCGGGTCGCATCCCTGGTCCGCTCGGCACCGCCCTCTGCGGCAGGCTCGACCGCCGTGACGACGAGCTGTCGGCCGGCCCGGCTGCCGACGAGGCGAAGGCCGGCCTGCGGCTGGCCCGGTGCAGTCCCACCCAACTCGGGTCCCGTGGAGACGTCGAGGCGTGCGGCCCCGGCAGCAGCCGTGGCCTGCTCGAGTGACGCGACCTGCAGGGCCGCGAGCGACAGGGCACAGGCGGCGGCCCTGACGAACCACGCTGTTGTCGAGCGACAAGCGGCCATCGAAGCTCTCCTTGTGACCCGGGGGAGGACCTGGGTTGTGACCTGGGGGGCCACGGCGAGGCGACGTCGGGAGGGGCGGCCGCTGGGCGGATGCTCACGCGAGCCTGACAAAAGTCTATCACCGCCCCGAAACTGGCACCAAGTCGTGCCACGGGGCCCATTCCTTCGGGCGGAACCGCCCGCCGGGCTGGTACCGATTCCCGGGCCGCCGGCGCTGGAGACCGTCGCCGGATCAGGTCCAGGGATCGCGCTGCTCGCGGGCGAGCATCCGGTTGGCCTCGTCATTGCCCACGAACGCCTCGCGTGCGGGATCCCATGTGGCGACGACGCCCGGGCCCGTCTTCGGGAACAGGCGAATGAGCGCGTTGGCGGCGTGGCAGAGCAAGGACGACGCGTGGCCCACCTCGACCGGCGCCCGCGGCTCGGCCCGGGTCTTCACGCACTCGACGAAGTTCGCGACGTGCAGCGAGTGCGGGTCGCCCGTGCCCTTGCCGGGCTGAGGCAGTCCCTCGAGCAGCGCGGGATCGCTCGCAGTGGTGCCGCGGTAGCCGGTCTGCAGCCAGCCGTCGGTGCCCTCGAACCGCGTCTGCACCGATTCCGGCCCGGTTTCGCAGACGAGTTCGACGCCGTTGGCATAGCGACAGCGGAACCGCGTCTCCGTCGCGGTGTTGAACAGGCTGCCCTCCGGCAGGAACTTCGCGTCGAGGCACTCGATCTCGACCGGTCCACCGGTGTCGAGCCCCATGCCCCAGTGGGCCATGTCGTTGCAGTGGGCGCCGAAGTTCGTGATCTGACCGCCGGAGTAGTCGTAGTTGAACCGAAACCGGTAGAGGCAGCGGTCCTCGTGATAGGGCTGCTGCGGCGCCGGTCCGAGCCATGCGCGGTAGTCGAACGATTCCGGGACCGGCATCGGCTGCCAGCCTGGCCCCGGGCCGACCTTGTTGTTGAAACCGACCTTCGTGACGACCCGCTGGACCTTCCCGATCCTGCCCGCCCTGACCGCCTCGCAGACGAATCGACTGATCGGATTGGACCGCTCGTGGCTGCCGGTCTGCAGAATCCGCTTGGAACGCCGGACCGCGTCGATCATCGGCCGCCCCTCGGAGACCGCGAACGTGAGCGGCTTCTCGCAGTAGATGTCCTTGCCGGCGTCGGCCGCCAGGATCGTCATTCGCGAGTGCCAGTGGTCGGGCACGACGATCACGACGGCGTCGATGTCCTTGCGGTCGAGCAGACGACGGAAATCGGTGAAGGCGTCGCACGACGCACGCCCGGTCTTCTTCGCAACGAGGTCGCGGGCCGGCTCCAGGCCATAGAAATGGTCGGGCTCCTTGTAGCCCGTGCTGCCGCGATTGACGTCGCAGACGGCGACGACATCGCCGAGATCGGCGGCGAGAAACCTGTTCAGCAGCCCCATCCCCTGGTTGCCGGTGCCGATGAAGCCGACAGTCACCCGCTCGCTGGCGGCGCCCGCGGGGACGGCCGACCGGACGGCAGGCGTCGACATCGAGGCGGCGGCAAAGCAGGTCAGGGAGCGGTTCAGAAACGTCCTGCGGGTGATCATGGCACTTCCTGCTCGGCACTGGATGGAACCGCATCATCGGACCACTGCGACAGGCTCATCGTACCCCACGTCGTCCGCTACGGTCACCGAGGTGGCCCCCCGCATGATCCGGCACGTCCCGGGACTCGCCCCGTTCCTGCGGATTGAGGCCCCGCGCTCGTGGTGCTAGCATCGCCCCATCGCGGGTGGGTCGGGAGGCCGTGCACTTCGCGTTCTGCGTTCCACGGCGACCGCGAAGTCACTTGCGGTCGGCGGCCGTGGCCGACACCATCTCCGCCTTGTCCCAGCGATCCGACCTGCCGCCCTAGGGCACGCGCCACGCGTGGCATCGGCGTCGGCCAGAGGCCCGACTGATGACCTTCGGCCAGACTGCCGTGCGAACCATCACAGCGATGCGGTCACGCAAGCAGACGCTCCTGCTGGTGCTCGCGTCATTGCTCGCCGCGCCGGGATCCGCCGCCGACCCGCACCCATCGGGGCTCAGGCTCTCGTGGGGCACGCTCCCGCCGCTTCCCGACCGGCTGGGAGTTGCCGGGGCGTTCGCCGGCGTGGCCGGATCCTCGGACGCGGATCGCGACGGCGCGCTGCTGGTGGCCGGCGGGGCAAACTTCGCCGACCGCCCGCCCTGGGACGGCGGCACCAAGACGTGGCAAACCACCGTATACGCGCTCGCCGCACCCGATGCCGCCTGGATCGCCGCCGGCCGCCTGCCGAGGCCGCTGGGATACGGCGTGGCCGCGAGCTTTGGCGGACGCGTATGGTGCGTCGGCGGCGGCGATGCGGATGAGCACCTGCGGTCCACCATGGCCCTCGAATGGGACGCAGCAACACGCACCGTGCGAATCGAGCCCGATGCCCTCCCGCCGTTGCCAGAGGCGATGGCGCTCGGCGGCGGGGTGCTCGTGGGGAGCCGGCTCTACATCGCAGGCGGCCTCGCGTCACCCGCCGCGACGAAGGCCCTCGGCATGTTTTGCTCGATCGACCTCGGGGCAGCTGCAGAGGAGCGTCGCTGGCGAGAACATCCAACCTGGCCCGGGCCGCAGCGGATCCTGCCGGTGCTCGGCACGCTCGCCGGCAAGCTGTATCTCGTCAGCGGTGCGGAGCTCGTGCTCGAGCCTGCCGCCACTACGACCGTGACACGACGCTTTCTCGACGACGCCTACGAGTTCGACCCGCAGACAGACACCTGGCACACGATCGCGTCCTGCCCGGTGCCGCTCGTCGCCTCGCCGGGGCCCGCGTTGCCGCTCGGTGGATCGCGGCTGGCGTTTCTCCCCGGCGACGACGGCGCGCTCTTTTCCCGGCAGAAGGAGCTGGCCGGGGCGCATCCGGGCTTTCCCCGGACGGTCCATGCCTACGATCCGGCCCGCGATGCCTGGCAGTCGCTCGGCGTCGTACCCGATCACATCCGGTCGGCGGTCACCACGCCCGCCGTGGCCTGGCGCGGCGGCTGGATCATTCCATCGGGCGAGGTGCAGCCGGGGACGCGGTCGCCGCAGATCGTGCGCGTCGAGGCTGTCGACCCGCGTTGACCGGCATCCGGCGTCATCCCGACCGGGGGCCGGCACCCTGTCGCAAGCAACAGGCTCCCGCGATTGGGGCCCTGGCTGATTGGCGGCTACAGTGACATCGTCCGGCAACGAGGCCGGGTCTCGCCGCGTTCCGTGCGGCTCACCCTGCAGCGAGGATTGACCATGCCCGCATCCATGACTCGATTCGCGGTCGCCGCCCTGGCTCTCCTGTGGGCCGGCGTCGCGGCCGCCCAGCAGGCCGCACCCACGCTGCCGGAGAACATCCGCGCCGAGCTCGACGTCCCCTACGCGGCGACCGACAACCCGCGGCAGCGTCTCGACCTCTACCTGCCAAAGGGCGCGGCGACCGGCGCGAAGCTGCCGCTGGTCGTCTACATCCACGGCGGCGGCTGGCAGGGGGGTGACAAGCGGGCCGGCCTCATGCTCCTGCCGCTCGTGCAGTCGGGGGAGTACGCCCTCGCGTCGGTCGGCTACCGGCTCACCGGCGAGGCGATCTGGCCGGCACAGATCCACGACTGCAAGGCGGCGATCCGCTGGCTGCGGGCCAACGCTGTCAAATACGGCATCGACCCGACGCGGATCGGCGTCGCCGGGTCATCTGCCGGCGGCCACCTCGTCTGCCTACTCGGCACGACCGGCGGCGTCGATGCGCTCGAGGGCACGATCGGCGAGCACGACGACGTCGACAGCCGCGTCCTCTGCGTCGTCAACCAGTTCGGCCCGACCGACTTCCTCGACATCGACGGGGCGAACGACGCTGCCAAGGGCATGGTCGCCAAGCTCCTCGGCGGCCGGCCGGCCGACGTGCCCGACGTCGCCAGGGCCGCCTCGCCGCTGGCCCACGTCACGAAGGACGACGCGCCGACGATCTGCATCCACGGCACCGCCGACCAACTCGTGCCCTACAGCCAGTCGACGAAGCTCGACAGGGCCTACGACGAGGCCGGAGTGGAGTGCCTCATGCTGACGATACCCGACGGCGGCCACGGCGGCTTCCGCAACCCCGAGGTCAACGTCCGCACGCTGCAGTTTCTCGACAAGCATCTGCGGGGCAAGCCCGCGACGATCTCCGAGGAACCGGTCCCGGCCGCGCCGGCGAAGTGACCTGGCGTGGCCGGCGGGCAGGTGGCGGATTCAGTTCGCCTTCGGCACGAGCCGCACGTTGTCGATGAAGAACGCCGTCTTCTTCGTGCTCTGTCCACTGAAGAGCAGATAACCGGCATCCTTCCATGACGGCTTGCAGGGGATGGCCCTGGATTCCGTGCGGGTGCCGTCCTGTCGAACGAGTTCAACGTCGTACGAGCCCGCCCCGGTCGCGGCGGTGATCGTCACGCGAAACCATTCTCCCGGCGGGATCTCGGCGAGCGGCGGCGTGCCCCCCACGCCGGCGAAGACCTGCCCGTTTCTCCACGTCACCATCGGGCCGGCGGCATACTCGCCGCTCCTGCCGCGCATCTCGAAGAACCAGTCTGCACCCGGCTGCGCCATCACGTCGAAGCCGACGACGAACGTGCCTTCGTTCCAGCCCGGACGGATGTGCAGCACGGGCTCGAAGCTCTGCGGAAGATCGGGGGCGTCCTGCACCTTCAGGCTGCGGCCCGGCTGCCCCGCCGGCGTCACCCCTGCGACCGGGATCGGCGACGACACCTCGTCGCTCACGGCCACACCCTCGCCACGATCGGGCTGCCCGGACGGCCGCTGGAACGACGCCCCGGGGATGCCGATCGTCCCGACCGGTACCCCGTCGAACGTCTCCAGCGGCACCGTGAAGACCGGGGCCGGCCAGGGCCTCGCGTCCTTGTCCCATGTCGGATAGTCGTGCCCGCGTGCCGCCTGCGCCCGCCAGGCGGCGTCACCGCCGCGGACTCCGGCCGCCGCCAGATCCCACGGGTGAAATCCGATCTTCGCCGCCGGGCTGCCCTCCTTGAGCCGGAAGTCGCGGGCCGCAGCGTCGACGAACAGCGGGTCGGCGAAGAGGCTTCCCTGGTCGCGGCCCATCGTCCGCCACGACTCCCAGGTGATCGTGCCGTCATTGAGCAGACCGGGCACCTTGCCGTCGGTGCACCAGTAGAGGTTGTCGCGGAAGATCACGGTGTCGCGGGGATCGCCGTTGCCGGGCTTGGCATTGAGCGCCCAGGCATCGTCGCCCCGATCGAGCAGCGTTGCGGGCGGATCCCAGCAGACGATGTTGCGCTCGTAGATGAAGCAGAGCCGCGGCTCGTTGCGGCTGCGGAGCACCTGGGCGCGGCGACCGAAGGCGAAGATGTTGTTGCGGACGCGGTTGGCGTAGCCGTAGTGCTGGTGAAAGCCGGTGTCCCAGGTGTCGTGGACGAGGTTGTTCTCGGCGACCGAGTCACAGCTGCCCTCGTCGTAGTAGATGCCCCAGCCGCCGTAGCGGTGACTGTTGACGTGATGGATGTGATTGCCACGGATCACGGTGCCTGGCGAGGTGCCGAGACCGTAGAAGCCCCCCATGTCGCTGAGGTACGACCAGCCGAGGTGGTGGATGTGGTTGTTCTCCACGAGCGTCTCCCGCGACGCGCTCTCGCCGTAGCCCCAGTTCCAGCCGGCGCTCACGCCCGTGTAGTAGAAGTCGCCGATGTCGCAGTGCCTCACCGTGCAGTGCTGCGTGTGGGTGAGCGCGACGCCGCAGGCGCTCGGGTGCCGCCGGCCGCCGTGCTGAATGATGCAGTCGTCGACGGCGATCCGCCGGCAGACCTTCGGCTCCGTGGGCCGGGCAGTGTCGCCCACGACGACACCGCCGCCGCCCAGATCGTGCAGGTGGCAGTGGACCACGGCCGAATCAACGCAGCCGTTGTGAAACTGGATCGCGTGCCGCCCCACGTGGGCGACGGTGCACGACTCGAAGCGGATCCGCTCGCCGTCGGTCACCTCGACCGCGGCGCCGACGTGCGTTGCAGCCTGCGTGTCGAAGAGCCCGTCCGGTGGATAGCGGTCGTTGTCGAACTCGAACCGCAGCCCGCGGAACGTCAGGTCGCGGCCGCCGTCGATCACCAGGAGCCGCTCCGCGACCGGCACGACCGCGACCACGTCCCCGGGCCGCTCGCCGGGCAGCGGCTTGTAGAGCAGTTCCCCGGCCGAGCGATCGAGGAAGAATTCGCCCGGGCTGTCGAGCGCAGCCCGGTAATTCTCCAGCCAGAGCCGACGCGGGCCATCGTCGCCCGGCGCGAGCGGATAACGACTTTTGCCGCGGATCCGCACGGACCGCGTGGCGTCGTTCATCTCGGCCACCCGGGCCTGGCTCACGGTCCAGTCGTGGGTGACGGTCATGAGCAGGTCGTTCCGCTCCGCGGCGGGAATCGCGCGGAGCAGGGCATAGACGTCGGCCGACACCTGGAAGGCGGCCTTGGCCGGCTCGGGGCCGGGTTCCGCAAACGCTTCACGAGGCGCGGCCGACATGACATGGAGGAAGCCGCTGTTTGGATGGCGGGCCCGCGTGGCCCGACGGCCGTCGATCCAGAGCTGCTCGAACGACCGCTGCCCCGATGCGACCCCGCCGATCTCGGCCACCCAGAGGCCGTCGCGTTCCTTCCAGCCCGTCACCCGCTCGCCGCCCGAGAAGACCGGTGCTGCATGCGGTGCCGCGACCCACTCCGTCTGCGAGTCCGCCGCCGTCAGCGTGAGCGGCTCGGTGAGATGATAGATGCCGTCCGCCACGACGATCCGCACCGGCTTCGCTGCCTTGCGGGCGGCGTCGCGGGCAGCCTGCGGCGTCTTGATCGGGCCTGTCGGCGAGAGGCTGACGTCGCCGCCGAACGCCGTCACGGCCGAGAGGAGGACCGTGACGACAAGCCATAGCGGCATGCACGAGCCGTGCGCGACACGCATCACGAGACCTCCTCCACGAGCTGCGGCGACGGGGGAGCTCCGGCATCCGCCGGCTCATTTGCCTGCAGCGGCAGCCGGGCCGAGATCGTCGTGCCCTCCCTCGGCACGCTCTCCACGACCAATGTGCCTCCCGCGATCGCGACCCGCTCCTGCATGCCCGCCATGCCGAACCCCCGGAGTCGCGCCACCGTCGGGTCGAAGCCGCAGCCGAAGTCCTGGATGGTGAGCCGGAGCTCATCGTCGACGACCCGACCGCTGAGGACGACCCGCTGCGAGCCGCTGTGCCGCCGCACGTTGCTGAACGCCTCCTGGATGACCCGGTAGGCCGTGGTCTGCAGCGACGCGGGCAGGTCGTCCAGGTGGGAATCGAGATTGAGGTCGACTGCGATCGCGGGTGCCATCATGTGCTCGACGAGGTCCTCGCAGGCCGCCGTGAGGCCGATGTCGTCGAGCACCGCGGTGCGGATGCCCCGGATGACCCGTCGGCCGTCCTCGATGCCGACGCGCAGCATCCTGGCGGCCTCCGCAACGCTCTTCGCCACTCCCGCCGGAAGCGGCCGCGGCCCGCTCTGCAGACAGCTCTCCAGGATCATCTTCGAGGCGACGGCATACTGGATCAGCCCGTCGTGGAATTCATGGCACAACAGGCTCTTCTCGTGCTCCTGCACCTCGAGAAGCCGGCGCAGCAGGCTCTGCTTCTGCTCGAGCGACTCTCGGGCGGCCTTCAGCTCGGTGACGTCGGTCGACACGCCGCCCACGGCGATCATCCTGCCCTCGTTGTCGGTGACTGGAAACTTGATCGACACGAAGGTGTGGATCCCATCCGCCAGCGGCGCTGACTCCTCGATGGTCACCGGCGCGGCCGACGCCCAGACCCGTGCATCGGCGTCCAGAAGCTTGTCGGCAACCTCCCTGGGGAAGTACTCGTAGTCGGTCCTCCCGACGAGCGGCTCTCCCACACCGAACAGCTCCGTCCACTGGCGATTGACCTGCGTGTAGCGGCCGTCGCGATCCTTCATGAACACCACTGCCGGCATGTGATCGGCGAGGCTCGTCAGCTGGGACTCCCGCTGCTGCAGCTTTTCCTGGGCCTGACGCAGTTCGGTCGTGTCGAAGACCAGGCCCAGGTAGTGGGAGAGCACGCCGTCGCCGCGCCGCACCGGCTCGCCGATGCAGATAAAGTCCCGCGTCGCGCCCGCGTCGCCCACGAGCCGAGCCTCGGCGATGTAAGACCTGCCGGCCTTCACGGCGGCATGCCACTGGGCAACCACGGCGGCGGCATCATCGGGATGGATCGCGCGGATCCAGCCATCGCGCAACGCCTCCTCGCGGCTGAGCCCCGTCATGTCGCACCAATAGTCGTTCATGAACACGATCGCGCCGGTCACGTCAGCGCGGAAGACTCCGACCGGATAGTGGCCGGCGAGCGCGCGAAACTCCTCCTGCCCCAGCCGCAGATCGGCCTCGATCGCCCGCCTGGAGGCCACCTCCTCCTCGAGGGCGGCCGTCTTCTGGAGCAGTCGCTCCGCCTGCCGCCGCGCGGATGCCATGAGGCCGATGATCGCGATGCCGACCAGGACGTAGAGAATCGTCGCCGCCCGGAGACTGCCTTCCGACAGTGCGAACGCTGGATCCGAGACGGCGAACGCATAGCTGCACACCCCGTACCCCAGGACAAACGCCAGCAGCGCGGACCAGGTGGAGAAGAACCGGGCCATCACGATGGCAGGGATGAGAAACAGCAGATAGGCCGGGCGGCCGGCCATCACGGGCTCGAGCGCCACCCGCGCGAGCCAGACCACGCAGACGCTCGCCGCCACGGCCCCGCACTGGACGACGGGATGAATTCGACCCGGACGCACCACCTGAGACTCCTGCTTTGCCGCTGAGGACGAGCAATTGGCCGCACGCCCGGACCTCTTCAGCAGCGTATGCGGTGGATCGCGACACGCACAACCAGCCACGCACGAGCGGGCCCTCGCGTGGTGTTTCCCGCCGACACCTGGCCGCGCTCGCCCCGCACGCCAGCATTTCCCGGCGTCACATTCTCCCTTCATCGGCAATACTGAGACGTCCGCCAAGGCCGCCACGCTCCGCGGAGTCCGCCTGTGCTACAGCGTTTCCCCGTCCCCGCACTCACCCGCCGCACCGCCCTGCGAGCCGGCTTCGCCGCGGTCGCGGCAGCGATGCCCGTCCGCGCGGCCGCTCCCACACGGCCGCGGCGGATTCTCCTGCGGTCGAGCTGGCAGACGGTCAACATCGGCGACATCGCCCACACGCCCGGGCTCCTCGCCACGCTCGAACGGCATCTGCCCGACGTCGAGATCACGCTCTGGCCGAGCAGCGTGTCGGACGGCGTGGATGAGATGCTGCGGCGCCGGTTCCCGCGGCTCACGATCGCCACCGCTCCGGCCGAGGTCGAGGCGGCGTTCGCCGACTGCGACATGCTCCTGCACGGCTCCGGGCCGTCGCTCGTCGCCCAGAGGGATGTCGCCCGCTGGCACGACGCGACCGGCAAGCCGTTCGGTGTGTATGGCATCACGCTGCCACGGACGCCTTCGACGGCGACGGTCGCGGCGTCGCCCGAGACGCTGGCCCGCACGATCGATCTGCTCGACGCCGCGCGGTTCGTCTACTTTCGCGACTCGGCATCGCTCGCACTGGCCCGGGAACTCGGCTGTCGCTGCCCCGTGATGGAGTTCGGACCGGACGGCGCCTTTGGCACCGACCTCCGCGACGACGCGCGGGCGGGGGCGTTTCTCGCAGAACACGGCCTCGCTGAGGGACGCTTTCTCTGCTGCATTCCACGGCTGCGGTATACACCCTACTGGGCGATCGCCGAAAAAAAGAGCCGCTTCGACCCCGTCAAGCATGCCCGCAACGATGCGCTGCGGGAGCATGACCACGCGCCGCTGCGGGAGGCGATCACTCGGGTCGTGCGGGAGGCGGGCCTGAAGGTGCTCGTCTGCCCGGAGGATCGCACGCAGATGGCGCTCGGGCGGGAGCGGATCGTCGAGCGACTTTCCGACGACGTCCGCCGCAACGTCGTCTGGCGGAAGGATTACTGGCTCCCCGACGAGGCACTCTCGACCTACGTCCGCAGCGCCGGCCTCTTCGGCAACGAGATGCACTCGCCGATCATGTGCGTCGGCAACGGCGTGCCCGCGATCGTGTGTCGGTTCGCGGAGCAGACGAGCAAGGGCTTGATGTGGCGGGACATCGGCCTGGGCGACTGGCTCTTCGACCTCGACGACGAGGCCGACGTCCGCCGCGTGCCGGCGGCTGTGTTCGACATGGCGACGCACCCGATAGAATCACGGCAGCGGGCCGCGGCGGCCCGGGCCGTCGTCGAGGAACGGCAACGGGCCGCGATGCAGGTGATCGCGGCGACGCTCGCCGGCGGCTGACGCCCGGCTCGCGGAGTGCCTCGCACTCGCCACACAACGGGAGGCTCGTACCGATGCACCACAGATGTCTCGCCGGATTCTGGTGTGCAGTCTGGCTCTTCGCCGCAACGGCGTGCGGCGGCGAGGCGAGCGAGCGCGACAGGCGGGTGGCGGCCGTCACCACGACCCCCGGGCTCGTCGCATTCTGGGACTTCGTGGCCCG
>JBILVO010000082.1:0-16989 GCA_044370415.1 Pirellulales bacterium
GGCGGAGAAATTGAGCGCATTGTCGAGCACCGCGTTGATCCGCGCGATCATTGTCAAGCGAATCCGCGCCATCAACGCGATGAACTTGCGGTTCACGAGCAGTTGGTTGGCCGAGCCTGCGTTGCCGAGTTTGCCGGCGACGAGTTCCGCCAGTCGGCCGCATGTCACGGCACTGACCGTGGCGAGTTGGTCGGCCGTGGCCGAGAGACTCGGTGGAAAGGACTGCCCGACGGCCTTCAGACGGTCGACCGCCGGCAGGTGCTTGATGAGCTCCGGGAAGCCCTCCATCTTGTCGAGGTCGGTGAAGGCGACCGTCAACGGAACACGCAGCCCGAATGCCTTGGTGACGGTCATGACATCCTCGCAGATTGCCTGGCCCATCGTCTTGCAGGTAGCGAGCGCATCGTCTTCCGGCGAAAATGGCACCAACGACAGAATGCCGTTGACCGGTGCCAGCGGGCTTCGACTGGCGCGGATGTGTTCGCAGATCGCCGTCAGCCGATCGGTGGCTTCGTCGCGTTGGGAGGACGACAACCCGCCCAGGCCCGCGCCGGCGGTGAGAGGAAGCAGGGGAGCGGTCGAGAGGGCCGCCGTCGACCGGCTGGTTGCCAGTATGGATCGCAGCATGTCGGCGAGCAGGCAGGATTGACCGATCGACGAGAGGCAGACGAACACGCCGTCGTGGCCGGCGTGTGCGTGCAACGGGGCACTTCCCGCCGGTGATGCCGTCACCAGAAACTGCACGGGCGCCTCGCCGATGATCGCCCGCTCCTGCTCCTGGCCGTCGCAGCCCAGCACCAGAAACAGCGGCGAGTTTCGCAGGTCGATCTGCTGCCGCTCCATCTCGCCCAAGGCGGCGTTCCAGGCGGCGTCGATGTCGGGGAAACGCGAGTTTTCACGCTGGAGCCAGAGCCGCGCCGCATAGTAGACGAGCACCGACACCACTATCACCAGGGCGCCGACGAACAGCCCCTTGCCAGGGCTCCACCAGGCCTGCAGCGTCGTCCAGCCGGTGCCGCCGGAAAGCAGCAGCGCGCAGAGCGTCAGCAGAACGAAAAATGTCAGGAACACCAGCGTCGCCCAGGCGATTCGCGAGGCCAGCGACAGCGCCATGAAGCCGCGGGCCACGCGCTTGGCAAACCGCCATGGCGCCGTCACGAGATTGAGAAACCAGTCCATGTCACAGGCCTCAACGGTTCTTCGGGCGAGTAACCGAGTTCCACATCATCCAGACTCGAGGGCGGCCTGACGGTTCATGCCGACAGTCCATGCCGACAGATGGTCACATCAGCCAGAAGGCCCACCAGCAGACCACCGAGAAAATCGCCGCCGCCGCGATCGTGGCGATGCTTTGCCAGAGCAGCGACAACGTGCCATCGAGCGGAGGCGCCCCGGGCATTTCCGGGCCATCGTTGGGCAGCACGGCCTTCTCGGGCCCAACTTTGATCGACTGGACGTGGGATCGCAGCCACGTTTCGACCTGCTCGGGCTGGTCGCGGAGCGCGCCCCGGAATCCTATCAGGACGGCGAGCACGAACATCGACAACGCTTCCTTGGATCGATACGACGCCGCCTTGTCGGCCTTGGAATAGAATTCGGTGGCTCGCCGACGGGTATTGAAGAGCTCCACCTCGAAGGCATGATTTTCCCACCACGATTGCCCTGTCCAGGGAATTTCGACAATCAGAAGTTCGTCCACCACCGCAGCCAGCGCGTAGGAGGCGAGTTCCCATTCCTCGCCCCGCGGCCCGCGGAGTTTTGCCGCCGTCGCCTCGAACTCCGCCCGCAGCAGGCCCCGTTCGATTTCAGCCGAGCCCGTCGTGTAGGCCGCTGCACGGTCGAACAACTTGAGGATGTAGACGACGAGCGGTAGCGCTGCGTTGGCGAATTCGGGTGTCATGGAGTTGCACGAACTGTGCCGCGGCGCGGTCTCGCGAAACGAAGGCCCGCCGGGCTACTTGGGGACGGCGAACAGTGAGAACTCCAGGGCGGCCACCCGCGTGTCGTAGGCGACCTCGATGCGGCGGCGACCGGCGAGCTGGTCGGCATTGAGGATCGCGGAGTCCCGCACGCGGATTGCCAGGCTCTGCTGGACCTGCACCGACTTGTAGGCCGGGCTGTCGGTGCCGATCCGATAGTACAGCCACCCGCTCCGCACCGGCAGGGCCCGCGGCGGCTGGTCGAGCGGCACGAGCTCCAGGCCGGGAACGCCGAGCCGGAACAGGCGGTCCACTTCGTCGGCGCTGCCCAGCTTCCAGTCGAGGTGCGAGTTGCCCGTCAGCAGCCGCTGGCACTCGTCCTCGGGAATGTCTCCGCGCATCACGCCGACGTAAAGGTTCCAGTTCGACTGCAGCCACTTCGGCTCCAGGCTGACCGAGAGGATCGACGGGCCGCTGCCCACGAAATACCGCTGCTCGAACTCGAGCGACGCCACCCGGCCGATCATCGACTCGATCTTTTCCTTGACCGTGCGGAAAATCCTCGCGAGATCATCGTGATCGTAGATGGGGAGTTCGCCCAACGTCCGCTGCGGCTCGAAGACGGCCAGTTGGCCGGCGACGCGGCAGATTTCGGCGTAGGCCTGTCGCGGATGAATTCCCTGCGCGAAAGCGATCACCCGCATCACGGCCTGGGATTCCAGCAACTTCGACAGCATCATGAGCCGATCGAGGTCGCCGGGCTCGGAACTCGAGAATCCCACGCGCCGGTTGACGGCCTGCTCGGCCAGCACCTCCACCTTGCGGCTGATGAGGTCGTAGATTCCGCGGACGATGTCGAGCCCCAGCGGCGGCCACGCATCGACAGCGAGCATCGGCGGGAAAAAGTCGGGATCGATCTCGGGAGCCGCCTCGCGATTGGCAGCGCGGCGGATCTGCGCGATCGGCAGCAGCTCGAAGCCCGACAGATCCTCGGTGGAGAGCCTGAGCGTGACGTTCAGCCGGCAGAACTCGACCTCCTGGTCGTTGCCGCCGGCAGTGTCGTCCTGCAGCGACTGTCGCACGATCCGCGACCGGCTGCGATCTGCCGGCCCGGGTGGTGAAACATTGGACCCCACCGGATCGAATCGCGGCACGGCCAAGTAGACGCGGACGGTGTCGACCGTCTGCAGCGACTCCTCCAGTTGGGCCGAGAGTGTGGCGATCTCGTCGGTGGCGGTCTGGAGGCTGAGCCGATCAGGCGTTTCGCCCTGTTCCAGCCAGACAAGCGTGCCGTCGCGCAGACGAGCCTGGCAGGCTCGAACATCGACCTGCCGACTGGCCAACGCGGTCGGGTTGATTTCCAGCCGCACGATGCCGTAGCTGCACGGGTCGAGCGCCGTGACGGCGGCGGACAGTCTTTCGTTCCAGGAACGATCGCTCGCCTGAAAATGTTGCGGGCGAAGGAACATGCCTTCAGACCAATGCACCGGCAGATAACGCATGACGCCTCGAGAGAGCAAAAAACGCCGGATGCCGACACGGCGGACAGGCCACGCAGCCGGTCGTCGGAGGGCCTTTTTTCAGTAGCGTTTGAGGAGCCGACTCTTGGATTCGGTATCGTAGCAACGGCCGCCTTTTCGGTAAACTCTCCCGCGGTGGCTTGGATCCAGCAGCGAGTGCCGCGTCACGCTGTGGAAAACTGATCAGGAAGCGTCCGCCGTGCCTCCGACGACTCCCGCATCGCAACGCCGTGGCTCGTGGCGGGCACAGCCCGCGAAGTCGGCCACGCTTGCGGGCTGGCGGAAAATGTCGGTGCTCCTGAGCCTGTTGCTGGCGATCCTGCTCGTGGTCGCCGTCGTGGCGGCGATCGTCGTGGCCCCTCTGTTTCGCTGGCAGACTGGTTTCGTGATGCTGGTCGTCGACCAATACCAGGTCGGCACGCTGGATGCCGTGCCGTATGCCAGCCAGGACAAGGCCGCCTTCAAGGAGTCTCTCAAGGGGCTTCTTTCGGCCGTCGGCACCGAGCCAGTCGATCTCGTCGGTCTCGATTCCGCGGATGCGATTCGTGACCAACTCGGCCCGCAGTTGAGGCAGATGCCCCTTCGTACCAAGGACGTGCTCGTCGCCTACATCCGCGGGCAGTCGCTCGTGGCGCCACCGGAACTCGTCGGCATCGATCGGACCACACCCAGTCGGGCAGACAACGGCCGGGCCGAGAATGGTCGCACCGAGAACGTCCGGGCGACGGCGGATCGAGATGGGATCAATGGCTTCGATTCCATCGGAGGCAGGGCCTGCTTTGTGGCGGCCGATCTGCGTGTCCGCGGACCCCGGCCACGGGAACTCGTGCCGCTGCGCGAGATCGTCGAAGCCATCGGGTCTTGCAAGCCACGGACGACACTGTTTGCGATCGACCTGGGCGACATCCAGTGGGATCCCCGCATCGGTGTTGTCGCCAATGTCGTGTCGAAGCAGCTCGATGCCGATTTTGCGTCGGCCCAGGTCGACGCCGTCAACGAGAACTGGATCATCGGCTCGCACGACCTGTTTGAGTCGTCGCTCGTCAGCGTGCCCGCCGAACGGACGTTCTTCGCGCGGGCCCTGGAATTGGCCCTCGCGGGAAAGGCAGACGAGAAGCCCTGGGGCGATGCCAACAACGTCGTCGAACTCGACGAGGTTGCTCGGTATGTCGAGGCCTGGACGGGGGAATGGGTGCGTCGCTCCAGTGGCGGCCGCAGCCGACAGCGGCCGGTTGTCTGGAAACTCGGCAAGGGGAGGGTGCCGATCGACAGCCTGCCGAAGCGCATCGCGATCATTCGGGTGGCGGCCAAGCCGGCGGCGGGAAAAACGCCTGCCAAGGACGCTGACAAAAAGAACGATGCAGAGAACGCACCGGCCGCCACGGACGCAAAGCCCCCCGCGGCGCCCGCGGCCGAGGGGGCTCCTGCGGCTCCACAGACGCCCGCCCCTCGTCGTGCGGCCGCTGCCCGGAAGCCGATGGAGGGTGCGATCCGGTTGGTCGCGGCTGAAGGCCCGGTCGACGCGACGCCCGCACCTGGCGCAGCCCCTGCATCGGCAGCGAGCGGATCTGCGAAGCCATCCGCCGATGCGAAGCCGGCTCCAGCCCAACAGCCGCCTGAGCAAGTGCCGGCGGGCAAGCCTCTGCCGGCCGATGGAGCGAAGGCCGATGGAGCGAAGGACGGCAAGCCCGAGCCAATCCCGCCGGCGGTCGGCCCCGCCCCGGCTGCTGCCGCGCGGCCGCTCGACGCCTGGGAGTTGCTCGATGCAATCGGCAGCCGGTCCGCGCGCGGCAGCCCGGTCCCTGCGGATGAAAAGACGGCCTTCGAGCGGCCGGCGCCCCTCGATTATGCACCGCATGTCTGGCGCGAACTGTTTGCTCTGGCAGCCTCGGCCGAACTCCGCAGCGACACCGCTGGTGGTGCGTCATCGCGGGCTATGGCCACGCTCGATGCCATCGCCAAAGGCTTGACGCCACTGTACGAGAAGATTGCCAGTGGCAGCACCCGCGCGTTGGAGCCCAGCAGCGGCTCGCCGGCCGTGGATCAGTTGATCGCGGCGCACAACGCCGCTGAAGCGGCGGGGATCTTCCGC
This sequence comes from Pirellulales bacterium, assembly GCA_044370415.1. Taxonomy (GTDB): domain Bacteria; phylum Planctomycetota; class Planctomycetia; order Pirellulales; family UBA1268; genus CAMCQY01. The sequence continues at coordinate 5,532 of JBILVO010000082.1, forward strand.
AATTGGAACGCCGCGACGGAAGGCTTTCGGGCGGCGCTCGTCGTGCGAAACGACGCCGTGGAGACGATCGCCTCCACGATCGACTATCTCGGCCGGAGCAGCGGGGGCGCAGGCACTCCCGCCATCGACCCGGCGACTCTGCTGGTCCTGACCGAGCAGATCGGCCGGTTGTCCTCCGCGCTCGAGCGGCAGTCCGTCGCGAGTCCGACCGAGCGCAGAATCCAAATCGATCCGCTCGAAATGGCGGCCAAGACCGTGGCCGCGCAGACTGAAACGATTCGCAACATGCTCGACAGACTCATTCAGGGCTGGCTGCAGCAGCGGGTGGGGTTTCGCACGGATGCTACCTACAGCCAGTGCGTTGCAGCGTTGAGAAACCCCTTGCTCTCCGCCCAGCGTCGCCGCGTGGTGCGGGAGGCGATGCAGACCGGCGGTGAGGTCGCACTGAGTGGACGAGTGGCCGATGCCGTCATCCCCATCGAGCCCACCGGCAGGGCCGAGGCGCCTGACACCCTGCCGCGGCGGTTTGATCGCGAATCGCTGGGGAATATCGCGGCGTTGGCCTTGAACATCGTCGCCCTCGTCGATGCTGCCGGCTTGGCGAGTGACCAGGGCATGCAGCAGTCGGCGAATTTCCTGGAGACTCGCGGCGACGTGGCGCAGGTCCGCAAGGCCGCGGTCGCGTTGGGCGAGGCGAGCGGGAAGCAGGCCCAGTCTCTGCAAGATGTCGTGACGTTGGGCGGGCTGTTGGCACGGATGTACGCCCGTTTCGCCACGACTGCCGCATTGGAAGCCTCCCAATACGAGGCGGTCCATCTGAGCGAATTGGAGTGGTCGAACGCGGTCCTGCGGGTCATCGATCCACGGGACACGGCGCTGCTCAGCCAGACGGTGCTGGTGGGATTGCCCGGCTGGTCGTCGCCCGACGCCGTGGGCCTGCGAGTGGTCGCCGGCAACCTCTCTCTCTCGCTGGACAGCTCCGTGGATGCGCGGATCACCGGGGGCGAGGGCAGGCTGCCTCCGATCGGCTCGACGCTGCGGTTCATGTTCGATCCGGCCGACCTGCAACTGAGGATTCCAGGTGGCATGGTGATCACCGCGGGACGGTCGATTCAGGTCGGCGACCTGCCGTTCCGCGCCGATGGCCTGGTGGTGGAGGTGGTCGCCAATCGCACTGCCACGGCACGGGATTCGAACGGGGCGGTGAAGCTGGCGGTCATGTGTGAATCGGGGTGGCGGCTCGAGACGGCCACGGTGAGGTTCAAGCTGCCCGCGCAGCGAGCGATCCACCTCGTCGCCCGGCGGACTCCCGCTGCGATCGAACCGACCCTCGCCGGCGGATGGGTGCGGGCCAAGGAGTCCATGACGGCGGTCGGCTCCACGGATGGAGGCGGCGTGGCGCCCGCGGAGCGGACCGATCAGGCCGAGGCGATGCTCGGCCTGATGGCGGTTCCCGGCCGGACGACGGCCTGGGAACTCGGGCTCGAGAACCGCGCTGAGATTCCGCGAATGGTGACCGTCGAGGTGCACGATGTCTCGACAAACGCGCTCGTCACGGAGACCTCCGCGCGGCAGCGGGCACGGGAGTGGGAAGCGATCCGCGAATCGCTGCGGGCAGGTACCTTCGCCGAGCCGCCGTTCGCCGTCGTGAAGAAGTTTCAGTTGCCGGTCGGTGATGGCGTGACCACGGTGATCATCCCGCCCGCGGCCGCCGCCCCCCCGGAGGCCCTGCCGGCACCCCAGGGTGCCCCCGCCAGCGAACCGGCTGCCAGTGCCGCCCTGCCGATCGGCCCCGAACTGGCCGTCGTCATCCGCGAAGAGACTCCCGGCGAACCCGCGCGGGTATGGATCAACAGGATCCTGTTGCAGGTGGAGGTCCCTTCCTCCCGCCTCGCGGCATCGGCCATGTGGATCCGTCAGGACAGATCGATATCGGTGAAGCTCGATGCGATCAACGACTCCGGCAGGGCGGCACTGCTGCCGCCGGAAGGCGTTCGGGCAGCGCTCGTGCCCCTGCCGCATGTGGGGAATCAGCGGAACGTTTCGATCCGCAAGGCCGCGGCGGTCATCGGCGCTACCCGGCTGAGCGACACGATGATCGCCACCTGGAACGGCTCAGACCGTGACGGTCGTGCCTGGCTGGCAGTCGATGTCGATGGCTTCCCGCGGGCCTTCGTGTTTGGCGTCGATTGCTCCCCGCCCGCCGAGGAAAAACGGCAGAATCCGCAGTTCGATTGGCGCAGCATCCGGTTCCTGAGCCCGGTTGCCGAGGAAACGCTCGTCAAGGCCCCCGTTGCGGCCATTCCCATGACGCTGGCCGTCGATGCTCCGCCCGATGCGCAGCGGTCTGCGGCGAGTCGGACGGACGCGGCCGACGGCGATGCTCTCGTGTCGCTCCTCTTGCGGGAGGTGCGGAGCGGGAGTTTCTTGCGTCAGGAGGGGCGGCTTGTATGGGGTGCCGATGCAGACAGGCAGATCGTGTTCACACGCGAGAAGCCCGCCGGGACGGCGGCGCTGGCGGTGCGGGCCACGGTCACCGACTGGGATCTGAAGCCGCCGGGACAAGGGTATGAGAACGTCGACGTGGAGGCCGAAGCCAGGCTCGTCCTGCCGGGCGAGCAGCAGCCATTGGTCGTCCGTCGTCGGTTCGTGTTTGATGCCAGGCCGCCGACGATCGAGACCCCGCCAGTCGTGAACGTGGTCGTCGGCCGGCCCCTCGTGATCCCTCTCCGGGTCATGGACGATCCCCGGGAATCCCTCGCGCAGGCTCCGGGCACGCACATACCGGGGGTTTCGGGCGTCGACAAGGTCGAATGGGCGATCGATGCCAAGGGGGACGGCAAGCCCGAGGCCTGGCTGCCGGCCGTCGGCCTCGGCGGGGCCATGTATGAACTGCGGGTTCCGACAACGACCGTGCCACCCGGCCGGCAGACGCCGCTGCTGGTCCGGGCGACCGATCGGGCCGGGCATGCGAACGAGCCGATGAGGGTGTGGCTCGATACGGCCCCTCTGCCCGCCAAAAACAGCATCGAGGGCCGGGTGACGCTTAAGGGCCGGGGCGAGGAGGGCGTGCCGGTCACGGCAGACGGGCCGGGGGCACCCAAGCCGACCCGGTCCGGCAAGGATGGGAAGTTCAAATTCTCCGACCTCGAACCGGGCGAGTACAAACTCCAGGCCCGGGGCCCGGTCCGCAACCAGTCCTACCAGTCGGAGGTCAGCCCCGTCACCGTGGCCGCGCCGCCGGCTCCCGCATCCAGCGTGACGCTGGAGCTGAAATAAGCGGCCTGCGGGGCGTCGGCTTCCGCACGGCACGCACCACCGCTTCCTTCGGAAAAAGCCGCAGGCACGGCATTCTAGCCCCTGGCACCAAGCCTGCGTTCCGTGATGGACGATGCCCAGATGGGGAATTGCGGGCGCGGCAGAAGCTTTCCGGGCAGCCACTCTGCGCGCTGTGTGGGGGCGTATCGGGGCTGGGGGTGTGCGTGCGTCTTCTGCGTGAAATCTGCGTCGTCATGGCGTTCTGCGGGGCGATGTGGCTTGTCGCTACGCCGGCCCGCGGCCAGGCACCACCCCCGACACTGAGCAGCTTTCTGGGGATCGGCGCCGATCAGCAGTCGTCGAATCCGGCGATTCAGGCCGCCGCCAAGGCGAAGGCCGCGAAGCATCAGATCTGCAAGAAGAAGAAGGCGATCCAGTATCTGGCCGGCATGGGCTGCTCGCCGGAACACCCCGAGGTCGGCGCCGCGCTGCTGGCGGCGATGAGCGACCCGGATGAACCGGTGCGGTACGAGGCGGTCAAGGCCGTGCTGCAAACGGCCGCAGAATGCCAGTCGCCGGAGCAGAAGAAGGCTGCGAAGAAAACGCTGGGCTGGTGCGAGTGGCTGTGCGACGCCAAGAAGAAGTGCGAAAAGAAAGTCTGCGACTGCATCGACACGCTCTGCGGCAAGGCGCCACCCAAGGAGCACAAGAAGCTCAAGGAGATGTTCAAGCGGCAGGACGATGCCGCCTGCGATCCGAAAGCAGACTGCCCTCAAGGAAACGGCAGGGGGCCGTGCTGCAGCCCCGACATGCGGGAAAAGCTCATGCAACTGGCCTATGGCAGGGACGAGAAAGGCTGTTTCCTGGAGCCGAGTTCCCGGGTTCGCGAGGTAGCCGAACTGGCGCTGAAGGCCTGCAACGCCTGCAACGGCTGCGGCTGCAATCCCATGAACGGCGGCTTCGCTGGAGTCCGGGAGCTGCCGCCGGTGGAGGAACGTGAAACTGCCGAATACAGCGGCATCTTCCCGGAAGGGAGCGGCAAACCGGGGCACTGCGTGGTGACCGATCGGGCGATGCCCATGGACGACCGGCCGGCCACCGATTCCATGATGGCGCCCGAAGCCGCACCGACGCCCTTCGCTCCGGAGCCGCCAGCAGCGCCGGAGGAAATTCCCACGCCGGCCCCCGGCTGCGACCCGATGGTGCTCCCGGAACCCCAGGCCCTCCGCTCCGTCCTGCGACAGCCTGCCGAACGGCTGGCCTGCCTGCCCCAGAAGCAAGCCACGGCGTCGCCCCAACTGGTGTCGGTCCTGCCGCCGCGGCCCCCTGCGGCTCCCGTGCCGCCGCCATTCGTCGGACCGCAGCCCACGATCCTTTCGTGGACGCCCGTCGCCGAGCTGCTGACCCCAGTACAGATCTCCGAGAGGTGGCTGGCGCCCCACGAGCGGATCGATGTGCAGGCTGAGTTCTCGAACATGGTGGGCCAGACGGCGGCTGAGCGGCTCTCGTGCCGTCCGTTCGTCGTGAAGCGCCCCACGAATCCGCCAGTGCCCCCAACGCCGCCAGCGGCCCCAGCGCCGTCAGTGCCCCCAGCGCCGTCACTGCCCCCAGCGCCGCCATTGGCCCCCGAGCCGCCGGAGGCTTGCGAGGCCTCCCCGGAGACGGTGTCGCTGCCCAGCGGCCTCCACGTCGCGGCGCCGACGGGTGGCATGGCGGCGATCACCGGCGGCGGCTTCTTCGTGGGAATGCTCGTATTCCTCGTCGGCAGCGTACCGCTGGCCTGGCACGCGACGGCCTCACGCCCGCGTTTTCGCGGCGCACCGCGAACTCCGCCTGCACACGAGGCGGCATCGTGCGGCGACCGCCGAGCGTATCGTGATCCCCAAAAACCAGGGAAAAGGCTACAAATATTCTGTCCTCCCCAGTGATGCCCGCTTGGCCGTCCACGGGGCGGACGGCCGGACTCAATGCGGAGGGTTGTGCGGTGAACCGGGTCGAAACGTGAGTAGCCGGTAGCACGAACGCTGCCGCAGAGTGCATGGACGCAGACAAGCAACCTCCTGAATCACCGCGCGTCGGCACGTCCTGGAAGGATGCCTTCCGACAGTCGAACAAGCGGGGGGCCGCACCGCCGTCACAGTCGTGGGGCCGAGTGTCGTGGCGACGTTCGTCGAACTCGCCGGTCGCACGAAGGCAGTTCAATTGGCTGGGTTTTCGCCGCATCGGCCTGACGCTCGCGGCATTGGCACTTGTCCTGATCCTGATCTGGGTGCTGTTTTCGATCAAACACCGCACGCCCCTGATCGTCGGCTTTGCCACCACCTACACGCCGCCGCTCAGCCCGGTGGTGCTGTCTCAAGAGGACCGTGACCTCCTGCGGCGGCTGTCGATCAGCGGCAGAGTCTTCAGGCCCGCTTCCGTGACGTGGCACGACGCCAGCGATCATGTTCAGTCAGGCCACGCCGTCGAGATCGTCAAGGCCCTCGCGGCAGCCGCCGGCCAGTCGCGGCCGGGCGGTCCTGAAAACGACATGATCATCGTCTATCTGGCGATGACCGGCACGCTCGACCGCGACGGCCGTCCCTGCCTCATTCCGCCGATCGTGGCCGATGTGCCGGCCGCCGACGAATCGCTGAACTATATCCGGGTCGATCGTCTCCTCGGGGAGTTGCGGCAGGCCGTCAAGCCTGGCACCGGCATCGTGCTGGTGCTCGACAGCAGTCGGGCCTCGCTGAACTGGCCGCTCGGGGTTGGCGACGGCGGGTTTTCGATGGCCGTGGAGTCGATGTTCGCCGAGTCGAAACCGGAGCGGACGTGGGTGCTCCTGCCCGCCGGCGCAGGGCAATTGGCCCATGTGAATCCCGCCGACGGCCAGACGGTCTTCGCCCGATTTTTTGCCATGGGGATGCGGGGCGCCGCTGACAACGCCCCGACCGGGAACGGCAATGGCAGGATCGAGCTGTCCGAACTGGCGGCCTATCTGGCCAGCGAGGTTGACCGGTGGTCGCTGGCGCACTGCGGCGAGCGGCAGACTCCCCTGCTCGTGACGTCTACGGCCAACGGCCGTGCTGCCGACAACCCGGCGGTGTCGTGGGTTGTTTCCAGGACGCCGGCCGACCAACTCGGCCTTGGAATCCAGACCGCCGCCGGTGCCGCGGCGACGTCGAGCATACGCTCGTCGGCCGATGTCGACGATGCAGACTGGTGGTTGAAAGAGCGCTGGCGAACGGCGGAAAGGCTGCGGTCGGTCGGCACTCATGAGCGGCCGTATCTCTGGGAAAACTATCTGCAGCATCTGCTGCTCGCCGAGCAGCTCCGCTCGGCCGGGGTCGCTTTTTCCGACGAGGTGGTCCGGATTGAAACGCTGGTCGAGCGGTTTGAGCTGCGGCTCGAGACCTTCCAGGTGACCAACACCAGCCGCCTGCCGTCGTTGCGACTCCGCCGGCTCGCCAACCAGCAGATGGGTGCGTCCGTCGATTCACAGATCGCGTCGTGGAAGGAGGCGATGATCCAGTACGTGACGGAGCCGCCGCCGCCCAACACGCCGGCGCCGGCTACAGCGAAGCCCGCATTGTCGGCGGCTGGCTGGTTGGACACGACGACCGTCGCCTGGGACTGGCTGGTCGAGCGGATCGGCGAGGGACTCGTGGTCGACCGCGACATGCTGGCTCGCTGGCTCGAGCGCGTCGGCGACAAGCCGGCTACTCTCGCCGCAGAACCGTTGCAGGTCCACGTGGCGCGGATGATGTTGCGGTGGCTCGATCCCGCCGTATGGCAGGCCGCGCCCCATCTCCCGGGCAAGTTGCTGCGACTGATCAGCTTGTCGAGGGACGCCGCCTATCCGTTCGACGTGCGGGCCGATCGAGTCGTGGAGACCTTCACGCCGCGGGGAGAATTCGACAGGAAGACCCGGCTTGCCATCGACCTACTGTTCGTCGGAGACGCAGCGTCGCTCGAGCGTGCCGGCAGCCTGGCGGCGGAGTGCGAGGCGGGGTTCAAAGAGCTCAATGCGGTGGCCGACGAGGCGTCGAACGCGATCCGTTTCAGCGATGTGATGCACGCTGAACTGCCCTGGCTGGTCGCCTGGTACGTGCGCGAGATGCGGTTCATCGCCGGCACGGGGAGGGAGGGCGAAAACCGCGGCAATGCCTTCGTCCAGTCGTTCGCCTGGGCTCCACTGTTGGATGCGCTGCACCGGTTGGACGACGCCATTTTCGAGCGGTTTTCCGTCAGCGTAGCGAAGGAGAAGGCCTTCACGTCCGTCGAACTGATGAACACCCTCGCCGAGAGCCGCCGGTCCGTGGAGCAGTATTACACGCCCCTGCGGGCCGCCTTCGATGCCGCGTGCGAGGATCTTGCCTCCTTGGCGCCGGATACGCCCGCGACGCTCGCCGGCATCCGACGCGTGCTCTCCACGCCGTTGGTCATGGGCAGCGTGCGGATGCAATTGATCGCGCGGGCTGACCGCCTGCAACGGCGGTTTTCCCGCATCGAAACGGCGACCGCCGGCGCCAAGGGGAGCGGCCTGCCCAAGCCCGTCACAGCCGCGGTGATCGCCGGATGGATTCCATGGCGCGAAACACTGATCCATCCGCTGCTGCCGCTCCTGCGGCGGGAGTTTCAGGGGGCTGCGACGACTCCGGCCCAGGCGCGGCAGGTGGCGGTCGCCTTGGGACGGCAGGCGGCGGACGTCCGCGAAGTGGTGCGGTCATTGCCGAGGGAACTCGCCGATCTTCAGGAACTCGAGTTCAAGGTGGACTCGAGCGGGCAGTCTGGCAGTTCGCAGGCGCTCGAATACATGCAGCGCGGCGAATTTCTTGCCCGCTGCGTGGCCGTAATCACCAGCCACCAGAACATGTTCAACGAGACCACCCCCACCCAGAGAAGCCTGACGTCGGCATGGCACGATCGTCTCGTGAACGTCGCCAACACGATTCTCGACGATTTCTGGGCGGGCATCGAGCCCGATGATCCGGTGTGGTGTTGCGACGCCAGCCGCATCCTGCTGCAGAAAGCGGTCGACCTGATCCGCGACGCCAAGATCAATCACGGAGATCTTGCCCGCCGGAAGGTGGAGGAACGGCTGCTGAAGCTGGAGGCCGCGGCGAACGATTTCGGCCGCGTGTCGTTCACGCCGAGGTCGGTGCTGTTGTTTCCCGCCGAGATTCGGGACGACTCGCCCGCCAACCGCACGCGTCTGTCGGTCGATCGCGAGGTGCCCCCCGGCGTTTCGTCGATGTGGCTTGCCGAGTCGATGCGGAGCACGCCCCTTCCGGTGCTCCGCGGCTCCGGTGCGGCGTCGGTCCCACGGCTGCCGGTGCCGGTCGGAATGGACAGCAACTCCACGGAGACGTCCTGGCGGCTCGATGCTTCCGGGGAGCGGTTGCTCGGCCCGCAAGGCGGCACGCCGCGGGCCAGTTCCAACGTGCTGGACATGGTCCTCTGGTATCGGGGACATCGCATCGTGACCGGCATGCCCCTGGAGACCGCGGCCACGATCCGGACGACGGAGTGGCGGGCTGCTGAAACGGTGTCGCCGCGGGTGACCGTGCGGGGCGATCTGCCCCGCAACCAGTCGGTGTCGATCGTGTTTGACTGTTCGGGCAGCATGGGGGAGCGTCTGATCGATGGCCGCACGCGACTGGAGGCCGGCCGGGAGTCGCTCTACGAACTGCTCGACGCCATCGCCAGGGATGGGGGCTGGAGCGGGTCGCTCTGGCTGTATGGCCATCGCACGAAGTGGTCGCGGGACGCCCGCGGTCGGTACACGCCCGGCCTGACGGAGGCCGGCGAGCGGGAGCGGGACAAGACGGTCGCGGACGGCAAGCCGTTTCGACTGGTGCCCGGCAACGACGTCGAGCAGGTGATGGACATGCAGCCGCTCTCCCCCGTGCAGGTCCTCCGCATCCGGTCCATTCTCGATGCCCAGGAGCCCGGCGGCGAGACGCCGCTCTACAGCGCGATCAACGAGGCGTTGCGGGTCGATTGCGGCGGGGCGAACCCCGGACCGGCCCACGTGCTGGCGGTCACGGACGGTGCGAACGACCAGAGCGGTGGCACGATCGTGACCTCGTCCGACGTGCTGCGAACGCTCTCGCGGATCAATTTCAAGCGGTCGAGGCTGAACGAGGTGCGCGTGGACGTGATCGGTTTCAACCTCGTCGCCGGCCGCTTCGACCGGGAGATGAGGCTGCAGGAGATGCAGAGTCTCGCGGCCGATTCCGGCGGGCGGTATTTCGACGCCAGCGACCCCGCCAAGCTGGCCACCTCTCTGAGAAGCTCCCTGAGGTTCAGCCGCTGGGGCGTCGAGGGTGGGCTGGCGCCGCGCGATCTTGTGGAATTGGACGAGGCGATCTCGCTGCCGCGGCCCGTGAACGGCAGGACCGACACCTACGACGTGAAGTTGGATGCCGGGCCGTCCTCGCCGCGGCGGCGGGTGTCGGTGTCTGGAAACGAGGGGATCGAGCTGTTTCTGGCCGGCGGCGGGCGAGCGCTCGAATTCCGGCGGTACGACGGCGGAACGGAGCAGGGGCTGCGCGACAGCGTCACCAATCTCCCCGATCCCAGCGACCCGAGCCGCCGCTGTTTCATCGGTGCGCACATGGCGGTGCGGGACGGCACGAGCATCACGCTGCCGGTATCGATTCAAAACAGTGACGCCGGCGGTTTTTCGCCGCGGCCGGTCGAGGCGTGGGTGGAAGTCCAGCCGAAATCACCCGGCGGGAACGTCGGCCTGCCGTATGTCTTCTACGACATGTCGTGGCAGCCCTTCCGGCCCGTGCCGGTGTTGAACCTGACGGCGACCAACTGGCCGTTGCCGGCTACCTCCGCCGAGATTCGTTGCTGGTTCCGCTTCCGGACGGCGGAACCGGAGGTGGCGGTTCCCCTCCAAGATCTGGTGCCGGGCGTGGAGCGCAGGTTCGATGTCAAATCTCTCCCCGGATCGACGGTCCGCGTGATCGTCTCGGCCAGTGAAAGCACCCCGCGTTCCCTGCGGCTCTCCGTCATCGAGGAGCATCCGCAGCCGACGGCCAACAGCCTGCCGCTATTGAAGGTGGCCGTGTCACCGGGGTGCCTGCGGGCGGTGCACATCCTCGAGCCCGGCACCGGCCGCGTGCGGCACGAGTTCGAGGTGGCCATCGTCGACGGGCAGCTGTCGGGGGATGTGCGACTCCTGGTGACCGACCGCCAGGCGATCATGAAAAGCGCGGTGGGGTCACTGACGGCGTCGGGCGCGCCCGAGCCGCTCATCGTTCCGATTCCGGCGAACTAGTCGGCATCCGCGTTCGCTGCGGCTGCGGCCAGGAGAGGAACTGATCCTTTACACGGAGAGACAAACCCCGGTTTCACTCAGGAAAAACCGCAGGGCAGGAGGGAACCCGGCGCTCAATCGCTGCGTTGCTATCCCAGTCGGCGGCGAATCCACAAAGGATCGCGGCGAGCATCTATGACCGCAACGACTAACAGCACGCCTTCGCTCAGCGTGTAGTAGATGCAGAAGGGAAATCGCTTCGAAAGTGACCGATAGTATCTGAGGACGATTTCATGAATGCCGCCGTAGTACGCAAGTGAATCGATATCAGCTATCAAGCAACTGCGAAAATAATCACCGAGCCCCGGCGACTGCCGCTCGTAGAACCAATAGCCATCGGCCAGGTCAGCCTCCGCATCGGAGGAAATGCTGACGATCATCGTCCGAGCTGCATCAAACGGGCCTTTGCGTCAGCCCACGTCGACACCGTCGAGCGTCCATCCTCGAGCCGACGCCTGCGATCCTCGAGAACCTCGCGGTGCCACTCGGGCGACTGAACATCACCGGGGTGAGCGCAGAGGCTTTCCCAGACGCTTTCGAGGAGCCGCACCTTCTCGGCAACCGACATTGCTTCAATCGAGATATCAGTGGACATGGATGCCTCCCGTGGAGTCTGATTCTATCGTATCCGGCCGTCTCGAAGGGGCAATTCTTTCAGTTGTCCGTGTCCCCGCTCCCCCGAGTCCGTCAAAAAGTTCGGCCAGCCGCACCAGCTCATCCACACGCGGTCTTGACCGCATGGGCTGTCAGTGGGACTGCGGATCGCGCAGCCGCCGTGGCACCCAGTTCTCGGCCTCGAGGCGGTCCTGGTCGGTGCGTCGTGCCCGAACAAGGTTCGCCCCAGACCAATCTGCGTGGCTGTCGCGGATGTCGTGCAGGTTCGCATTG
>JBILVO010000206.1:0-5273 GCA_044370415.1 Pirellulales bacterium
ACGGTTTCCAGCCGCACGGGCCTGCGCACGAGCCTCTTCCTCACCGCCAAGGGACCGCACCGGTCCGCCGTGCGGCTGTCCGTCCGCGAAATCGTCCCGGAGAGCCTGCAGGTCGTCGTCGACGAGGGCACGCCGGTGGGCAGCGGCAACGTCATCCGCTTCCAGATGGCGATCAGCATCCCCCCCGGCAGCGATCCTTCCAACCACAGCGGCACGCCGCAGGCCCCCGCGGGCCGGATCGTGCTCGACACCGGGCACCCGGACTCGCCGAACCTCACGATTCCCGTCTGCGTCGCCATCGCTCCCTGACCACTCCGCACCCGACTCGAGCATGAACAACGCATCCATCCGTGGAACGACGTCCGGAGGCGGCAGCCTTCTTTCCGCCCTGTCTTCGGGAGCACGGGATTCGGGAGCGGGCCGCGGTCTGCGGCTCCTCGCCGCCGTCACGCTGCTGGCGGCCATGACGCGGTGCGGACTGGCCCTGCAGCCGGCCGCCGCCGCCGCGCCGCCGGAGCGCGGGCCGGGCGTGCCCGACGCCACCGTGCAGACGTTCGTGGAGCGGAACGGACCTGTCTTCGTCGACTGGCAGGCTCCCCGCGCTGTGGTGCTGGTTACCGGCGAACTCGACGGCTACATCGAGCCCTGCGGCTGCACGGGCAAGGAGAATCAGAAAGGCGGCTTGAGCCGCCGCCGCAACCTGCTGCGGGCGATCGACTCCGCCGGCTGGCCGCTGGTGTCGGTCGATCTCGGCGGCCAGGTGAAGCGGTTCGGCCGCCAGTCGGAGGTGAAGTTCCAGTCGATCGCCGACGGTCTGCGCACGATGGGCTACGCGGCGGTCGGCTTCGGCCCGGGCGACCTGCGGCTGCCGGCGGAGGAACTCGTGGCCGCCGTGGCGCCCGTGGGGGACCAGCCCACCCCGTTCACCAGCGCCAACGTCGGGCTGCTCGGGCTCGATTCCAACATCACCCCACGATTCAGGGTCGTCGAGGCGGGAGGCATCCGGATCGGCATCGTCGCCGTGCTCGGGGACGATGAGGCAAAGCAGGTCCGCAACGACGCCATCGTGATCGCCCCCGCCTCCCAGGCGGTGGCGGCGGCCGCCGCCGAACTCAAGAAGGCCGACTGCGGCCGCCAGATCCTGCTTTCCTGGGCCCGTCCGGACACGACGCGGGCCCTGGCCGCCGCGTTCCCCCAGTTCGATATCGTGGTGACCGCGGGCGGGGCCGACGAGCCGCCGGCCGAGCTGCCGCTCCTGCCGGGAGGCGGCCGGCTGGTGGAACTGGGACACAAGGGAATGTTCGCCGTGGCCATCGGATTCTTCGACGACACCCGCCAGCCGGTGCGGTCGCAGCGGGTGCCGCTCGACGCCCGCTGGGGTGAGGCTGAAGACATGATCGCGCTGCTCGCGACGTACCAGGGTCAGCTCGAGTCGCTGGGCCTCTCCGGCCTCGGGCTCGCCGCCGTACGGCATCCTTCCGGCCGTCGGTTCGCCGGCAGCGCCGCCTGCGCCGACTGTCACAAGCATGCCTTCGACGTGTGGAAGGAGACCGGCCACGCCACCGCGCTGGGCACGCTCGAGGAGCAGAAGCCGCGGCGTGACGGCGATCCCGAGTGCCTGTCCTGCCACGTCGTCGGCTGGGCTCCGCAGCGGTTCGAACCGTTCGAGGGCGGCTTCGCCGGCATGCAGAGCACGCCGCACCTCGCCCACCAGGGCTGTGAGAACTGCCACGGCCCGGCGGCGGCCCACGCCGCCGTCGAACGCGGTGACGTCCGGGCGAGTGTCACCGAGCGCGACCGCCTGCGGGCCGAGATCACGCTCACGCTCGGCTCGCCCGAAGGCAGGCAGCGGGCGGTCAACAACTGCCTCGAGTGCCACGACCTCGACAACAGTCCGCAGTTCGAGTTCGACGACTACTGGCCCCAGGTGGCACACCCGACCCCGCCGGAGGAAGCGGCGGCACTGAAGAAGCGGGACTAGCCTCCAGGACGAAGCCCTGCGGAGGGCCGCGCCGGCGGCCGGATCCGGGCCGCGGTCAGCCGAGCTGCGCCAGCGCCTCGTCGGGGATGTTGAAGTTCGCCGAGACGCTCTGCACGTCGTCGTGCTCGTCGAGCCGCTCCATGAGGTCGAGCACCTTCCGGGCGGTCTCGACGTCCTCGACGTCGACGCTGTTGGTCGGCACCCGCACGATCTCGTTGGACTCGACGGTCAGCCCGGCCCGCTGGACCGCGTCGACCACCGCCGCCATTGCCTGCGGCTCGCACGACAGCTCCCAGCGGTCGCCGGCGAGCTTGACGTCGTCGGCCGCGGCCTCGAGGGCCACCTCCATCAGGCGTTCCTCGCTGCAGGCCGCCTGCGGCACCCGCACCACACCGAGCCGCTGGAACAGGTAGGCGACGCAGCCGGTGCCGCCCAGCTTCCCGTCGCACATCTCGAAGATCTTGCGAATCTCGGGGGCGGTCCGGTTCTTGTTGTCGGTCAGGATCTCGCACATCACCGCCACGCCGCCGGCCGCATAGCCCTCGTAGACGGACTCCTCGAGGTTGCCCCCCTTGAGCTCACCGGTGCCCGTGCGGATGGCCCGCTGGATGTTGTCCTTGGGCATGCTCACCGCCTTGGCGGCATCGATCGCATACCGCAGCCGGAGGTTGGCATCCGGATCGGCACCGCCGTGCTTGGCGGCGACGATGATCGCCTTGGCCAGCTTGCTCCAGAGTTTGCCCCGCTTCGCGTCGATGAGCGACTTCTTGCGGGAGATGTTGGCCCAATGCGAATGTCCTGCCATGACCTGCTCCTGGCGTCCCTCTGGCGCCGCTCAGCGGGGCTTCCGCTTCGCGAGCTGCGCCGAATGCCGCTTGCCCGCCTTCGCCGGCGGCTTGGCCTTCTGCCCGCCGTCGAGCTTCTGCCTGACCGGCGCCGCGGGCTTGGCGGCGGGCCGCCGGATTGCCTCGGGCTTCTTGCCCTGCTTCGCGGACTCCGGCCGCGGCGGGGTGGCGGGCTTGCCGCCTCCGGCCTGCTTGGCGGGCGGCTTCGCGGACTCTTCCGCGGGGGGCGCCTTCCCCATGTTCGGCTTCACGACGAACGGCTTGGGGCCGGTCTTCCCACCCGGCTTCGTGGAGCCGTCGGCGGACCGCTTCGGGCCGGCGCCCGGGGGCGGCAGCGGCGTCTTGCCCGCGGGACGGGCGGCCGCCTGGGGACCGGCAGGCCGGTGCACCTCGGCCGCCGTCTGGGCAGCCTCGATGGCCCGTCGCCCCTCCTTGCCCGGAGCAGGCGCCGGCGGGTTCGGCGGGGGCAGCGGCTCCCCGCGCTTGGGCAGGCGATCCTTCGCCGCCGCCGGGTTCACCGCCTGCAGCACCTTCTTCACAGTCGCTCCGTGCAGGCTGCGCACCACCTCGCAGCCGAACTGGTGGAGCAACGACGAGAACTCGAGCCCCGACTTCTTCGCGATGAGCCGCTCGAGGCCGACCACCTTGCCGGCGTCGAATTCCTCCCGCGAGATGATTCCGGTGAGGTACAGCCCCGACAAGCCGCCCAGGTCGAGCGGCACCATGTGCCCGCCCAGCGCCGTCGCGGCCACGTACTGTACGACGAACGGCGGGATGCCGTGGATGTGCTCCAGCGTCTTGATGCCGTGGGCGATGGAGTGCTTCTTCGCGTGCTCGAGGGAGAAGCTGTAGGTCGACTCGAAGACGCCCTGCAGGACACGCCGCAGCGCCAGGGCGGCGCGGGACGGATCGGGAAGGTCGTGCAGCGTCTCGGCGAGCTCGGCGACGGTGGTCACCCGGATCTCGTTGAGGTCGAAGTAGCTCTCGCGGAGCCGGGCGAAGGCCTTCTCGGCGACGTCGCACGGCGTGTTTTCCAGGCAGCAGGCGTACATCACCTGATCGAGCATCGGCCGGGCCGTGTTCGCCACCACCGGCTTGTACTGGCTCTTGAGCGACCTGTGCAGCTTGCCGAGGAGCTGCTTGCGGACCGAGAGCGGCTGCTTCGCTGCTGTCATGCGGGTTCCTGTGTCTGTGGCTCGGGCGATGCTTCGCCCCCGTGTCCATGCCGTGCCGACGCGCCGTGATGGCCCGCAGGCATCCCCTCCGCCGCGGACGAGGCCGGCCCCGGCTCCGCGGTCTCCACCGGCTCGGGCGGCAGCACCTCCCGGAGCACGCGGGCGATCTCGATCGATTTCTTGACGCCGCCGTCGATCTTGAACGTCAGTCGCGGCGTGTAGCGGGTCTCTATCTTCTCGGCGATCTGCGCCTGCAGGAACCCGGCGGAGCTCGCCAGACCGCGAAGCGCGAGCTCCTCCTTGGCCGGACTTCCCATCACCGAGACGTGCACGGTGGCCGCCCGCATGTCGGGGTCCATCTCGACGCGGGTGACCGTCACGTCGCGCACCCTTGGGTCGCGGACCTGCGTCAGGATGGCCATGCTGACCACCTCCCGCACCGCCTCGGCCGCCTTGAGAAGTCGTCGCGTGCTCACGAGAGGGTCCGGGCGACCTCCTCGACGCGGTAGCACTCGAGGATGTCAGCTTCCTTGATGTCGTTGAAACCGGCCAGCTTGATGCCGCACTCGAGGCCGTCGCGCACCTCGCGGGCGTCGTCCTTCTCACGCTTGAGCGACTCGATTCCGTAGTCCCCGACGATGCGGCTGTCCCGGATGATCCGCATCCGCCCGTTCCTCGCGATGATCCCGGAGATCACCCGGCAGCCGGCCACGACGCCGATGCGGCTGATGGAGAACGTCCGCTGCACGACGGCCCGGCCAAGGATCGCCTCGCGCTTCTCCGGGGCGAGCATCCCTTCGAGCGCCTTCTTCAGGTCGTCGGTCACCTGGTAGATGATTTCGTACCGCCGCACCTGCACGCCCAGGTCCTCGGCCAGCGACCGGGCCCGTTCGTCCGGCACGACGTTAAAGCCGATGATCACGGCGTCGGATGCGTCGGCGAGCTGGACGTCCGCCTCCGTGACGCCCCCCACCGTGGCCTGGAGCACGCGGATCTTCACCTCGGGGTGGTCGAGCTTCTCCAGCTCCTTGAGGATGGCCTCGATCGAGCCGCGGACGTCGGCCCGCAGGATGAGATTGAGCGTCGGCGCCTTCTGCGTCCCCAGCCGATCGAGCAGGTTCTCGAAGGTGACGTGCACCGGCTCGCTGACGAGGTTGCTGTGGCGGCGGATGTCGCTCCGCTTGACGGCGACCTCGCGGGCCATGGCGATCGAGTCGACCACCTGGAACCGGTCGCCCGCACCCGGCGGCACATCGAGACCGCTGACGAACA
>JBILVO010000017.1:0-44353 GCA_044370415.1 Pirellulales bacterium
TCTCGGGACCACCGGCCAGATCGTCGGCGCGGATCGTCGCCAGCCAGCCGACCACCCACGCGGCGCCGATCGCGCCGATGATGACGAAGGGCGGCCGCCAGGCGCCGGCGGCCTGGTTCTCGCCCACCATGGCCCGGATCACCAGTGGCGTGACGATCGCCCCGATCGCGCCGCCGCTCTGCAGCAGGCTGTTGCCCAGCATGCGATGGCGGCGGGCCAGCACCGCCTGCGTCGTCTTGAGCGCGCATGGCCAGTGCCCGGATTCGAAGAAACCCAGCAGCGTGCGGCAGGCGAGCATCGACTCGAAGCCGCCTGCAAACCCGGAAAGGATGCCGACGGCCGACCAGCCGATCACGACCGCCGGATAGAGCCAGCGAACGGGCACCTTGTCGGCCAGGATGCCGAAGCAGAGCGAGCCACAGGCGAAGGCCCAGCCAAACGCCATCTCGATGTCGCCGTAACGCTCCTCGGTGAGCGACAGCTCTCGCGTGATTCTCACCGAGAGGTTGGCGAGCGTCTGCCGGTCCATGTAGTTGAGCATGGTGGCCAGCAGCAGCAGGCAGGCGACCCACCACTGCCAACGCGGCGATCGCTCCGGGCGGACGGAGGCATCCGCCCGCGAACCGCTCGTGCAGCCCCCGACGGAATCCCGGTCGCTCATCGGCTGGCGCTCCTCCGGCGCCGATGCGGGCCGGGTGTCGTTCCTTCGCTCGGCGACGGCGAGGCTAGTGCCCGTGACGTCGGCCGTCAACAGCGTGGGCGTGCACCGAGGCTGTCCGCCTCAGGGCGTAGCCTCGGTGTGTAGACTGTCTGCGAAGTGGCGGGCCTGAGGCATCGGACGGATGCCACCGGCGGTTCGCTGGCACATCACCGCATCGCGCGGATGGACGAGGGCATGGAACTGTCGAGGATCTTTCGCGATCTGCCGACCGGGCTGTGGCGGCTCGTGACGACGCCCTACGAGCCACAGCCGACTGCCGACGAGTATCTCGAGCGGGCGCAGAAGCAGGAGGGGACACGCGCCACGGTGACCGTGGCCGTGCTGACGGCCGCCGAGAGCCGTCGTTTCTTCGGCGTCGACCTGGCCAGGCGGGGCATCCAGCCGGTGTTCCTGCGGATTGAGAACCGCTCGGCGGAGACCATGCGGCTGCAGATGGTGAGCATCGACCCGCGATACTTCACGCCGCTGGAGGCGGCCGCGGTGAACCACTTCTCCGTGGTGCGACGGCTCTCCGCCTTCGGCGCGCTGGGCTGGATGTTCCTGCCGCTGTTGGCGCTGGTGCCGCTCAAGCTGATCACCGCATATCTCAACAACGGCCGCATGGACGATTACTTCCACGAGCACGGTTTCCGGCTGGGGCCGATCCAGCCGGGCGAAGCGGCGGCGGGGTTCGTCTTCACGACGCTCGACCTCGGCACCAAGGCCGTCCACGTGCGGCTCGTCCGGCTTGCCGCGATCGAGCAGGCGATCGGCGGTGGCGACACAGCCGCCGCCGCCGGGCCGGACGCCGGGCTCGACTTTCTGTTCACCGTTCCCGTGCCGGGCATCGCCGTCGACTACCTGGGCCGGGACTTCGCGAGCCTCCGGCCCCCGGCCGCCGTGGAAGCGTGCTCCGCCGAGACGCTGGTGACGCGGCTGGAGTCGCTGCCGCCCGCCACGACGAACGCGGCGCAGACCCGCCGCGGCGACCCGGTGAATCTCGTGGTGGTCGGCGATTTTGAGACGCTGCTGAGCGGCTTCGCCGCCCGCTGGGACGAGAGCGAGACGCTCACGCCGGCCACCTGCTGGAAGACGGCGCGGGCGTTTCTGTGGGGGACGACCTACCGTTACTCACCCGTCAGCGCCCTGCATCTCTTCGGTCGCGATCAGGACATCGCCCTGCAGCGGACGCGTCGCTCGATCAACGAGCGGCTCCACCTGCGGCTCTGGCTGACGCCCCTCTCCTACGAGGGGAAGCCGGTGTGGGCGGGGCAGGTGAGCCGCGATATCGGCGTGCGATTCACGACGCGGGCGTGGAATCTCGCGACGCACCGCATCGACCCCAACGTCGACGAGTCGCGGGACTACGTCATCGAGGATCTGATGGTGGCCGGCCGGGTGGCGGCGGCCGGCTACGTCGCGGGCGTCGGGGCGTGCGGTCGTGCGGCGCCGCACCGCAACCTCACCGGTGATCCGTACTACACCGACGGCAAGCGGGCGGTGATCCTGCTTTCGTCCACCCGGCGGCCGAGCGGTCCGCAGCCGGCGGTGTGAGCCGTCGAAAACGCTTCGGGGCGGCGGCAGCCGACCTTTGAGCGGCGGCCGGGGTTGCGGTAGTGTTACGAGCCCCGTGCTGGATCCGGTCCAGAACGTGTGGCAGAAGTCTCTCAGTCGTCGGCAGGCATCGGCATGAAACTCGTCGGCATCGTCGGATGGCGTGGCATGGTCGGCTCGGTGCTCATGCACCGGATGCAGCAGGAGAACGACTTCGGCCTTTTCGAGCCGCTTTTCTTCTCCACGTCGAACGCCGGCGGGGCGGCTCCGTCGCAGTCGCGGAACGAGCGGACGCTGCAGGATGCGCACGACGTCGCTGCGCTGCGCCGCTGCGACGTGATCGTCACCTGCCAGGGGGGCGACTACACGTCGGCCGTCCATCCAAAGCTCCGCGCCGCCGGCTGGGGAGGCCACTGGATCGACGCGGCGTCGACCCTGCGGATGAACGACGACGCGATCATCGTGCTCGACCCGGTGAACATGCCGGTGATCGAGCAGGCCCTGCGATCCGGCGTGAAGGACTACGTCGGCGGCAACTGCACGGTCTCCTGCATGCTCATCGGCCTCGGCGGCCTCTTCCAGCACGACCTGGTCGAGTGGATGACGTCGATGACCTACCAGGCGGCTTCGGGGGGCGGCGCGCAGCACATGCGCGAGCTCCTGACGCAGTTCGGCAGCATCAACGCCGAGGTCCGGCCGCTGCTCGACGACCCGGCCTCCGCGATCCTGGAGATCGACCGCCGGGTGCTGGCCCGGCAGCAGGGCATGACCGCCGACGAGACGCGGCAGTTCGGCGTGCCGCTCGGCGGCAACCTCATCCCGTGGATCGACAAGGATCTCGGCACCGGCCAGTCCCGTGAGGAATGGAAGGGGGCCGCGGAGACCAACAAGATCCTCGGCCGCGGCACGGCCTTCGGCCCGGCCGCGAAACCGGCGATCCCCGTCGACGGCCTGTGCGTGCGGATCGGGGCGATGCGGTGCCACTCGCAGGCACTGACGATCAAGCTGCGCCGCGACGTGCCCCTCGACGAGATCGTCGACATCCTCGCCGGCGCGAATCCCTGGGTGAAGGTGGTGCCCAACACCCGCGAGGCGTCGATGCAGGACCTCACGCCGGCCGCGGTCACCGGCGGCCTGACCATCCCGGTGGGCCGGCTGCGGAAGATGCAGATGGGGGGCGACTACCTGTCGGCGTTCACCGTGGGAGACCAGCTGCTCTGGGGGGCCGCCGAACCGCTGCGGCGGATGCTGCGGATCCTGCTGGAGCGGTGAGCCGCGGCGTCTACCGCGGAGAAGCCGTGCCGCGGAAGCCGTGCCGCTGAGAAGGGTGTTCCACCGAATCGGAGGAGATCGTCATGGCTGCGGCACCGCGTTCCCACGTGCTCTTCGAGGCCAACTACCGGCAGCTGCTCGACCGGCGGCCGAACGTGGCGGTGCTGCCGTGGGGCGCGACCGAGGCCCACAACATGCATCTGCCGCACGGCACCGACGTGATCGAGGCCGCGGCGGTGGCCGAGCGGGCGGCCGATCTCGCGGCCGACCGCGGCGCGAGGCCGATCGTGCTGCCGGTGATTCCCTACGGGAACAACGCCCAGCAGCAGGATCAGGTGGCGACGATCCACCTCTCCACGGCCACGGCACTGTCGCTCCTCCGCGACGTGGTCTTGAGCCTCAAGCGGCAGGGGATCGACCGGCTCCTGATCGTCAACGGCCACGGCGGCAACGAGTTCAAGCCGCTGATCCGCGACCTCATGCTCGAGTCGGGCGTGCTGATCGTCGTGATCGATTTCTGGCGGGTCCGGCCCGAGGAAGCGACGCGGATCTTCGCCGTGCCGGGTGACCATGCGGGCGAGCTGGAGACGTCGCTCCTCATGCACCTGCGGCCCGATTTGGTCGTCATGCCTCAGGCGGGTACGGGAGCCACCGTGCCCTGGCAGCTGGGAGTGCTCGCCCGCAGCGGGGCGTGGACGCCGCGGCCGTGGTCGCACGTCCATCCCGACACGGGCTGTGGCGATCCGGCGGCCGCGACGGCGGCGAAGGGGGCGGAATACTTCGCCGTCATCACGGCGGCGATCGCCGCCGTGCTCGTGGAACTGTCGGGGGCCGTGAAGGGGCAGGTGCCCTACGTGTGACGCGGCGGGGTGTGGCTGGGAGTCGGGCGGCGTCTGACGCCATGCGGTCAGCCCGGGGAAATCGTCCGGAAAATCCCGCTGCAGTCATGCCGCCCTGCGAAGGCCGGTCAAATCGGCTATCCTCCGCACATCGCCACTCCACCACCCGAGGAATGTGCTCCGCCATGGCCGATACGCTTTCCGAGACCGAGGCCTGCGAACTGCTGGCCCGGCTGTTCAGGGCGCGGGGGTTCCGGATCGTGCGGAACGTGCTGTTCCGCGAGTATGGCGTCGAATTTCACGTGGACGGCTGGGACGCGAAGGCCCGCGTCGGGTTCGAGTTCATGTCGAGCGAGGACGAGGACCACATCGACCTGTCGCTCGGGGAGTATCAGACGCTCTCCGACGCCCAGCGGCGGGGCGAATTGGCGTTGTTCATCATCGACGAGGTCGAGCCGCTGTCGGCCGCGGATCTCGTGGCCGAGGCGGCCGATTTTCTCGACGAGGCCGCCGCCGGTGTGCGGGCGCGGTCCACGAGGAAAGGCAGGCGGCCGGCTCCCGGCCGGAAGGTGCGTGGGTCGGCGAAGACCGTCGCGGGAAAATCTGGCTCGGCGGTGCCGGCCGCTGCGGCGAAGAAGTCGGTCGTGAAGAAGCCCGCCGGGACGAAGACGAAGTCCACCGTGAAGGCCGGGAAGCGTGCGGCGACCGGCAAGAAGACCGCCGGCGCGGGGAAGCCTGCGGCGAAGACGCGGCGCACGCGGTCTGCGACGGGGGCCGCCGCCCGGCCGGCCTCGTCCAAGGCTGCGAGCGGTGCGCGATCCCGCCGCCGGTGATCTCACGATCGGCCTGATCTGGCCTCATCTGGCCTCATCTGGGGGCGATCGCCATCTGGAGCGATCGCTGCGCGGCGACGCCGCGACCGCTCCGGTGGGCGAGCCGATTGACGCCGCCGAAGTGCTGCGGCAAGATATCGCCTCGTTTGGGGCTAGATGAGGGGTGGGACCGCGACTCTGTCTGGCGTCGTGATGCCATGCCGCGGGCGGATTGTTTCCCGGAAAGGACGCGGGCCGAGCGGACATGTTCTCCGGAGGCACGTGCGTACGGAGTGTCATCCCCCGCCCGCGTCCCCGCCCTCATCATGGTCTCACGAGCGGCCGATACGTTTCCGCCAACTGGCCGGTCAAGGCGCCGGTCGACTGTTTCTTCTGGAGATGGAGACTTCGCATGAACGCTGGATATGACTCTTCGTTCCGCGGCGATCGGCCGGGGCAGGCCCGGAACACGCTCGAGCACGTCGTCGACGGTCTCGAGCAACGGCTCGACGAGCTGGCCAAAACGCAGCGGCTCACCCGGTTTCTCATCCTCGGCGGCTCGCTTCTGCTGCTGGGGATGATGGGCCTGTTCGGCCTGCGTCTCTTCGGCACGCTGCAGCGACAGCTCAACGCCAACGAGCTCCAGAGTGCTTTCATGCAAAAGGTCGACCAAGTCTGGCCCCCGCTAAGTCAAAAGTTCGTCGATTCCGCGGTAAAGGCCGCCCCTGTGTACGGTCAGGAGGCGATGCAGCGGTTCGAAAAGGTGCGTCCCCAGCTTGAGACGATGGTGTCGGCAGAGGCCGGCAGCTTTGCCGAGCGGCTGCAGGGCGAGATGCTCCAGAAGGCGGAGTTCTGCATGCAGCGGGTCGGCGACCGGATTGCACGGGACCTGAAACGGCAGCTGCCGTCGCTCACCGAGAAGAAGCTCGATTCCATCGAGGAAGGGCTGCGGAACGCCCTTCTCGTCGAGGGAGGCGGCATCGCCGACGAGATCAAATCGAAGGTCGACAAGGAGCGCGAGAGAGTGGAGGGGCTGCTGGCGAAGCTTCCCGTGGACGAGGTCGCGAAGCAATCCGAGGAGAAACTGCAGCGGCAGTTCATCCACCACGTCCTGATGATGATCGATCAGGCCATCGCGGCGGACGAAGTGCCGATCGCCCAGGTTCCCACCCAGGTTCCCGCCCAGGTTCCCGCCCAGGTTCCCGCCCAGGTTCCCACCCAGGTTCCCACCCAGGTTCCCACCCAGGTTCCCACCCAGGTTCAGTAGTCACGTTCAGTCGTCAGTAGGAGGGGTCGGAAGGGGCGCGGGCGGGACATCCGCTCCGCTCCTGCCCGCGGGGAGCGGTTCCGCCGGCGACGCCCGCACGAGAGCATCACACCACACCATCACGATCACCGAGGGGCCGCGGCCCTTCCACACAGGAGCACCAGCATGTCTGAGCAGACGAACATTTCGCCCGCCCTTGAATCGAAGATCATGAAGCTGCACAGCCGGATGGAGGAGACGGTGGCGCAGGGCCGGCGCCGCATGACGATGACGGCCCTGGCCATGGGTGCCCTGTTGCTCGCCGGCGCGGTCTACCTGCGCTATCTCTACTCGACCGTGAAGGAGTTCGCCGAGGCGCGGACAATCGTCGAGATGGTCGCGGCCCAGGTCGAACCGCAGCTCAACGCGGAGGCGTCGCGTTTCGGCGACACGCTGCAGGCCCAGATGCCCGCTGTGCTCGACCAGGCCGAGAAGCTTGTGCTGTCGGCGCCGCCGAAGATTGCCCGAGAGGTGGAGGGTTACGCCGCGTCGTTCGTCGACAAGCAGCTGGTGTCGCTCGAGTCGCAGGCGTACGACGTCGTGAGCAAAACGCTCCAGGGGGCGATGGACAAGGCCCAGAGCGAGGGCGTCGATCTCAAGGACGAGAAACAGCTCGACGCACTGATCGCCGACGCGGCACCGTTGATGCGAGAGAAGCTTCAGCAGACCATCGAGAAGCTGTACGAGGAATACACGGCCGGCGCCGACAGCCTTGTCGCTCACATCGAGAAGCTGGTGGTCGAGGGGGCGCAGGACAAGCTGTCGCCCCTGGAGAAGAGCCAGAGGGAGACGTTGCTGGCGGGCCTGGCGATCATCAAGAAGATCGAGTCTGATCCTTCACGGTCGCCGTTGCAGAAGGTTCTCGAGGTCCGGTAGCCGGTGGATGGTGTCCTGGGGCGATCCGGCGTCCTGAAATATGACTGCCCGCCGCTTTGACAGCTCGGCGGACCGCGGTCAGAATCGGAATTCCGGGGCCGACGTCGCCGCAGGCCCGGGAAGAACGGCAAGCAGGCGTTTTCAGGGATCGCTTGTTCCTCGCTCCGGCCCCTCCGGGGGCCAAAGCAGCCTTGTCCAGGAGCCGCACACCGTGACCGCACCCGATCGCCTCGCTAACCCCGCCTCGTCGAGCCGCAGGGAGTTCCTCGGCACCACGCAACGGGTCGCCGCCGTCGCCGCGGCGACGGGCCTTTCCGGCACGCTGCTCTCGGGCAACGCCGTGCCCCGCGTCCACGCCGCCGGCAGCGGCGAGATTCGCATCGCGCTGATCGGCTGCGGAGGTCGAGGGGGTGGCGCCGCCGTCGACGCCCTCTCCGTACCGGGCGCGCCGACCAAGATCGTGGCCTTCGCCGACGTCTTCCGCGACCGGGTCGACATCGTCAAGCGGTCGCTGACGGAGCAGTTCAAGGAACGGGTCGACGTGCCGGACGACCGGATCTTCATCGGGTTCAACGCCTACAAGCAGGCGATCGACTGCCTGCGTCCTGGCGACATCGCCCTGTTCGCGACGCCGCCGGCGTTTCGGGCGCCCCAGTTCGCCTACGCGATCGAGAAGGGCGTGCACACGTTCATGGAGAAGCCCGTCTCGATCGACGGTCCGTCGACCAGGCGGGTGATCGAACTGGCGGCCAAGGCGGACGAAAAGCGGCTCAAGGTGGGCGTCGGGCTCATGTGCCGTCACTGCGACCGCCGGCGTGAGCTGCACGACCGGCTCCGCAATGGCGAGGCCGGCGAGCTGATCTCCTTCTACGGCTACCGCGAACACAACCCGCCGCACAACCTCGACCTCGCCCCCGGCCCGCAGGGCACGAGCGAGCTGCTCTGGCAGATCAAGCGGTTCCACAACTTTCTCTTCCTCAGCGGTGGCATCTTCAGCGACTACTGCGTGCACCACATCGACGAGGTGTGCTGGATGCAGGGATCGTGGCCCGTGAAGGCGGAGGCGATCGGCGCCCGGCAGCTGCGGGGCGTGATCGACGATCAGAACTTCGACAACTACGGCATCGAGTACACGTTCGAGAACGGCGCAAAGTTCTTCTACTCCTGCCAGGTGATGAAGGACTGCGACAACAAGTTCGGCGTCTGGGGTCAGGGCGCGAAGGGCGCGTTCGCCATCTCGACCAAGGGCCACTCGCCGGCACGCAGCGCGATCTACAAGGGCCAGCGGATGGAGAAGGAGAACATCCTCTGGGCAGCCGAGCAGCCGGAGCCCAACCCGTACCGTCGGGAATGGGAGCACCTCGTCGCCGCCATCATCGCCGATCAGCCCTACAACGAGGCGGTGCGGGGCGCGCAGGCGAGCCTCGCCACCGCCATGGGCCGGTTCGCCGCCCACACCGGCAAGCCCGTCACGTTCGCCGAGATGCTCGAGTGCCAGGACGACCTGACGGCGGGCGTGGACAGCCTCACGGATGGCTCGCCGTCGCCGCTGGTGGCGGACGCGCAGGGGCGGTATCCAGTGCCGATGCCGGGCAAGTACAAGTACGAGTACCGCGGCTGACGTGGTCTCCGGGGAGGAATCGTCGGTGGAGCGGCCGGACGGAAGATGCGACCGCGCGCCATCCGTGGGCGTGCAGTCGACCGGAGCCGACACGGACGCTGGGAGTGCGCAGATGATCGGGTCATGGAGAAGTCGTCTTGTGGTGGGGGCGTTCGCCCTGTCGTTGTGCGGCTGCGGAGACACCGCGACGCAGAAGCCCGCCGCCGCCCCGGTGCAGACGCGGAAGACGATCAAGCAGACCACCCAGAACGTGATGGAACTGCAGGACGCCCTCGCGCAGGGGGGCGTGCGGGCCGATCTCTCGATCAAGGGCGACGGCCTCGAGGTCGCCGCGGAGGCCTACCGGACGAGCGTCGGCAAGCTGTCGATCATCGCGGTCGACCAGAAGATGTCGTTCTTCGAGGCGGAGACCGGCCGCAAGCCGAAGGACTATGCGGAGTTCATGGGCCGTATCATCGAGAAGGGCAAGCCGGACGGCATCTCGCTGCCGATGCTGCCCTACTACCAGGAATACGCCTACGATCCCGAGGCCAAGGGGCTCGTGGTGATCGAGTTCCCGGCCAAGAAGGAGCAGAGGCAGCGCGAAACGACGGGGGCATCCGGGCTCTGACGCCCGCACCTCCATTCCGGACGAGCCAGACGCCATGCCAGACCCGATGCGGATCGTCATCCTCGACGGACACACGGCCAACCCGGGGGACGTGAGCTGGGCCGAGATCGAGGCGGTCGGCCCGTGCACGGTGCATCCACGGACGCGTCACGAGGATGTCGTGATGCGGGCCCGTGAGGCCGACATCCTGCTGACCAACAAGACCCCGATCGACCGTGCGGCGATCGAGTCGCTGCCACGGCTGAAGTGCATCGGTGTGCTCGCCACGGGCTACAACATCGTCGACGTCGACGCCGCCCGCGGCCGCGGCATCCCGGTCTGCAACGTGCCGGAATACAGCACGCCCAACGTCGCCCAGGCGGTGTTCGCCCTGCTCCTCGAACTGACGAACCGCACGGGGTACCACGCACAGGCGGTGCGCGAGGGTCGTTGGTCGGCGGGCGAGGACTTCTGCTTCTGGGACGGCGAACTCGTCGAACTGGCCGGGCAGACGCTGGGCGTCGTCGGCTTCGGCCGGATCGGCGCGGCGGTGGCCGGGATCGGCCGGGCCCTCGGCATGAACGTGCTCGCCCACCGGCGCACGCCCCCGGCGGCCGGCGTCGCCGACACGACGTTCGTCGATATGGAGACGCTCCTGCGGCGCAGCGACGTCGTCAGCCTGCACTGCCCGCTGACCCCGGACACGCGCGGGCTGATCGCGGCGCGAACGCTCGCGATCATGAAGCCGACCGCGTTCCTCATCAACACCGCCAGGGGGCCGCTGATCGACGAGGCCGACCTCGCGGCGGCGCTCGATGCCGGGCGGATCGCCGGCGCGGGGCTGGACGTGCTTTCAGTGGAGCCGCCGCCGGCGTCGAACCCCTTGCTGACGGCCCGCAATTGCGTGATCACGCCCCACGTCGCCTGGGCCACGCGAAACGCTCGGCGGCGGCTGATCGCCGTGTCGGCCGCCAACCTGCACTCGTTCGTGGCGGGACGGCCGCAGAACGTGGTCAATCCATGATTGGAGCGCGGATCCGGCCGCCGACTCGATCGCGGTGCCGGACGGGTGCGCGGTGCCGGACGGGCGCCGGACGGGCGGATAGCGCGGTGCGGTCGGACGCGGGTATACTCCCGGCATGAACGTCGAACGCGTGAAGTACGTCCTCTGGGCCGCCGACATGGACCGCGCCGTGCGGTTCTACTGCGACCTCTTCGGCGGACGGGTGCTGCGTCACTCGAGCGTGATCGCCGAGGTCGAGATCCTCGGGTCATGCATCGGGATTCACTCGGGGGGCGAGGGCAGGAGGACCTGGACGGGCCTGTCGTTCCAGGTGCCCGATGTCGTGGCCGGCGGCCGCGAGGTGGTCGCCGCCGGCGGCCAGCTGGTGCGCGAGCCGGAGCCCGAGGGCGGTGAGCCACCGCATCTGGCGATGTGCGTCGATCCTGAGGGAAACGAGTTCATGCTGTCGCGCAAACGGGAGGGCGGGCGACGAGCCTGATCCGGCCGGTGCCCGAACGCATGCGCACAGGCCTGCCAGCGCCGCCGTCGGGCCCGGCCTTCGCCAGAAAGCTGGCCGTCGCCAGGGCGCTGGCCGTCGCCGTGGCCTTCGGTGCCGCCGCGATGTGCGGCCGCGTCGGCTCGGCGGCGCCCGTCGGGGAGGCCGACCACGATCGCGTCACCCAGATCTCGGTGATCAACGCGCTCCTGCTCGGACAGTTCGACGGCGCGGTCCCGTTCTCCGCGCTTCTGGCGGACGGCGACTTCGGTCTCGGCACGCTGGACGGCCTCGATGGCGAGCTTGTCGTGCTGGACGGCCGCGGCTTTCAGATCAAGAGCGATGGGGCGGTGGTGGAGGTCGGTCCGAGCGACACGATCCCGTTCGCCGTCGTCACGCCGTTCGATCAGGACGGAGAGATTCCCTGTCCGCAGGCCCGCTCCCTGGCCGAGCTCGAGCGCCGCATCGATGGCGTTGTCGGGCATCCCAACAACTTCGTGGCCATCCGGATCGAGGCCGACCTGGCTTCGGCGACGCTGCGGAGCGTGCATCCGCAGTCGAAGCCCTATCGCCCGATCAACACCCGCAAGGACTTTCAGTCGGTGTGGAGGCGGGAGAATCTGCGCGGCACGTTCGTCGGCATCCGCAGCCCGGCCTGGGCGCAGGGCGTCACAGTGCCCGGCTACCACTGGCACTTTCTCGCCGCGGACCGGCGCAGCGGCGGCCACGTTCTCGACTGCGACGTCCGCGGCGGCACGATCCGCTTCGATGTCTGCGGGAGCTGGCTGGTGAGGATCGACGAGTCGGCCGCATTCAACGCCGTCGACCTGTCGGCCGACATGCGGGAGGAACTGGACCGGGTCGAACGCCTCCGTGGCGGGGCCCCCACGCGGCCTGGCTCTCCGGCGGATGGCTCACGGTGACCGTGGTGGCGGCGAGGTAGGATGAAGCTGACGTTTGTTCCTGGAACACCCCGAGGCGACCACCCATGAAGCGGTCTCGGCGCACGCCGCGGGATGCAGCCACGCCGGGGCCGCGCCGGCCCGCCGGCCGGTCGCGGCCGGCCAACTCGCGGCTGGCCAGTGCGGGGCCGGACGGCTCGCGACCGGCCAGCGTGCGGCACAAGAGCCGTTCCGAGGAGACGTACCACGGCCTGCGTGCCTGCCTGGCGATCTTCGCCCGCCGTCCGCAGGACATCGTGCGGGTCTACGTCACGGCGGAACGTCGCCGGGAGGCGGCGGCGCTGCTGCAACACTGCACCGAGTCCCGCAAGGGCTTCCAGGTCGTGGCGGCGGAGAACCTCGCGCGGATCAGCGGCTCGATGCACCACGAGGGGATCGCGGTCCTGGCCCGGGCCTGCCGCCGCTGGACGCTGTCCGAACTGCTGCAGGCGCCACGTCGCGGGCCGCTGCTCTACCTCGACGGAGTGCAGAATCCGCACAACCTCGGTGCGATGCTGCGCACGGCGGCGCACTTCGACGTCGCCGCGATCCTCGGGCCGCGGGGCGGACTGCCGTCGCTGTCGCCGGCGGCGGTCCGCGTCGCCGAAGGGGCCGCGGAGTTCGTGCCTGTGTGCGACGTCGAGAAGCCCGTGGCCGACCTGCGGCTGCTGCACCGCGAGGGGTTTGCCGTGGTCGTCACGTCGAGCCACCGTGGCCGGTCGGCTTTCGAGGCGTCGGCCGGCTGGGGCGAGCGGGTCGTGCTCGTGCTGGGCAGCGAGGGGGAGGGGGTGTCGCCACCGATCGCGGCGCTGGCCGACGAGTTTGTGTGCATTCCCGGGACGGAGCAGGTGGAGAGCCTCAACGTCTCCGTGGCGTGCGGCATCCTGCTGGCGGAATGCTGGAGGCGGAAGCAGGACCGTCTCAGCGGACCTTCGGCTTCACGTTCAGGCACTTGAGCGTGTGCTCGTCGCGGATGTAGAGCTTGCCGCCGGCGAGCGCGGGCAGTGCCCGCACCGGACCCGGCGGAAATGGGCGGGCCTGTGCCAGGACGTGCAGGCTGGCAGCGTCGGGTTTGATGAGCATCAGCTCGCCGTCCGTCTTGCTGGCGATCAGCTTGCCGTCGGCGAACAGGAGCGTGCCGTAGCCGATGCCCTCGGACCACATCACCTCGCCGTCGATCTGCTTGATGCACTTGAGCTCCGCGGGGGGCTGGTCGTCCCTGCCGTCGAAAGTGTACAGGAAGCCGCCAAGCGCGATCGGCGTGCAGTACTGCGAGGCGAGGGAGGCGGTGCCTCCCCAGACCTTCATCATCCGCGTGCGGTCGAAGGAACCGTAGATCGTGCCGACGCCGTAGGACGACGTGACGAGCAGGTGGTCGGCGCCCCCCTTGCCCTTGAGCACGAGAGGCGTGGCGGCATTCACGGTCGGCCCCCGGGCGCCGAAGGAGAACTGCCACCGGACCGCGCCGGTGGCCGGGTCGAGCAGCACGACGGTGTAACGGGTCACCATGAGCAGGTGGTTGATGTCGTTGAGCTTGAAGAGCACGGGCGCGGAGTAGCTCGCCCGCTCGCTCGTCTGCGTCCAGATCGTCTTGCCGTTCGCGGCGGAGAAGCCGACGATGCCCGCCTCCTTCTGCCCACCCCCGACGTTGACGACGACGATGTCGCCCACGACGATCGGCGTGCTGCCGGCCCCGAAGTAGCCGGGCTGGGCGCCGAAGTCCGCGTGCGTGTCCCGCTGCCAGATCTCCTGGCCCGTGGCGGCGTCGCAGCAGGTCAGCACGCCCTGGGCACCGTACGTGTACACCCGGTTTCCCTGGATGACGGGCACGCAGAGCGGGCCGTCTCCGCTGCCGACCTGCGGGGCGAAGGAGGTGACGTACGCGTGCGTCCACTGGGTCTTGCCGGTGGCCGCGTCGAGCGACTCGATCGTCTCCTTGTTTTCGACGCGGTGGAAGAGCACCACACGCTTGTTGGCGACGGCGACGCCGGCATAGCCGCTGCCCACCTCGCGCTGCCAGAGCGTGTACGGGCCTTCCGTGGGCCATTCATCCGCCAGGACCTCGTCCTCGGCGGCGATCCCGTTGCGGTTCGGGCCCAGGATCTGGGGCCACTCGCCCGCGATCGCGTCGCCGACAGCCAGCAGCGACAGCAGCAGGCTGCAGGCCGCGGGAAAGAGTCGATTCACCATCGCCGGCATGCAGCCCACGTCCTCGCACGGTTCGGAACAGACAGACCGATCATGATACCCGCGAATCTCGTGATCGTTGACCCCAAAAACCGCGGGGCGGACGGGAGCCGCGTCCGATCGACGTGTGCGGCACTTTGGGCGTGAAAAACGGGCTCCTTGGCGGCTGCCCGGGCGGTGGCGCAGGAGGCACGGCGCTCAGCCCGGCCCCGCCGGACGGGCGGCGAACCTGTCGGGCGACAGGAACCCGATCGGGTGGTCCGTCCGGCCGTCGAGGGCCAGATCGGCCAGGATCTCCCCGATCACGCTGGCGAACTTGAAGCCGTGGCCGGAGAAGCCGGCGGCGATCGCCACCCGCGGATGCTCCCGATGCAGCCCCACGACAAAATGGCCGTCGGGTGACATCGTGTAGAGGCACACGGCGTGGTCTGTCATGCGGCGGCTGACCCCGGGCAGGTGGGCGGCGAGCACCTGCTCGACCCGATCCCGCTCGCGGATGTCGAGGCTCCGGTCGACCTCGAGCGGATCGCCCACGGGCTCGCCGCCGGTGTGCTCGGCGACCTTGAGGCCGCGGTCGTCGAGCGGGGGGAATCCATAGAAGAAGCCGGCCGGAGTGTCGAAGGCGAAGCACGGCAGCCCGCCCGCGCCGTCGTCAGGGGGAGGCCCACGCCGTTGATCGGCGGTCGCGCCGTCGGTCTCGTACCAGAAGAGCGACTTTCGCAGCACGCGCAGCGGCAGCGTGGGCATCCGGATCAGGCCATGCGCCCACGGGCCCGCCGCCACGACGAGCCGGTCGGCCGCGTAGCTGCCGCGGTCGGTGTCCACGACGACGTGGCCGCCCGCTCCGGCGGTCCGCCAGCCGCGTACGTCGACGCCGTGCTCGAGCCGGGCACCGTGCCGGATCGCGGCGGCGGCGTGCGCCATCACGCATTCCTCGACGAACAGGTGGCCGGCGCAGGATTCGTGCACGGCAGCCCAGTCCTCCGGCAGCTGCAGGGCGGGCCAGCGGCGCATCGCCTCGCGGGCGGTCATCCGCTGGATGGGCAGGCCGTGGATCGCAGCCGAGTGGAGCGTGCCCGCCACCGCCTCGCCCTCCTGTGGACCGGCGAGGATCAGCCCCGATTCGACGAGCAGCCGCCGGCCGGCCGCCTGCTCCAGTTCGCGCCACAGCGCGTAGGCACGACGGAGCAGCGGCACGTAGTCGGGGTGCTCGAAGTAGGCCAGGCGGATGAGCCGTGTCTGGCCATGGGAACTGCCCCGTGCATGGCCCGGCGGAAACCGATCCAGCCCGAGGACTTGCGTCCCGCGGGCCGCCAGGTGCATGGCGGCCGCGGCGCCCATGCCCCCGGTGCCCACGACGATGACATCAAAGCGTTCCATGAAGCTCGTGCGGTCTGCGGCGGGGCCAATCTGGAGGACGTCTTCCGCGGGCGGCGAGCAGACTGTGGAAACAGGTCTGCCGGAGCAGGCTGCGATGTCTGTCGGCGTGGACGACGGTCATGGATGACTTTGTTCACAGATCGCTAGAGTATGCCGACGGAAGCAGGATGGCGAGTCGGCCGGCGGCACGAGGAATCGCGATGCGGATCAGGTTCACGCAGTCGGGCGGCTTTGCCGGAGTGGTGAAGGCCTGCACAGTCGACACCGCGCTGCTTTCGGAAGCCGACCGGCGGGCCGTCGAGAACCTGGTCGCCGACAGCGGCCTCGCCGGCTCGTGCGAGAGAATCTCTGCCGACGGTCGCGACCGTCGGCACTACGCGATCACGATCGAGGGGCTCCCCGCGACGCTCGAGCTCGTCTGCGATGACGCTGGGCTGCCCGCCGCCGCCCGGCCGCTGGTCGCGTTTCTCGCCGGCCGTGCGCGGCCGGAGGCGGGCTCCGAGGGGGGCGTGTCATGAGCAGCGCAGCGGCCGACGCCGTGCGGACGCGGCTGCCCGATTCCGCGCTGCCCTACGTCGTCGACCTGCTGGCGTCCCTGCCGATCGACCTGCGGCTCGCCCGGCCGCGGCGGACGCGGTTGGGCGATCACCGCGGGCCGACGTCGGCGGTGCCCAGGCACCGCATCTCGGTGAACGAGGACCTCAACCCGTACGCCTTTCTCACGACGCTGCTGCACGAGATCGCGCACGCAGCCACGTGGGAGCGGCACCGCCGGCGCCGGCTGCGGCCGCATGGCCCCGAGTGGAAGGCGGAGTTCGAGCGGATCCTCCGGCCGTTCGTGGCCGGGGACGTGCTGCCGCACGACGTGGCGGCGGCGCTCGGCCGCGCCATGGCCGACCCGGCGGCGGCGACCTGCAGCGACCGGCAGCTCACGCTCGCCCTCGCCCGCTACGACGCGGTGGGCCGCGGCGGCGTGTTCGTGGAGACGCTCCGATCGGGCACGATCTTTCGCGTCGACGGCGGGAGGGAGTTCCGGCTCGGCCCGCGGGTGCGAAGCCGCTTCCGCTGCGTCGAGCGGCCGACGGGCCGCGAGTATCGGCTGCACGGCCTCTGTCGCGTGGTGCCGCTGGCGACGGACGGGTGACGCGCCGAGGGCGGCGCCCGCGGCCGCACCGTGCGACCCCCACGCCGCCTACCGGGAGGCGGAGCGGGTGTGCCGGCGGCGGACGCTGTTGCCGTACACGTGGAGCGGACGGTTGGGCCGCTGTTCGATGGGCGTCGCCTTGATCTTCTCCCGGGACTCGCCGAACGTGATCACGCGGGGGTCGAAGCTCGCGGCCCGGGCCCCGGCGTCCGGCAGGAACGCGGACGCCATCACGATCGCCACCAGCATCGCCCGCCCGCTCCAGCCGGCCATCCTCATCTCCCGTCTGCCCCGTCGTCTGTTGAATGTCGATCCTGTCCACACGCCTCTACTCTCGGGAATCGGATGCCGACGGCCGCGAATCGAGTGCTCCCGGGATCGGCCCGTCGGTGTGGCATATTCGTCACCGACGCACCATGCGGCGCATGAGTCTCAGCCACGGTTCTTTGTCCGCGGCCGGCCGACCGCGTTAGGATGAGTCGCGGAGGTTCGCGATGGCTGTGACGACTGCACGACGGGCGGAGGTGATCATGCGGGGGAGCGTGCTCCTGTCGGCCGCGATCCTCTGGCTGGGGGGGGCGGGGCCGCCGGTGGCCGGTGGACACGGGCTGATGGCGGCGGAGCCGACGGGAGCAGGCGCCGAAGCCGCCCCGGCGCCGCGCTGGGTCGATCTCACGCACCCTTTCGACGGGCGCACGATCTACTGGCCGACGGAAAAGGGGTTCCTTTTCGAATCGGGACGG
Source organism: Pirellulales bacterium (assembly GCA_044370415.1). GTDB lineage: Bacteria > Planctomycetota > Planctomycetia > Pirellulales > UBA1268 > CAMCQY01. The sequence goes on from JBILVO010000017.1 coordinate 17,464, forward strand.
AACGGTCCGACGTCGAAGGGCTATTACTACGCCGCCAACCGGTTCACGACCGCCGAGCACGGCGGCACGCACCTCGACGCCCCGCGGCACTTTTCCGCCACCGGGCAGACGGCCGACGCGATCCCGCTGCATCGGCTGGTGGGCGCGGCCGTGGTGGTCGACGTGGCCGGCCGCTGCGTTGGCGATCCCGTCTACGAGGTGACGGTCGACGACCTCGTCGCCTGGGAGGCGGCGCACGGGAGGCAACTGGTCGACGTGATCGTGCTCATCCGCACCGGCTGGGCCGCGAGATGGCCCGATCGGGCGGCCTATCTCGGCACCGACGCCGTCGGGCCGGAGGCGGTCGCGACGCTGCGGTTTCCCGGCCTCTCGCCCCTGGCCGCCCGGTGGCTCGTGGAGCACCGCCGGATCCGGGCGATCGGCATCGACACGGCGAGCATCGACCACGGGCCGTCGACCCACTTCGACGCGCATGTGGCGCTCTGCGGCGGCGACGTGCCGATCTTCGAGAACGTGGCGGCGCTCGACGGGCTGCCCGAGGAGGGTCTCTTCGTCGCGGCCCTGCCGATGAAGATCGCCGGCGGCAGCGGCGGCCCCCTGCGGATCGTGGCACGGCTGCCGGGCGGAGCCGGCGAATGACCTGCCGCCGTGCGCGGCCCGCGGCGTGTTCGCCGGTGCTATGATCTCCGCCGATCGGCCGGGCGTGGATGACCCGTGGCCGCGACGCACGAGGAGGCACCCATGGCAGGCAAGAAGATCATCATGCGGACCGGCGAGGCGCTCGTGGAGGCGGACGAGGCCTGGAGCGCCGCCGAGCCGGAGGTCGTGATCGGCGAGCTCGACGGCCCCGTCGGCTACGCCATCGCCAACCTCATCGGCGACCAGGTGAAGGGCCACACCCGCGTCTGGGCGATCCTCAACAGCGACGTGCAGGTGCGGCCGGCGACCCTGATGGTGAGCAAGTACACCGCCCCCAACGCCCGCTACACCAACATTCTCATGGGCACGGTGCAGGCCGCGATCGCCAACGCGGTGCTCGACAGCGTCCGCGAGGGGGCGATCCCAAAGGGGAAGGTCAACGACATCGGCATCATCGTCGCCGTGTGGCTCGATCCGTCGGTGGCCGACCCCAAGACGAAGGTCGACCACGACGTGCTCTTTCGCACGCACCGCGAGGCCACCGCCAAGGCGATCGGCAAGGCGATGCGGAACGAGCCGTCGATCGACTGGCTGCTCAAGAACCAGAAGAAGGTGGGCCACTACTTCCACGATCTCGCCAAGAGCGGCGGGCTGTGAGACGGCGATTCCGCGCAGTCTTACGGTCCCGCGTCGGCGAACGTCCGGCCCGGTGGCACGGGCTGCGCAGGCGGTTGACTGGCAGGTCGCGGTGCGGCCCGCCGGCGGCCGAAGTCGTGATCGATGGCGAACTTCGCCATCCGCATGAGCGTCGCGGTGTCGAGCACGGGGCAGGGGATGTGGCCCGCGATCGCTGACGTGCGGGTGCGGTCGAACGTCGGATCGTTTCGCAGGTAGCTGCGGTAGATGTCGAGTTGTGTCCACAGGGTGTCGGCGAACCACTCCTCGTCGCAGAGGTCCGGGTCGTCCGGCGAAGCCGCCCGTGAGTAGGTTTCCACCGCCTCCTGGACGAGCCGCCAGACAACGTCCATCGAGAGCGGATCCGGGTGCGTGAGGTGGTAGGTGCCGCCGCGCGCGGCGGGCGTCTGCACGGCATGGGCGATGACGGCCGACACCCAATCGATGGGCACGAAGTTCTTCGTGTCGGCCGGCGCGACGTCGAGGAGCCGCAGCAGCGCGGGGCCGCTGGTCGAGCCCATGGCGACTCTCGTGAGCAGGGTGTGGCCCAGCCGCAGCCCGGCGAAGAAGCCGTGGTAGGTCGACGTCCAGCCGGTGGTGGAATCGCCCACGATGATCGACGGACGGTACACCGTGACGGTGTCGGGAAACCCGGCGCCGCGGACGAGCTTCTCCGCCTCGACCTTGCTCTGCTCATAGTCGTTGCCGAACGCCTGCCCCACGTCGAGGTCGTCCTCGCGGATGACGCCCGCACGCAGGCCGCAGACGTACGCGGTGGAGACGTGATGCACGTGCCGCAGGCCGGTGGCGCGGGCCAGTTCCAGCACGTGAGCGGTGCCGCCGACGTTCGTCCGCCAGGGCTCGGCCGCGCGGTCGGGCCCGCGGAAGGTGAGGCTGGCGGCGTTGTTGACCACCTCGTCGCAGTGATCGGCGATCCAGCGACGGTCGGCCTCGGCGAGGCCGCAGAAAGGCTGCGTCAGGTCACCCTCGAGGATCGTCGGCCGACGGAGCCGCTTGCCGAGCACGTCCTCCCAGTGGTCGAGGATGGCGTCGACACGGGCGACCGCCGACCGCTTCCGCGCTCCGCGCACGATCACGGCGAGCGGCCGGCCCTCGAGCGACAGGTCGCGGACGAGGTAGGTGCCGAGCAGGCCGGTCGCACCGGTGAGGAGCAGGGTCGGCTGGGGTGGGGAGTTCAGGGGGGCACGCGGCGGTTTCGAGGGCGATTCCGGGGTTCGCTCAGCGGAAGGAGCATAGGGGATGCCCGTCGCTCTGCTCAAGCGTTGCCGGTCTTCGTCACCAGGGTGTCGGTCCGCCGCGAGGGGGCGATGCGTGGCGCGGCGGCCGCTGCCCGGCCGGGCTCAGTGCCGCAGCCCGAGGCCGAGCACGTCGCGGCAGTGGCGGATGCTCCGTTCGAGCTCGGCGAGCTGGTACTGCTGCTCGGCCTGCTTGCGGCCGTCGCCGGCAGGAGGTGTGAACGGGACGATGGGCTTGCCCTGTCGCGTGAGCGCGAGGAATGCGGCCAGGTCGGCGGCCCGGGCGTCGGGAAAGGTCTGCCAGAAGCCCGGCTTGTAGATCGGCAGCTCCCGGGGAAAGCCCGAGATCGTCTCGATGTGGACCGTCACGCCCGGGCAGGACTTCTCGAAGAGGTCGAAGAAGGCGGGCAGGTCGACGCAGCCCTCGCCCATCGCCGTCCACTGGGCCGTGACGCCGTCGGCCGACGGCCAGACCATCGTGTCGCGGAGGCTCGTCGTGAGGACGTGCGGGGCGAGGGTCTCGAGGGCCCTGATCGGGTCTTCGAGGGTCCAGCAGGCGTTGCCGGAATCGAAGTTCACGCCGACAAACTCGGGGCCGGCCGCCTCGACGAGTCCCTTGAGCTCCCACGATTGCATGTCGCCCGCGTGGTTTTCCACGGCCACCTTCACGCCGCTGTCAACGGCCAGGGCCTTCTGGCTGCGCAGCACCCGCACGGTGTCGGCGATCCGCGCGGCGATGCCGCCCTCCGACTGCCGGTCCTCGCCGCCCCCGAGGATCACGCGAAAGGCCTGCGAGCCGAGGGCCCGGGCCATCCGCAGGCCGAGCGCGAGGTGCTCCTCCGCGGTGCCCCAGTCCTTCTTGAACCGCTTGGCCGACGGGCAGATGCTCCACGATCCCAGCGCGATCGCGATGCCGCGGTCTGCGGCGTAGCGGCGGACGTCGGCCAGTGACGCGTCGTCGAACCGCCCCTCGAAGGGGCCGAAGTCGGTGATGAAGAGCGAGTCGCAACGGAGCTTCTCGGCATGGTCGACCAGCTGGCGGGTGTTCCACTGCATCGCCCGCACGGCGAAGTTGTCGAACCCCAGGGGGATGCCGCGGCGGCGGACGTCGGCGGCGGCCAGCGGCGCTGCCGCCAGGGCCGCCGTGGCGGCGAAGAATCCGCGGCGCGAGCTGCGGGCGTGCCAGGGCGACATGGTGGGCGTCTCCTTCAGAGCTTCGGCTTGGCGGGCGTCGACGGCGGGAGGAAGTTCGGAGCACCGGCGGGCTTGACCTTGCGGACGAAGACCTTGTCGCCGCAGGTCGCCAGCAGCATGGTGGAGTCAGGCCCACCGAACGAGAGGTTCGAGACCTTGCCGTTGGGCGTGGGGATGATGCAGTTGACCCGCCCGGCCTGGTCGCAGACCTGGAGGCCCATCCGCGTCGCCACCCAGAGCCGGCCGTCGCGGTCCACCCTGAGCCCATCGGCGCCGCTGTCGTCGGCGGTGTCGGGCACGTGCAGGTGGTAGAACCGCTGCTTGTGGGCGAGCGTGCCGTCGGGCTTCCTGACGTAGCTGTAGACCCAGTGGCTGCGGCTGTCGGCCACGTAGAGCAGACTCTGATCGGGCGACAGGCAGAGGCCGTTGGAGAACTTCAGGCCGGTATCGACGACCGTGTCAGTGTATCCGCCCCCCTCCGCGGGCCGCAGGCAGTGGACGCGGCTGGGTGACGTGCCGTCCCAGCCCGGCTCGGTCACGTAGATCATCCCGTCGTGGGCGACGACGACGTCGTTGCCCCGCCAGCCCTCGACCAGCTTCGTCGCCGTGCCGGCCGTGTCCCAGGCGAGGACCGCGTTGTCGGCGCCGCTGGCGGCCACCAGCCGGCCCGTAGGCGCGAAGCTCTGGCCATCACCCTTGTGCGAGTCGGCGAGCCAGACCTCGGCCTTCCAGTCGGGCGTCACGCGATAGGTCTTCGCGTCACCGACGTCGTTGAAGAACAGCTCTCCTGTGGCGTTCACCGCCGGGCCCTCGGTGAACTTGTAGCCCTCGCCCACGAGCCGCCAGTCCTCGCCGGGGATCAGGATCTCCTTGAGCTGCGGGCTGCCGTCGCCCTTCGCCACCGGCGCGGGCCAGTCGCGCCACAGCCACTCGACCGCTTCGGGGAAGACCTCGGTGGCGTGCTTGCCGTTGTGGCCACCGTCGCCCCAGGCGTGCCGCACGTCGTAGCCGGCGAATTCGAGCGACCGCTGCAGCGACTGGTTGGCCATCCACCAGTCGCCGCCGTAGATGTTGAGATCGGTGGAGCCGTCCTCCAGAAAGACGCGGATCGGCTTCGGTTCGACCTTCCGCACGAGCGTGGCGTAGGCATGGCCGCCGCGCAGCCCCACGTAGGTGCCGATGCCGCTGAAGACCCGCGAGAAGGCGTCGGGCCGCTCCCAGGCGGCTGTGAAGGCGGCGATCGCGCCGCTCGACGTGCCGCCGATGGCCCGGTCGTTGCCGCTCTTCGAGAGTGCAAGCGCGCGGCCGTCGGAGGCCTTTCGCGTCTCCACGTCGGGCAACAGCTCGTCGAGGAGGAAGCGGGCGTAGTCACTGCCGAGGCCGTCGTACTCGTAGCTGCGGTTGAAGCGGTCGAGGGCGTCCGGCCGCGTCGCCGGCACGCGGCCGGGCTTGACGAACACGCCGATCGTGACCGGCATCTTCTTCTCGTGGATGAGCCGGTCGAAGACCTCCGGCGCGTTGAACTGCACGCCGTCCTGGTTGACGTGCACGCAGGCGGGCGTCTTGCCGTCGTACTGTCTCGGCACGTAGACGGAATACTCGCGGGTGGTGCCGGGGAAGATCGTGCTCGTGTCGAACGTGAAGGCGAGCACCTCGCCCTTCGGCGCCGCCGCCGCCGTGGCGGGCTGCCGGAACGCCACGCTCTGGGCACGCAGCCCGCCGGCCCGCTCCGGCCGCGGTGCAGCGGCGGCCTGCTGTCGCTTCTCGATTCGGTAGAGCGCCTTGTCGGTGCGGATGAAGAGCGCCGCATCGACGGCGGCGGGCGTCGCCATGATCTGGCCGTCGAGATGGTTGGTCGCCTCGAGCGAGAAGGTGCGGCCCGGCTTGATGACGAACGTGTCACCGTCGCGGTTGCCGACGTAGATCCGCCCGTCGGCGAACAGCGGCGACGACGCGAAATTTCCTCCGAGACGTTCCGTCCAGATGACGGCCCCGGCCTTGGCGTCGAGGCAGGTGGCCACGCCCTTGTCGCTCACCATGTAGAGCTCGTCGCCCACTGCCAGTGGCGAGGGCATGTTGGGCGCGCCCTTCTTCTCCCGCCAGACGATCTCGGGCGCCGCGGTGCCATCGCCGAGCCGCACGGCCAGGATCTCGGGCTGCATGAAGCTCGTGCTGAGGAAGAGCAGGCCGTGGGCGGCGACCGGCCTCGGCACGATCGAGAACCCGAGCACGCCGTAGCCCATCTTCCAGAGTTCCTTGCCCGTCGCCGGGTCGTAGCCGTAGAGCCAGTCGGCGGCCGGCGAGACGACCACGTCACGGCCGTCGAGGGGCAGCACCAGCGGAGTGCCATAGGCTTTTTTGAGCTGCGGGTCGCTGCGGAGCTCGCCGCTGCGGTCGGTCTGCCACGCCACGGCGCCGGTGGCGGTATCGAGGGCCACGATCGACTGCCGGTCGCTGCCGTCGCAGTGGAAGATGAGCCGGTTCTTCCAGAGCACGGGCGTACTGCCCGGGCCGTTCTCGTGGTTGAGCCGCTGGTCGCGGCGGGCCCAGACGGGCTTCCCCGTCTGCGTGTCGACGCACGCGGTGCCGAAGTCGCCGAAGTGGCAGTAGAGCCGGCCACCGTCGAAGACCGGCGTCGGCGAGGCGTAGGAGTTGAGCGCGTGGATCGGCTGCGGATCCGTGACGACCATGAGCTCGATGTCGTGCAGAATCCTGCCGCTGCCGCGGTCGACGCAGAGAGCGTGCAGGCTGACGGGGCCGGAGACGTTGAGCGGCTGGCCGGCGGCGACTCCCTGGAGCCGCTTCTTTTTCTCCTCCTCGGAGAGCTCGCTTTCGATCGCGTTGGTCATCCAGATCTGGTCGCCGGCGATCACTGGCGACGACCAGCCCCGGCCGGGCAGCGGCGTCTTCCAGACGACGTTCTCCGTGTCGCTCCAGGTCCGCGGCAGATCGTGGGCCGCCGGGGCGTGGCCTTGGCCGCCCGGCCCGCGCCATTCGGGCCACTCGGGACCTGCGGCCGGCAGCGGACCCGACGAGACGGTGGCGAGAACCGTCAGGAGCATGAAGGAAAGCCGCCACGGGCCGTGCGCGGTGGTGCTGGCCGGCCACGTTCGTTTCGCGTGCATCGCTCGACTCCTGGGAGACTCTGCCGCGGTCCGCACCTCTGGTCGCACCCCTGGTGTGGTTCTCATCCGGTGTGGTCCTCTGCGGTGCCGCGGTGCCAAGAGCATCCCGCAATCGCCGAGAGTGGGCAAGCCGCCGCCGGCACGGTCCGGCCGGCGATGGTGCAAACGCACCGGGGGAGCGGCTACACTGTTGCGGGGTTTCGTCCAGCAGCGTGGTGCCAGCGGAGGAGGGTTGAGCCATGGTCGCATCGGGGAAGAAGGCGGCGGGGAATACGGGCCGCGTGCGGCGGCGGCAGTTCATCAGGGCCGGGCTCGCGGCGGCGGCCGCACCGATGATCGTGCCCGCCTCGGCGCTGGGCCTCGACGGCGCCGTGCCGCCGAGCGAGCGGATCGTGGTGGGCGGCATCGGCATCGGCAACCGCGGCACCTACGACCTCGGCTGCTTCCTCGAGCAGCCCGACGTGCGGTTCGCCGCCGTCTGCGACGTGAAGGAGGCCCGCCGCCTCGCGGTCAAGAAGATCGCCGACGAGAAGTACGGCACGCAGGATTGCACGATGCACGCCGACTTCCGCGAACTGCTCGACCGGAAGGACATCGACGCGGTGCTGATCGCCACCGGCCCGAATTGGCACGCGCTGGCCGCCGTGCTCGCCGCCAAGGCGGGCAAGGACATGTACTGCGAGAAGCCGTGCACGAAGAACATCGAGCAGAGCCTGATCCTGCGGGATACGATCCAACGCACGGGCCGTGTGTTCCAGGCGGGCACGCAGCGGCGGAACCTGCCGCACTTCGCGTTCGCCTGCGAGCTGGCGCGGACCGGGCGGCTCGGCAAGCTCAAGCGGCTCTACGCCCACCCGATGGGCATGAAGGCGATGACCAGCGGCTGGCTGCCGGCCGAGGCTGAGCCGGCGAAGGCATCGGTCGACTGGGACATGTATCTCGGACCGGCGGCATGGCGGCCGTTCAACGCGAAGCTGCTCGACGGCTTCAACTTCGAGAAGGGGGGCGGCATCGTGGGCGGCGGCGTGCTCGAGTGGGGATCGCACTGCGTCGATCTCTGCCAGTGGGCGGTGGACGACTGCCCGCCGCCGGTCGAGTACAACCCGCCGGGCGACGGCCAGATCGTCACGAAGTATGCCAACGGCGTGGAGCTGGTGTTCCGTGAGACGGGCTGGATTCCCCTGGGCTCCTGCCCGGTGCGGTTCGAGGGGGAGGATGGCTGGGTCGAGGCGGGCGACAGCGGCAAGCTCGTCTTCAGTTCGCCGTCGCTGCTCGCGGGCCGCACCGTGGAGGAGATCGGCGGCTACCCCGCCACCTTCCACGTCCGCGACTTCCTCGATTGCGTGAAGACCCGCGGCAAGCCGAAGGGCAACGCCGAGGCGGCGTGCAACGCCCACATCGCCTGCCACGCGGCCAACATCGCGCTCTATCTGGGCCGGCCGGTGAAGTACGACACCGTCAAAAACGAGTTCCCCGGCGACGTCGAGGCCAACCGGCTGCGGTCGGAGGCCCTCCGCGAGCCGTGGCGGCTGTGATGTCGGGAGCCGTCGCGGAGCGCGAGCTGTGACGTGCGGCCCGCGTCGTGAGTGCTCCTCCTGAGTTTCGTGTTCCAGTTTTCTGTGCCAGTTTCGTGTGCCCCGTTCGTTTCCCAGGTTCGTTTCCCAAACCATTCGTCCATCGCCCCATATCGCTCATCTCCTCCGGAAGCCCGAACCATGTCAGTGAACAGGTGCCTGTCCGCCGCCGCGTGCCTCGTGGCCGTTTGGTGTGTCGCGAGTCTTTCGTTCATCGCCGTGGAGGCGCGGGCCGCCGACGGCCGGACGCCCAAGGAGCAGGCGCTCATCGCCGTGCTGCGGGGTGACGCGGCCGAGGGTGACAAGGCGGTGGCCTGCAAGGAGCTGGCCGTCTTCGGTTCGGCCGACGCGGTGCCCGACCTGGCGAAGCTCCTCGGCAACGAGCGGCTGGCGTCGTGGGCCCGGATCCCGCTCGAGGCGATTCCCGACCCGGCCTGCGGCGTTGCGCTGCGGGAGGCGGCCGGCAAGCTCTCCGGCCGGCTGCTCGTGGGCGTGCTCAACTCGCTCGGTGTCCGCCGCGATGCGTCGGCGGTCGACCTGCTCGCCAGGCGGCTCGGCGACGCCGACCCGGCCGTCGCCGACGCCGCGGCTGCTGCGCTGGGGAACATCGGCAACGCCGCGGCGGCGGAGCCGCTGCGCAAGGCGCTGACGTCGGCCGTGCCGGCGGCGCGGGCCTCGGCTGCCGAGGGCTGCGTGCTCTGCGCCGAGCGGATGCTCGCGGCGAACCAGGCCGCAGCCGCTGCTGCGCTCTACGACGCCGTGCGGAAGGCCGACGTGCCGCGTCCGCGGATCGTCGAGGCCACGCGGGGGGCGATCCTCGCCCGCGGTGAGCAGGGCGTGCCGCTGCTCGTCGAACAGTTGCGGTCGCCCGACCGCGAGATGAACCGCATCGCGTTGGGGACGGCGCGGGAGCTGAAGGCCGCCGGCGTGGGCCCGGCCCTGATCGCCGAACTGCCGAAAGCCACCCCCGAGCGAGCCGTTCTCCTGATCGAGGCCCTTGCCGACCGCGGCGGCACGGCTGCGGTGCCGGCCATGCTGCAAGCCGCGGCCGCGGGTCCCAAGCCGGTGCGGCTCTCCGCGGTGCGGGCGCTGGGCAGGGCTGGCGACGCCTCCTGTGTCGAGCGATTGCTCGCGACCGCGGCCGAGGGCGATGCGGAACTGGCCACGGCCGCAAAGGCGGCGCTCGCCGAGATGCCGGGTGGTGGCAAGGCGATCGATGACCAGATACGCGGCCGGCTCGCGCAGGCGCAGGGAGCCTCGCTGCCGCTGCTCATCGAGCTTGTCGGCCGCCGGCGGATCGCCGCGGTGAACGAGGTGGCGGCGGCGCTCGCGAACGCCGATCCCGCGGTCCGTGGCAAGGCGCTGGCCTGCCTCGGCGAGATCGTCGACCTCGAGCGGCTGCCGCTGCTGGTGCAGCAGGTGGTCGCGCCGAAGGATCCGGCCGATGCCGCCGTGGCCGTCAAGGCGCTGCGGGCCGCAAGCGTGCGGATGCCCGACCGCGAGGCGTGCGCCGAGAAGCTCGTGTCGGCTCTGGCGTCGGCACCGCCGGCCACGAAGGTGTCCCTGCTCGAGATCCTCGGCGAGGTCGGCGGGACGAAGTCGCTCTCCGCCCTGTCGGCTGCGGCCAAGTCGGACGACCCGGCCCTGCAGGATGCGAGCACGCGGCTCTTGGGCAACTGGCTGACGCCCGACGCGGGCCCGGCGCTTCTCGATCTCGCCAAGACCATGCCCGCCGGCAAGTTCCAGAGCCGGGCCTTCCGCGGCTACCTGCGGATCCTGCGGCAGTTCACCGCAAACGACGCCGACCGCAGCCGGATGGGCCGCGACGCGTACGCGATCGCGAGGACCGCCGACGACCGCAAGGCGGTGCTCGACGCTGTGCGGCGGACGCCCACCATGGACATGCTCAAGCTCGCCGCCGAGGCCGGCGAGACGCCGGAGCTCCGCGAGGAGGCGAGGATCGCCACCGCGACGCTGATGTCGAAGATGGGCGACGCGACGCCGGAGGCGTGGGCCTTGGCGGGCCGGCTAGGGCTGCCGAAAGTGCAGTTGGAGATCCTGCGGGCGACGTACGGCGCCGGCGACGTGCAGAAGGACGTGACGACGCCGCTGCGGAAGGTGGTGGGCAATACGCCGCTGATTCCGTTGCCGGCCGCCGGCTACAACGCCAGCTTCGGCGGCGACCCCGCGCCGGGGCAGGCGAAGCGGCTCATGATCCAGTACAAGCTCAACGGCACGCCGGGCGAGGCGTCGTTTGCCGAAGATGCGACGATCCTGCTGCCCGTGCCAGGCGCGGCGGCCGCCGCGCCGGGCTTCAAGAAGCGGACGCTCACCGAGCGGTTCGTGGCCGAGGGCTGCGACATCGCCGACTTCGACCATGACGGCCACATGGACGTGACGGCCGGGCACTCGATCTGGTACGGCCCCGACTTCGCCCGTCGTGCCGACTTCACGCCGCCGGCCGACAACCCCAGCGGCCCCAACAAGACGCCGTATGATCCCGCCAAGGGCTATTCCGACTACTTCCTCGCCTACGCCCACGACTTCAACGGCGACAGCTGGGCCGACATCCTCGTGTTTGGATTTCCCGGCGATCCGGCGTTGCTCTACTTGAACCCTCAGGGCAGGCAGGGCACCTGGGAGAAGCACGCGATCTTCGACGTGGCCGACGGAGAGTCGCCCGACTTGAAGGACGTGACCGGCGACGGCAAGCCGGAACTGCTCGTGCACTCCAGCGACGTCGAGAAGCCGAAGAACGCCCAGCAGGGCGGCCAGCTCGGCTTCGCCGAGATCGACTGGAAGAACCCGCTCGGCAAGGCGCGGTTCCGCCCGATCACGCCGAAGTCGCCCGAGAACGACAAGAAGTACTTCCGCTACACCCACGGCTACGGCGCCGGCGACGTCAACAAGGACGGCCGCATCGACATCCTCACGAAGGACGGCTGGTTCGAGCAGCCGGCCGACATCTCGCGCGACGCGATCTGGCCATTTCATCCGGGGCCGTTCGGGCCCAAGGAGGGCGCCCGCGGCGGCGGTCACATGCACGTCTACGACGTGAACGGCGACGGCCGCAACGACGTCATCACGAGCTACGACGGCCACGGCTTCGGCCTCGGCTGGTTCGAGCAGAACGCCGACGGCAGCTTCACGGAGCACATGATCATGGGCAAGGCTCCGGAGGAGAACGCCCAGGGGGTGAAGTTCAGCCAGCTGCACGCCATGCGGCTGGTCGACATGAACGGCGACGGGCTCGCCGACATCGTGACCGGCAAACGCCGCTGGGCCCACGGCATCAACGGCGACGACGAGCCGAACGCGCCGCCGGTGCTCTACTGGTTCGAACTGAAGCGGGACGGCAAGGGGGGCGCCCAGTTCATCGCCCACCAGATCGACGACGACAGCGGCGTCGGCACGCAGGTGACCGTCGGCGACCTCGACAAAGACGGCAAGCCGGACGTGATCGTCGCCAACAAGCGGGGCGTGTTCACGTTCACGCAGCAGTGACGCCCGGGCGGCCGTCGGCAGAAGCTCGAGGAGCTTTGGGCGATCGTGCCCACGCGACGAGACTTCTGCCGCCATACGGCGGCGTGGGCGAGTTGACCGCTCGTGTCTCCTGCCCCGCCGACGAACGCTGACGATGGCGTCCGCACAGCGGCCGAACGAACTACTCCCCAAATGACCGAGGCTGGCCCGTGGCCTCGAGCACCGAGAGCCAGAGGTCGCCGTCGGGAGCCACCTGGTTGCGGTGGCTCACGGCCAGCGGGATCGGGATGTGCACGAACCGGCCGTGCCAGCGGCCCACCACCATTTCCGTGCGTCCGGCCATCGCGGCGTGGACGGCGTTCTGGGCGAGCCGCAGACAGTAGACGCTGTCGTAGGGGTTCGCCCGCACGCTGCGGATGGCGTAGCTGGGGTCGATGTACTTGAGGTTGAGTTCCACGCCAGCCGCCGCGAAGTGCTCTGTGATCCGGGACTTCAGGTAGAGGCCGATGTCGTGCAGCTTGCGGTTGCCCGAGGCGTCGACGCCGGCCACCGTGTCGGGGATCAGGTCCTGGCCGGCCCCCTCTGCCGCCACGATCACCGCGTGGCCCTGCCGGCGCACCCGCTCGAGCAGGTGCTCGAGCAGGCCGTGCGGGCCGTCGAGCTGGAAGGGCACCTCCGGGATGAGCACGTAGTTGGCGTCGGGCTCGGCGAGCGACGCGTAGCAGGCGATGAAGCCGGAGTGGCGGCCCATCAGCCTGACGAGGCCCACGCCGTTGGGCGACGCCTTGGCCTCGACGTGCGCCGCCTGGATCGACTTCGTCGCCTCGCCGAAGGCCGTCTGGAACCCGAAGCTCTGGTCGATGTAGGGGATGTCGTTGTCGATCGTCTTGGGGATCCCGACGACGGCGATCCTGCCGCCGCGTTCCGCGATGGCGGCCGTAAGCTGCATGGCACCGCGCAGGGTGCCGTCGCCGCCGACGACGAACAGGGCCCCGACGTTCATCCGCTCGAGGCAGTCGACGATCTCCTGCGGGTCCTGCTCGCCCCGCGACGTGCCGAGAATCGTGCCGCCGTCCTCGTCGATGTTGCTGACGACGCGGGGCGTCAGGTCGACCACGTCGTGGCCGTAGCGGGCCACGAAACCCTGGTAACCGTTGCGGAAGCCGAGGATGCGGGTGACGCCGTAGTGGAACGTGAGCTCCATGACGATGCCCCGGATCACGTCGTTGAGCCCCGGGCAGAGGCCGCCACAGGTGACGATGCCGACCCGCATCTTCGACGCGTCGAAGAAGATCTTCCGCCGCGGGCCGGCCGGCTCGAAGCCGGGCAGCGAGTCGATCGTGCAGCCGCTGTCGCGGACGAGGCTCGCGGTGTCGTGGAAGAGCACGCGGTCGTCCTCGCCCACGTAGTGCACCGTCGTGCGCCGGTTCTCGAGCAGGGGCCGCAGCGGCGAGTCGATCCGGCAGGGGCCGAGCGTCTTCACGGCGAGGTCGGCGGCGGTGGCCATGCGGGGGAGTCCGTGGGGCGTCGAGGGGTGGGGCAATCAGCCGGTGGTCCGCATGCCGGCGGCGATGCCCTGGACGCACAGCCGCAGCAGGTCGCGGATCGACTCGTCCTCCGGGTGCTCCCGCCGGCGGCGCATGAACTCGATCTGGATGAGGTTGAGCGGGTCGATCGATGGATTCCGCGCCTCGACCGACCGCTGGAACCAGGGCGTCGTCGCCAGCAGTTCGCCGCCGCCCACGATGTCGAGAATCGCCTGCCGCGTGCGGTCGCGTTCCGCGGCGATCCGCTGCCAGATCGGCCGGCGGACGTCGGCGTCGTCGACGAGTTCGGAGTAGCGCTGGGCGATGTACATGTCGGCCTTGGCCAGCGCCAGCGTGGCGTTGTCGATCGTCGCCTGGAAGAAGGGCCACTGCCGGTACATGTCGCAGACGAGCTGCCAGGCACGGCGGTCGTCGTACTTCACCTCGGTGAGCGCCGAGCCGAGCCCGTACCAGGCGGGGAGCATGCACCGGCTCTGGGTCCAGGCGAAGACCCAGGGGATCGCCCGGAGATCGTCGAGCGTCCGCTCGCCGCGACGGCGGGAGGGCCGCGACGCGATCGGCAGGTTTTCGATGTCGTCGATCGGGGTCGTCTGCGAGAAGTACCCGATGAATCCCGGCTGGTCGACGAGCTCGCGGTACACCGCCCACGACCGCTCCGCCATCCGGGCGGCCACGTCGGTCCACTCCCGCTGCGGCTCCGCCCGGCGGACGCTCGACGCGACGAGCGTCGCCCACGACACCTGCTCGAGGTGCCGGCAGGCGACCTCGACGTCGTCGTAGCGCTCGGCCAGCACCTCTCCCTGCTCGGTGAGTCGGAGGCTGCCGTCGAGCGTCTCGGGCGGCAGCGAGAGGATGCCGCGGGCCGCCGGCCCGCCGCCGCGGCCCAGCGAGCCGCCCCGTCCATGAAAGAATGTCAGGTTCACGCCCCGGGCCGCCGCGACCGCGTGCAGATTGCCCTGGGCCGCCTGCAGGCCGCAGCAGGCGGCGAGGTAGCCGCCGTCCTTCGTGCTGTCGGAATAGCCCACCATCACGATCTGCCGGTCGCCGCGGCCGGCGAGGTGCCCGCGGTAGCAGGGCTCGTCGAGGATCGCGGCCAGCGTGTCGTGGGCGTGTGCGAGGTCGTTGATCTTCTCGAACAGGGGCACGACGGCGATGTCGCCCTCGGCGACCCGCTCGCCGCGGGAGCGGGCGCGGGAGCGGGCCCAGCGCCACAGCCAGAGCACCGCCAGCACGTCGGCCGGGCTGCGGGTGAGGCTGATGATCGCCGCCCCGACGCACTGCGGCCCGAACCGCACCACCGCCGCGTGAAGCACCTCGAAGAGCCGTAGCGTGTCGGCGGCGAGCGGGCCGAGGCCGGCCGCGGGCACGTCGCCCACGCCCGCCGTCGCGCCGCCGCCCGCCTCGGGCATCGACGCCACGAGGATCGCCCGGCGGGCCGGGTCGTCGAGCGTTATGAACGCGGCCGCATCCGGCACCATGCCCGCGGCGGCGAGAACGTCGCCCATGATCTCGGCGTAGGCCCGGGAATCCTGCCTGACGTCGAGCCCCGTCATGTGCAGGCCGAACGTTCGCACGAGGTCGAGCCAGCGGACGGCGGGCGACTCGTCGCCGTGCTGGTGGTCGCAGCCGAGGCAGTCGACGAGCAGGGCGACGTCGGCCTCGAGATCCTCTCCGGACCGGTAGGCGGCGGCCGGCGCGGTTTCGGTGAGGCCGCCGACCCGCGACCGTTCCAGACGGAACCGCACCATCCTCAGCCAACGGCGGTAGGTCTCGTGCGCGGCGATCGGCTCCAGGGCCGAGGCCAGCTCAGGCCAGGCGGCCGCCAGCGGTGCGAGGCGGTCCTCGAGCGGTGGGGAGCCCGATGCGGCCCGTGACGAGATGGTGAGCAGGTCGTGGAGCTGCCCGCACCATTCGAGGTGGCGGTCCACCGCCGCCTCGCGGAGCCGCAGGAGCGTCCGCTCGGTGACGTCGGCCGTGACGAAGGGATTGCCGTCGCGATCGCCCCCCATCCAGGAGCCAAAGGTGAGGAAGGCCGGGATGCGGAACGTCTCCCCGGGGTAGCTGGCGGCCAGGCCCCGCCGCAACGCGGCGTGCAGCCGGGGAACGGCGTCCCACAGCCGCGGCATGATCGACAGCCCACGTTCCACCTCGTCGAGCACGGTCGGCCGTGTCGGCCGCAGGAACTCGGTCTGCCAGAGGACGCACAGTTCGCCGCGGATGTCGTCCTGCAGCCGGGCCCGCTCGCGGGCCAGCAGGTCGCCGCGGTCGAGCTGCTCGAGGGCGTGCCGCATGCGGCGGAGCTTCGCCCGGATCGAACGCCGCTTGGCCTCGCTCGGGTGCGCGGTGAAGACCAGCTCGATCGACAGCCGGTCGATCGCCGCCTGCACCTCCGCCGCCGAAAGCCCCAGCGACTTCAGCTCCGCGACGCCCGCCACGAGCGACTCACCCATCGGTCGGGCGTCTCCCGAACGCTCGCGGTCCCGCAGCACCCGCACTCTCTGCCGGTCCTCGGCGATGTTGGCGAGATCGAAGAAGATACTGAACGCGCGGGCCACGCAGCTCGCCTGCGGCGTGTCGAGCGACTCGATACGGGCCGCCAGTCGCCGCTCGGCGTCGTGATGGCCGGCACGGCGGTCGCGGGCGAGGCTTCTCACCTCCTCGACGAGCGCGAAGGACTCCGCGCCCGCGAGCGCGGTGATCACCTCGCCGAGCGTGTCGCCGAGAAAACGGACATCTCGACGCAGCAGGTCGTCATTGACCACGGATGGGGCCTTGGTGGCGCGGGGGAGGGAGAGGCGGAAGGTGTGCGGAGCGTACCGGGGCGATCCGGCCGTGGGCAAGCGTGCGGGGCTGCATCAGCGGGGGCAGCGTGGCCACGCACCAGCCGTCGGCTTGGGTGAACCATACGCCCTCGAATCCTCATGCCATCGAATCATCGCCAGCCGTGAAATGCGTCGGCCGATCGCAGATCCCTGGTCCGCGTGCTCGAGGGCGCCGCCGCCGAGCACGTCCACAGGGTGCCGTATGCGCAGCACACAGCCAAAATAAGCAGCAAATCGCGTGCCGGCGTCGCGGGGTGTGTGTGACGTCGCGGCACCGCTGGTTTGCGGGCTGCCGGCGCGGTCGCTGCCGCGGCGTCGCGGTCCCGGCAGCGCGCCGTCGTGGCAGCTCTGCCCGCGAATGAAGCGACGCCGGGGGTCACGAACCCGGTGCGACGAGCCGCTTCATCTCCCGGACGGCCTCGGTGAAGCCGACGAGCACCGCCCGGGCGACGATCGAATGGCCAATGTTGAGTTCGCCCATTCCCTCGAGCCGTGCCACCGGCACCACGTTGCGATAGGTGAGTCCGTGGCCGGCATTGAGCACGAGCCCGGCCTGCCGGACCATGGCGGAGGCACGCGACAGCTCGACGAGCTGGTCGTGTCGCGCCGCGTCGGTGGCCGCGTTGGCGTAGCAGCCGGTGTGGAGCTCCACCGCGGCCGCGCCCAGGTCGACCGCGGCGTCGATCTGCCGGGGAGCGGGGTCGAGGAAGAGCGACACCACGATGCCGGCCGCCTGCAGCCGCCCGATCGCCGCGGCGGTGGCTGTCCGATGGGTGACCACGTCGAGGCCGCCCTCGGTCGTCACCTCCTCGCGCTTCTCCGGCACGAGCGTCACCTGGTCGGGCCGCACCCGGCAGGCGATGTCGATCATCGCCGGCGAGATCGCGGCCTCGAGGTTGAGTTTCACCTGGACGGTGCGCCGCAGCACCTCGAGGTCGCGATCCTGGATGTGCCGGCGGTCCTCGCGGAGGTGGACGGTGATCGCGTCGGCGCCCCCGAGTTCCGCGAGCGCCGCGGCCCAGACCGGGTCCGGCTCCACGGTGCGGCGGGCCTGCCGCACCGTGGCGACGTGGTCGATGTTGACGCCGAGGGTGGCCATGACAGCACTATACCCTCGGCGACAGCATCCGTTTCAGTCGGCCTTTTTCAGGAGCACGACGCTGTTGCCCCGCGGCGTGCGCACCTGCAGCAGCACGCCCTCTTCGGGAGACTCCTTCTCGAGCGCCTCGGCGAACTCGCCGATCGTCTTCACCGGTGTCCTGCCGACCTTGCGGACGAGCACGCCTGGGCCGATGCCCGCCTCGGCGGCCACGCCCTCGGGGTCGACGCGGTCGACGACCACGCCGTCGAAGCCCTGGTAGGCGTCCTCCGGCAGCGAGGCCTTCTCGCGGACCTCGATGCCGAACGCCTCCGAGTAGAAGGTGTCGCCCGCGGCCTCGGCCGGCTTCCGCTCCGCGCCCTGCGGCCGCTTGGCGATCTTGTCGGGCAGCGGCTTCACCGAGATGGCGAGGGTCATCGGCCGGCCCTCGCGCAGCACGGTGAGCTTGTGCTGGCCACCGATGGCCGACCGCTCCACCACCTCCTGCAGCGACCGCGGACCGTCGACGGGCTGGCCGTCGAACGCGGTGATGACGTCGAGATCCTGCACGCCCGCCTCGGCGGCAGGCGTATCGTCCATGACCTCCGTCACGAGCACGCCCTTGCGATCCTTGAGTCCGAGCTTCGCCGCCATCTCGGCGGAGATCGGCCCGATCGAGACGCCGAGGTAGCCCCGCTCCACGGCGCCCCTGGTGATCAGCTGGCCGCTGACCCACTTGGCGAGGTTGATGGGGATGGCGAACCCGACCCCCTGGTAGGCTCCGGTGTTGGAGGCGATGGCGGTGTTGATGCCGACCACCTCGCCCGCGAGGTTCACGAGCGGACCACCCGAGTTCCCCGGATTGATGGCGGCGTCGGTCTGCAGGAACTTCGCGCGGCGGATGCTGCCGAGCTCACGGCCCTTGCCGCTGATGATTCCCGCGCTCACCGTCGTCTCGAGTTCGAAGGGATTGCCGATCGCGATCACCCAGTCGCCGATCTCGAGCTTGTCCGAATCGCCGAGCTTGGCGACCGGCAGATCACGGGCGTTCTCCAGCCTCACGACCGCGAGGTCGCTCTCGGGATCGGTCTTGATCTCCGTCGCCTTGAAGGCCCGGCCGTCAGGCAGTTCGACGGTGACCTCGTCGGCTCCCTCCACCACGTGGTTGTTGGTGAGCACGAGCCCGGCCGCGTCGACGATGACGCCCGACCCCACGCCGGATCGTGGCGGCGTGCGGCCCTCGGGGCCCTGGCCCTCGGGGTCGAAGCCCTCCGGCATGCCGTCGCGGAAAAAGTCCTCGAAGGGCGTGCCCTTGAAGGGATTCTCGCGGGCGTTCTCACGGCCGCGCCGCTGCTGCCCGCGGCCGGCGGGAGGCCGCTTCGCCTTGGTCTCGCTGCGGACCACGACCACGCTGGGGGTGGCGTGCTCGGCGGCGTGCCGGAAGGCCCTGGACAGGGCGTTGGCGTGGACCAGGGCGTCGGCCGTCGCGGTCTCGTCGCCGCGGACCATGCCCGTGACGGTGCAGAGGATGCCGGCGAGCACGACGGCGGGGAGCGAGCAGGCGAACGAGCGTCGCCGCGACGCGGCGACGCGATCGGCAGGGATCGGGTGGAATCCGTTCATGAATATCTCCTGGGTGGTGAAGTGTGCAGGTGTGTCTGAGGGCCGGAATTGTACGCGCAACGCGGCGGCCACAAACGGCTCCACGCCGGCTGCCTTCCGGGCACCGGCTGCTGTCGCACGCGAACGCCTCCTTTGTACGCAGCGGGCCGCCGGCCGGTTCGGCGGCCTTCAGCCGGCGACCGGCGAAAGGGCGTTTTGCCCGAGGTTTCCGGCATCGCCGCGTTGACAGTCGACCCGCGAACCACGTACCCTGCGGCACTTGTGGCCCGGAGCGGCGAGCGCGGCATGAATTCCAGGGATCAGCAGCGGAAAGGACAGCCGCGGCCGGAGCGGGGCGAGCCGACCGACGGGGGCGTCGACATCGCGGAGTGCCAGCGGCGGATTGGGTACGAGTTTCGCGACCCCGCGCTCCTGGTGGCGGCGTTCACGCACGCCTCCGGGGCCCAGCACCGACTGGCGTCGAACGAGCGGCTGGAGTTCCTCGGGGATGCGATCCTGGGGTTCATCGTCTGCGACCTGCTCTACCACCTCTTTCCGGACTCGCTCGAGGGGGACCTCACCCGGATCAAGTCCGTGGTCGTGAGCCGTGAGACCTGCGGCCGGATCACGGAGCGGCTCCAGCTGATCGATTTTCTCATCGTGGGGAAGGGGCTGTCGCTCAACCGGCCGGTGCCGACCTCGGTGCTCTCCGACCTCTTCGAATCGCTCGTCGCGGCGATGTATCTCGACGGCGGACTGGAGCCGGTGAGAAGCCTGGTGTCCCGGATGCTGGAGCCGGAGATCGTGAAGGTGGCATCCGGCGAACAGGGGCTCAACCACAAGTCGCTCCTGCAACAGCTCGCGCAGCGGGACTTCGGCATCACGCCCACCTACGAGGTGGTCGAGGAGGCCGGCCCCGACCACAGCAAGAGCTTCCACGTCTCGGCCCAGATCGGTCCGCGGCGGTACCAGCCCGCCTGGGGCCGCAACAAGAAGGAGGCCGAGCAGCGGGCCGCGTCCAACGCGCTGTCGGAACTGCAGCTGCTGAGCGAGGCCCGGGCTGCGGGCCGCGGGGCCGCGGGCAAGCCCTGACAGGGCCGCCGTGGTTCAGCCGACGTCCGGTTCAGCCGTGGTCCGGTGCGGCGGCGGGCAGGCGGCGCACGAGGCGGCCGACGGTCAGCCCCTGCACCAGGATCGAGAACACCACCACGGAGTAGGTGAGCATCAGCACGACGTCCCGCTCCGGGCCGGGCGGCAGCGACAGCGACAGCGCCACGGAGATGCCTCCGCGGACGCCGCTCCAGGTGAGCAGCCAGGCCGAGCCGGCCGGCAGCCGGAACCACGCCGGCCAGGCGAGGACCGGCAGGCCCACCACGACGAACCGTGCCAGGAGCGACAGGCCCACCGTCAGTGCCGCTGCGAGCCAGCCGCCGGCCGGATAGGAGATCACGGCGAACTCCAGGCCGATGAGCACGAAGAGCATGCCGTTGAGGATCTCGTCGAGCAGCTGCCAGAAGAGGTCGAGCCGCTCGCGGGTGTGATCCGACATGGCGGTGGCCCGGCCATGGCTGCCGATGATCAGTCCGATCGCGACCATCGCCAGCGGTCCCGACACGTGGAGGGCGTCGGCGAGGGCATAGCCGCCGACCACGGTGGCCAGCGTGATCAGCACCTCCACCCGGTAGTCGTCGATCGTGGCCAGGATGGCGTTGACCAGCAGGCCGATCGCGATGCCGAACACCGCCCCGCCGACGGCCTCCCGCGCGAAGAGGGCCAGGCCGTCGGCGAGCGTCGGCGGCGTGCCGGAGTGCAGCATCTCGAGCAGCAGCGTGAAGAGCACCACGCCCACGCCGTCGTTGAGCAGCGACTCGCCGGCGACCGTGGCCTCGACCTCGGCGGGGGCGTGGGCCGACTCGAGGACGCCCAGGACGGCGATCGGGTCGGTGGGAGAGATGAGCGCGCCGAACAGCAGGCAGTAGACCAGCGGGATGCCGATGCCGAGCGCCCCGAGCAGAAACGACGTGCCGAAGCCGATGATGAGCGTGGAGGCCGCCGTGCCGACGACCGCCAGCGCCGCGATCTGCCAGCCCATGCGGCGCAGCTGCCCGACGTCGACGTGCAGCGAGCCCGCGAACAGCAGGATCGACAGCATTCCCTCCATGAGCACGCCGGCGAAGTCGATCGACGACAGCAGGTCGCGCTCGCCCGTCCGCGGGGCCGAGATGCCGAGGGCGTCGAGGCCGACGATCGCCAGCGACAGCACCAGCGCGATCGCCATCACGCCGATCGTCGAGGGCCAGCGGAGGTAGCGGTGGTTGACGTACGAGAATCCGGCGGTCAGCACCAGCAGGATGGCGGTGATGGAAAGCGCGGAGTGCATCGTGCGGGTCCGAAGCCGGGGCGGGCCGGCGACCGACGCCGCGCCACGACGAGATCATGGCGGGAACGGAGCGGGCGGGGAATCCCGGTCGTGTCCTGCGCGGCGGAGCTGCCGCCGGAAACGGCATCGGGCGGGGCCGCGGAGCAGTCCGCGGGCCCGCCCGATGGTGTGCTGCGGCCGCGTGGGAGCGGCCCGGGGGTGCCGAGGCCGTCGGCGAGGAGGCCGTGGATAAAGTCATCCGCCGCTGGAGGCGGCGGCAGCGAGCGGCGAAAAACCTCGGCTTTTTCGCCGCTCGCCCTCGTGGAAAAAGGCCAGGGAGGGCTTTTTCCACAGCCAGCTAGCGCACCGCCGCCGCCAGGCCGCGGGCGCCACGAAGCATCCCGATGAGCACCGCCGCCCGGGGCGAGAGGATCGTCAGTCCGTACATGGCCAGCCCCTGCGGCGTCTTCGGTGGAGTGCGGACGAGGGCCACGAGCGGGCTGACACGCGGTGACAGGACGCCGATGGCGGCGAGGCGGCCGGCCTGGGTCCCCACCCCGCCCTTCTGGAAGATCAGCATGGCATTGCTCAGCCGCGGGGCGATGAGGCCCAAGGGGCTCGCGGTGGGAAGGCCGGGCAGGGTGGGCACGAGGGGCTTGTTCAGCCTGGCCAACGGGCCTCCGGCGGCGCCGCCGCGGAGCGATGAGAAGCGGGCGTTCTGGGCGAGGCATTCGCCGATCGGGCCGCCGACGAGGGCGGCGACGAGGGCGAGGGTCAAGAGCGAGCGATTCATGCGTTGTCTCCTGGCAAGGTGTGGCGACGACCTCGAAACGTGCCGGATACGTCGTGCGTCCGACGCTAGTTGCCGACGGGGCCGGAGCAAGCAAAACCTGGCCGGCATCGGTCGCCGCCGCCGTGCTGTCGTGATGATCGTGCGGGTTGTGAGGCCGCCGCACTGCCATCCGGGGGGGCGGTGGACGAGGTGGCCGCCGCCGGTCAGAGCGCCAGCGACGCATAGGCGGCCAGCGATGCGATGACGAGGATCGCCGGGGCCACGGCGGCCCACTTTCCGGACGCCGCGTATGCCGTCACGGCGACGGCCAGAATCATCAGGGCGACCCCTGCTTCGACCGCGAGCACCCGGGGAGAGGCGTCTTGGAGCCAGCGGATCGCGAGGAACGCGGCGACCACGATGCCACCTGCGAGGAGCCCGCGCCACGTGCCTCGGGCCGCCGCGAGCAGTGCGACGAAGGTGGCGAGGTACATCGCGAAGGGGAAGAAGAGTTCGCGATCGCCCGTGACGCGGTGCAGCGCGAGCCACGCCAGGCTCGGCACGAGCAGGGCCAGCGGGCCGAGCCGGAGATCGGTGGCGATCTGCGCGAGCAGCGCGATCATCGCCAGGAGCGTCCATGGCGGGCCGCCGAAGATGTGGGCCGCCGCCAGAAAGGCCAGTTCGACGATCAGGAAGCCCGCAGTGGCGAGCGGGCCGCCCATCCGGAAGTCCGGCTGCCGTGGTGGCTGCGGCTCACTCATCGTAGGCCGTGTCATGGTCGTCCGCCGGGAGCTCCTGGTAATCGTCGGAGACGTTGTCGAACCACGGCTTGAGGTCAGGCAGGTTCATGGCTGCAATCGCGGGGCCTCTGGGACGAGTGTGGCTGCGAATCATGCGCACGAGTCGTCCGGGGCTCGTTCAGGTGTGGACTGGGTTTCTTCTGGGTTTCTTCTGGGGCGTCCGGACCGGCCGCTTCCGCCTCCAGCATACGTCGCCCGGCATGGGTGGCCGTGACCTCCAGGTGCGTGCGGTGCCGGCCGGTTGCCGCGGGCCGCCCAGCCTGCCCGTCTTCTCGGTCGTTTCGGGCGTCGCTGGCCGGAAATATCTCTCGATATATCGTGATATTCCGATATAATGCGGGAGCGTTCGGCCGTAGTGGCGGCCGGCTGCTTTCCCCCGAGGCACGCGGACCATGGCCGAGGCGATGCGACGGAGTGGCAGGCGGCCCCGGCTCACGAGCCTCGACAGCCTGAACCGCGCCGCCGAATGCCTGCGGGCGCTCGCCCACCCGCACCGGCTGCGGATCGTCCAGATGCTGCTCGGCGGCCGCTATACGGTCGGCGAGCTCGCCGAGGCCTGCGGGATCCCGAGCCACATGGCCTCGGAGCACCTCCGGCTGATGCAGCGCTGCGGCTTCCTCGGCGTGGCCAGGGAGGGGCGGCGGGTCTACTACGCGGTCGCGGAGCCGCACCTCGCGAGCATCATGGCCTGCATCGAAACGCGGTTCGACGGCCGGAGGCGGTCCCGGGCCGCGGCCGGCCGGGAGGTTCCGTCATGAGCGGTGCCCGGCCTGCCGCGCCGCGGCGAGGCACCGCGGCGCGTGCACCCATCGATCCACAGGTGTGTTTTTCTCGGTCCGTCTTTTTCGATCCTTCACGGAGGGTTTTCTCATGATCGCCACGATCTCGCCGGCATCTCTCGCCGATCTCCGCCGCCGCGGGGAGAAGGTCACGCTCGTCGACGTTCGCACGCCGGCCGAATTCGGCGAAGTGCACGTCGACTTCGCCCACAACATCCCGCTCGACCGGCTCGAGCCGCGGGAGATCGCAACGCTCGGCGCGGGCCCGATCTACTTCGTCTGCAAGTCGGGCGGCCGCAGCCAGAAGGCGTGCGAGAAGCTGGTGGCGGCGGGCGTGCGGGACGTCGTCAGCGTCGAGGGGGGCACGGCTGCCTGCGAGGCGGCCGGCCTGGCCGTCGTCCGGGGACGCAAGGCGATGTCGCTGGAGCGTCAGGTGCGGATCGCGGCCGGCTCGCTCGTGGCGGTCGGTGCGGCCCTGGCGGCATTCGGGCCGGATCAGATCTGGCAGCAGATCGGTGCGGGGCTGGCCGGGTTCGTGGGCTGCGGCCTCGTGTTCGCCGGCGTCACCGACACCTGCGGCATGGCGATGCTGCTGGCCCGCATGCCCTGGAACCAGGTCCGTGGCTCGGCGACGGCCTGCGCGCGGGCGGCGCTTCTGTGCCTCGCTCTCGCCTCGGCGTCGGGCACCGCAGCGGCGCAGCACACGACCGATTCACTCGACGCGGTGCAGCAGGCGGTGACGCGGCAGGCCGCCGTCCTCGTCGACGTCCGCGAGCCCGAGGAATGGCAGGAGGGGCACCTCGCCGCGGCCCGGCTCCTGCCCCTGAGCACGCTCGAGCGCGGGGCGAACCCGCAGGAACTGGCCAAGGTGCTGCCCCGCGACAAGATCATCTACTGCTACTGCCTCGCGGGCGGCCGCTGCGCGGAGGCCGCCGCAATCCTCAAGCCGCTCGGCTACGACGTCCGGCCGCTCAAGCCCGGCTATCCCCAGCTCGTGAAGGCCGGCTTCCCGTCCGCCACGGGCAGGTAGCAGGGGGCCGTCGGCGGCGCGGTCTGCTCACCCGGAGGCTCATCGATGCGAATCCAGCAGTACTACCTCGCCTGCCTGTCGCATGCGTCGTACATGATCACCGACGAGACGTCGAAGACGGCGGCCGTCATCGATCCCCAGCGCGACGTCGGCCAGTATCTCGCCGACGCCGTGGCGCAGGGCTGCGTCATCAGGCACGTCTTCCTCACGCATTTCCACGCCGACTTCATCGCGGGGCACATCGAGCTCCGCGACGCGACGGGGGCGACGATCCGCCTGGGACGCCGGGCGGAGGCGGAGTTCGCCTGCGAGAAGATGAAGGACGGCGACCGCGTGGAGTTCGGCGACGTCCGGCTCGAGGTGCTGGAGACGCCCGGGCACACGCCCGAGGGCATTTCGATCGTGGTGTACGACCTGGCGAAGAGCGGCAGCGTGCCGCAGGCCGTCATGACCGGCGACACGCTGTTCATCGGCGACGTCGGCAGACCCGATCTCCTCGCGAGCATCGGCGTCACGGCCGACGAACTTGCGGACATGCTCTACGAGAGCATCACCCAAAAGCTCGTGAAGCTTCCCGATGCCACGCTCGTCTATCCGGCGCACGGGGCGGGAAGCATGTGCGGCAAGTCGCTCTCCAAGGAGACCGTCTCCACGATCGGCGAGCAGAAAAAGTTCAACTACGCGCTGCAGCCGATGGGCCGGGAGGCGTTCAGGCGGATCGTCATGGCGGATCAGCCGGAGGCGCCGGAGTATTTCGTCCACGACGCGATCCTCAACCGCAAGGAACGGGCCTCGCTCGATGAATCGATGAAACGGACGCTCACGTCGCTCTCGCTCGACGAGGTGCTGGCCATGCAGCGGGCGGGAGCCCAGCTGCTCGACGTCCGGGACGGGGTGGACTTCGAGGGCGGCCACCTGCGCGGCGCGCTCAATGTCGCCTTGAGCGGAAGGTATGCGACCTGGGCCGGATCGATGCTCGACCACGAGGTGCCAATCGTCGTGGTCGCCGAGCCAGGCGGGGAGGATGAGGCGGTGATGCGGCTCGGACGGATCGGCTTCGACAACGTCGCCGGCACCCTGACGGACGGGATGGCGGCGCTGGCCGCCCGGGACGATCTCGTCGAGCGCACCGACCGGATCACGGCCGCGGCGCTCGCCGAATGGATCGACGGCGGCCGCGTCGAGGCCGGGCCTGCTCCGACGGTGGTCGACGTGCGCAGCGAGGCGGAGTATGCCGGCGGGCACATCCGGGGTGCGATCAACATCCCGTTGCCACGGCTGGGAGAGCGGATCGACGAGGTGCCGGCCGGTCGGGCGGTCGCCGTGCACTGCGAGGGAGGATATCGCTCCGCGATCGCCGCCAGCCTGTTGCAAAAAATCGGCCGCCGTGACGTGCGGGACCTCGTCGGCGGCTACAAGGCATGGCTCGCGGCCGGGCTGCCCACGGCGACCGGTGGTCAGCCGCGGCCCGCGTGACGGCCGTGAAGCGTCGGCCGCCGTGTCACCGCGGGAGAGATCGACTGAACGAACGCTTGGTCGCCTCCCACACGTCGCAGCTCGGCATGAACCCGAGCTCCCGCCGCGCGGCCGAGATGTCGAAGTAGTGGTCGGTCGCCATCTCCTCCACCAGGAACCTCGTCAGCGGCGGATCGGACGCGAGACGCAGCATCCGCCAGGCCGCCTCGGCCGCCGTCGCGAGGAGCCCGGCTGTGGCCGCCGACACCCGGCGGCGGATCGGCGGCACGTCGTGGAGCGCCAGTACCCGGCCGATCCAGTCCCAGAGCGGAACCGGCGTGCCCTGGCTGATGAAGTAGGCCCGGCCGCCCGCACCAGGCCGGTCCTCGAGCGCCGCGGCTGCGAGCAGGTGGGCCGCGACGCAGTCGTCGATGAACGTCAGGTCGACGAGGTTCCGGCCGTCACCCACCTGGATGAGCCGGCCGGCGCGGGCCCGCTTGAGGACCGTGGGCACGAGGTTCGTGTCACCCGGGCCGAAGATCAGGTGCGGCCGCAGCGAGACCGTCCGCAGGACGGGCCCGTGGGCCGCGAGCACCTCCCGCTCCGCCGCCGCCTTCGTCTCCGGATAGAAGGCCCGGTAGCGCGATGGGTAGGGCTGCGACTCGTCGACGCCCCGCAGGTCGTGGTCGGTGGCGACCAC